>DASVMX010000400.1:0-4549 GCA_036384215.1 Ktedonobacteraceae bacterium | reverse complement strand
CGGCAAGCTCTGGAAGCTAAACCGGCTTCCAGAGCCTGCCGCTCTTCTTCTCTCTGTTCTGGCCCTTTTATTCTCCGCGGATGGCCATTCCCTGTTTCATCAACCAGGGAATGTTCCTGAGAGATAGGGCTTATGCATTCTCTGAACTCGCCGCCTGCGGCGGCTCGCAAAAAGAAAACAGGTTCACTGCAAGATGAATTTAAATGCGATATAATGGGTTACCTTACAGGGTAAAATAACGTCTCTATTCTCTAGTTGTGTGATCAGCGAAGCGTGCCTGACCGTTTTCGCGTGAGGATTAGGGACAGAGAGCAGTTTTTAAAGAGAATTTTTGCTAGCGTACTGGTCATCATACCCATTTTAAAGGATCTTTCTTATGCCAGATAACTATTCATCAGATAATGAACCGACCCTGCCAGGGGGGCAGACGCCATATTATAGTCCGTGGAGAGGCAATCAGCCGCAGGGGGGCGCGCATCAGCCGTACCAGTTTCCTGCGCGGAACTCGGATGAGCTGGCGGCGACGCGTCCGGCTTTTTCGACGAATCAGAATGATGTTCCCGTGTATCAGCCTACTACGCCGCTTGGTGGGTATGTTGGGCCCGATGCTGGCAAGGCTGGCATCAGGTTGCCGCGCCGCCGCCAGCGCAGGAGACGCGGTTGCGCGCTGGGCTGTCTGAGCACCCTTGTGATCGGTGTGGTACTCTTCATTTTCCTCTTTATCACCACGCAGAAGGTACTGGCCTTTGGCAGTGCGATCTCGAACCAGAGTCCGCTGAGCACGCAGACGGGTTACATGGGGGGCAGTGATCGCGTGAATTTTCTGATTATGGGCTATGGCGGTTCCGGGCACGACGGCTCTTTCCTGACGGATTCTATGGTCATTATTAGCCTGCTGCCGCAGAGCCATCATACCACGCTGGTCTCAATCCCGCGTGACCTGTGGGTGCAGAATCCCGCGAATTCAGGCAACTATACCAAGCTCAACGCGGTCTATCCGGTGGCCGCTGGCGCGACCAATACCAATCCAGTGGCCGGGGGCGACGCAACTGCCGCGAAGATCTCAAAGATCACCGGTTTGCAGATCAATTACTGGATGACGATCAACTTTACCGGTTTTAAGGACTTTATCAATGCTATTGGGGGCGTCGATGTAAATGTGCCAGACTCGTTTAATGCCTGCTATCCAAAAAACGATGACGCCGCGGTGGACGCGGGCTGGCTCAAAATCCAGTTCAACAAGGGCGTGCAACATATGGACGGAGCGACGGCGATCGAGTACGCGCGAGCGCGCGAGCCTGTGGAGGTGTGCAGCTCAGCCAGATCGATCAATCAGGCTGAATTAAGCGATTTTGGACGTTCCCGGCGCCAGCAGTTGATTATGCAGGCCGCGCTGCTTAAACTGAAGCAGTGGCAGACCTGGCCGCAGCTCTTCAATGCTATGGATACCTTGAAGCACACGCTGTATGCGAATCTCTCGCTGGCGGACCTGTCCCAGTTCGCGTTGAAGATGAACCTGAGCGACGCGCACCGCGTAGGACTGAGCAACCAGAATGTGCTGGAGGACGCAACTGCCAGCGACGGGCAGTATATTCTCCAGCCTGTCAACGGCGATTGGAATCAGATCCCGCCGTATATCCAGAAACAATTGTATAATTGAGATGAAATAAAAGGGGGCTTTGCAAGCCATGACACAGCGCAACTCGCGTCTGGTCGCTGGCGTCTACCAGGTGGGGCAGGTGATTACCTCTGCCCCACCTCTCACCAGCTACAGCGCTTATAACCGTAATACCAATGGGGTAGTCGGTCTGCTGGTGATCAATCTCTTGCCCTCTGCCGATCCAGCGCAAGCGCGCCAGGCCCTTGGATCTTTAGAGCGCCGGCGCCAGGTGCAATCGCAGCATGTGATCAGTGTCTTTAACTGGGGGATATTTGAGAACAGGGCGTATATTGTGACCGACCCTCCGCGGGGTATTACTCTGCGTCATTTGATGGATACAGAGAATATCAGCCTCGCGCGCGCGCTGGACCTTGCCACACAGATAGTACGCGGCGTTGTCGCTCTCCAGAGCAACGGGTGCACGGATACTGATCTCCGCCCATCCTTAATTACCGTGGATATCATCGGGCTGGATGACCGCGCGCAGATCGACGATGTGGGCTTGCGTGCTATTTATCGCCAGTTAGGCTATATGTCCGGGCAGAGTTCCCAGGATGTCGGCTATCTTGATCCGCGCTACATGGCGCCTGAGCAGTTTTTTCAGGGCTCAATTGGCGTTGCCAGCGATGTGTATCTTCTGGGGCTACTGCTCTTTGAACTGGTAACGGGTCGTCCACCTTTCGTCGGGCGCACACCCGCGGAGACCAGCATGCTCCAGAGCAATAGTCCGGTGCCGCCGATGGTCCAGTTCAAACACAGCACCCCGCCCGCGCTCCAGGAGATTGTTGAGCGCGCACTGGCGAAAAATCCACAACAGCGCTATCCTCACGCCATGGCTCTGCTGGCTGCTCTCAATGACCTGCCGCGCCCAGGTACGGCGGACGAAGACCGTTCACTGCCGCAGATCGACCTGGCGCGCCCGGCAAAAAGCGCGGATCTGACCACCGAGATGGCCTCTATGCCAGCGAACACGCCTATCGAGGCCTTCGATACCATGATTATCAGCAAAGAGGCGTTGCGCAACCTGGCCACCAGCGACCCATTGGTGCCCGACAACGCTGCTGTCTATGCCTATCTGGATCTTGAGAGCGAAGGTGAGCCGTTGCAGCGCATCCCACTCAAGGAAAAGTACGTGATTGTCGGGCGCCTCGACCCCAAGCGCGGAATCAAGCCAGAGATCGATCTGACTGCCTTTGACCCCAGGGTCACTGTTTCCCGCCAGCACGCGCGCATCCGTTTTGAGAAGACCTTCTTCTATATCGAAGATCTCAAGAGCCGAAATAAAACCCGCCTTGGCGAACTTGTTCTGACGCCGCTCAAACCAGAATTGCTCCAGCATGGAGATAGCATCTGGTTTGGCTCAATCAAGCTGACCTTCAGAGTTCCAGGCATGCAAGATATTCCTATTCCACAGAATATGCAGTAGTCGCTGTATGCACAAAGTGAATCGATCAGAATACCTTTTGTAACTATTCGGGTTTCCTTGCTCTGTGACTCCTCAGCGCCAGGGAACCTGAATAGTTACGCCCCTTTTTGTAAATGTTTATCCAGCATTTGCATAATTTGCTCGACAAAGTGGTCCCAGGTGGTTTTTAGTTCTTGTTGGGTTTCAGGAGAGAGCGGCTCGGTGGGTTCGAGTGTGTCTCGGATCATCGCGGCCAGGCGCTGAGCGGACTCTTCGGGTGAGGATTGCAGGTCCGCGGGCATATATTGATCTACGATAATGGTTCCGATAACCATTGTGGCGTAGGCTTTGATTTGCTCTTCCAGGTCCTGATCGATGCGCAGCGCCCCTTTCGAGCGGAAAAAAGTGAGCAGTTGCCGGCCAGCCAGCAGCTTCTGCTGCGAGAGAGTCTCCAGGTCTTCGCGTCCCTGCTGCAAGAGTTCACCGAGGACGCTGACATCTCGGATGAAAAGTGCCCTGGACAGCGGGCGTGTCATGATGACATACATGGCATTTTTAATGACGCTGCTCAGACGAATGCCCGCGGGATCGCTGTCGATGCGTTCAGTCATCGCTTTCATTGTCTCGATTGCTTCGCGCAGGAAGAGAGCCACAAACAGATCCTCGCGTGTCTTCCAGTGGAGATAGATCGTGCCCTTTGCCACACCCGCCAGCCGGGCGATATCATCGATCGCGGTTTTTTTATAACCCCAGCGCTGGATCAACTCCGCCGCCGCGTCCAAAATCCGGTGCGCCCGTTCCTCGCGCTTTGAAAGCTCCTCTCCTGCGGCTCTTTTTCCTGCGATACGTATACTGTGACCTGGCACAATCCTCTCCTTTTGTTCCTGAACAAATAGTGTTTTTTCGTCAAATGGTCAGACTTTTCCTGCTTGCATTGTAAAAGAGAGCAGGCAGAAAAGCAAGTTCAGGGCTGCTCGTCGGCCAGCAGAGCTTTGACCTTCTCAAGCATGTGCAGCGGGTGGAAAGGTTTGGTCAGGTGGACCGCGCCCAGGTCATGGGTGATGCGCGCGTAGATATCCTCGGCGTGGGCGGTCATAATTATGACCGGGATAGAGCGAGTCAGGGGATTAGTGCGCAGGTGATAAAAAAGCTGATAGCCATCCTGGCCTGGCATCATCACATCCAGGAGAACCAGATCGGGAACGCGCGTAGCCAGCAGGCTCTGGAGCTGTGCCCCATTGCTGGCCGCCGCCACGTCAAAGCCGTGATGGTCCAGCACAAAAGTAATAATTTCGCGGATCTCTTTATCGTCGTCAACCACAACTATATGCTTCGTCATAAGCAGCTCCCGACATCCTCTATCTTCTTTCCAATTTGCCCGCAACGATAATACATCAGGAAACGATTGGCGTCAATGCACGCGAGAATCTCCAGCAGGGCTTCTCAAAAGTTGTGGCTTTGCGCCTGCGGCGCAGCCACGAGGG
>DASVMX010000399.1:0-2553 GCA_036384215.1 Ktedonobacteraceae bacterium | reverse complement strand
GAAGAGAAAGATCTTGCAACAGCCCTGACTCCTCTTTTGTTCCAGGTGGCAGAAATATATATATTATGTTATACTTTTCTGTGGAAGAAGTAAATGCTATTAATAGTTGTGTTTCTGAGAAAGGAGGGATGGTGGAAGAATTTGCCACTTTTTCCTTCAAGGATCAGGTGGAGAGACGCACTGCCAGGCCAAAGCAAGCCCATACCAGATACCGCATGTCGATGGCGAGCAGGCAATACATTACCCGGCACGGTTCCGGGCAGTACTTCTCTCTACCAACATCACAACAACTCTGATCACAGAGCAGCGGTGCTCAAGTGCAAACAATGGCATGAAAAAGGAGCAGCGCGAAGAAAGGAGCAAACCATGCATGTCGCTATCTATCGTTTTCGGATTGATCATAGGTCTGAAGAAGCCGTGCGCCTTGGTAATCAAGAACTTCTTCCCCAGATGAGGCAGATTCCAGGGCTTGTAGCGCATTACGCCGTACATGTCAGCGATGATGAGTCGCTTCAGATCGCCGTCTTTGAGGAAAAGGCTCAATTAGACCAGTTTGAGAAAGCAGCGGCGGCCTGGCTCCAGCAAAGCCTCGCTCCGCAGTTGGGCCATCCGTACAATCTGGCACCACTGGAAGTAATTCACGGCAATGTGAAAGCCCATACAACACCAACTCACCAGTATTTGGATCTTAAACCATAACTTGTTGTGTGTATCTGGATGTACCAATGGGATGCACAACGAGATTTAGCTCAGCAGTGAATTGGCTCATAGAATAATTGGGAGCATTCTTTCTCATTCTCCTGTTTTCATAAGGCAGAGGTATTTCCAATCCCTTGCTAGAAAAAAGCGAGAGCATTGAACGAGCCCGCAAAGCTGCTTCGGCTAAAAGTTGCGCAACCCGTGGGCATTGGCGGCGCGGCTCTGACGCACACGCATTGTAACACCGGAGCCGCGCCCCCGCTGTGTTGGCGCCCCCGCTGTGTTTTCCTCTCCATCGATCTCCTCGCCAAAATCTGTCACAAACTTCTATGCCCTCCTGTCTTGTTTGCATCAAAGATCTTGCAGCTGAATTACAAGCGAAGACGAAGGTGAAAACAATGGAAATGACCGCGACACAAACAGAGGTTATTATCGTCGGTGGTGGACTGGCCGGGTTGAGCGCGGCTGGTTACCTGGCGCGGACGGGGATTGCTGTGACACTTTTTGAGAAGTCGGCGCACCTGGGCGGGCGCGCGTCGACGCAGAATCACGATGGCTATCTCTTTAACCGGGGCATCCACGCGGTCTATACGGGTGGAGCTACCTCGGAGGTGTTGAGAGAATTAGGGGTAACGTATCGCTATGGCAGCCCCAAAGAGACGTTTCTGTTGAGCCAGGGCCAGGTCTACACTTTCCCGGCGAGCATGTCCGCGCTGTTCGGCAGCCATCTGCTGAAGGCTGGCGATAAGATGGAACTGGCCCTCCTCTTCACTAGCCTGCCGCGTCTGAACGCCAGAAGCCTGGCGAATGCGAGCGTGCAGCAATGGTTAGAGCAGGCTATCAAGCGCCCGCTGGTGCGCCAGTTGCTGGCTTCGACCGCGCACGTCTTTGTGTATAGTTCCGCGCTCGATCTGGTCAGCGCGGAGGTTTTTATCTCCAAGTTGCAGCGCTCGCTCAAACACCCAGTTCACTACGTCGAGGGCGGCTGGCAGACCCTGGTAGAGGGGTTGCGCAAGGTCGCGGAAGAGGCGGGCGCGCGCATTGTCAGCGGTAGCCGCGTGGCGGCTGTTGCATATCAGGAGGGCAAGGTTCAGGGCGTGCGGCTGCAAGACGGGAGCGTGCTGTCCGCTGCTCATGTTATCCTGGCTACCAGCCCCGACGAGGCGCTTAAGATGGTGGATGGAGGAGCCTATGCTCCTTTGCGCGAGATTGTCAAACCCCTGATTCCCGCGCGAGTTGCCTGCCTGGATGTCGCTCTGAAACGCTTGCCGGAACCGCGCCACGCGGTCGTGCAAGACCTGGAAAAACCGCGCTTCATGTCCGCCCAATCAGCATACACAAAGGTTACCCCTGAAGGTGGTGCGTTAATCTCGGCCTTCAAGCATCTTGATCCGCTGCACCTGGGTGATCCCAGGCAGGACGAGCGCGAACTGGAAGAACTGCTGGACGCGGCGCAGCCGGGCTGGCGCGACCTGCTGGTCAAACGCGTTTTCCTGCCGCACATCGAGGCCATTGGTATGCTGCCCACCGCCAGCCAGGGCGGCTACGCTGGCCGGCCCACTCCCACGGTTCCCGGCATCGCCAACCTTTACCTTGCTAGCGACTGGATCGGCGCAGGCTTCCTCGCGGACCCCAGCCTGGGCAGCGCGCGCCAGGTCGCGCAACTGATCCTCCAGCAGAGTGCACGCGTCGTGGCTCCCAAAACCCTCGCCGGAGTGCTCTTATGAACAGGGAGACACAACGCTCTAGTACTATTCTGTTCGTTTTCATTTTGCGCCGCCTGCGGCGGCGCAAAATGAAAGAAAAAAGGTCTTCGCGAGGACACCTCGCGCTCCGGCAGGGGCAGCGCCCCTG
>DASVMX010000398.1:0-25095 GCA_036384215.1 Ktedonobacteraceae bacterium | reverse complement strand
GTGGGCTACAGCCCACTTCAAGCCTGTTGCTCTTCTCCCTCCAGAGGAGGCATGCAATCTTAGTCAGGACGCTGTCCGCTGGTATCGCAGGCCAGGGGGGTATCAACCAGGTGCTGGGAAAGCATCCATATCTGCATTTCGTGCATACGCAGCAGATCGGATACGAGCATGTCATTGGTGCCGTAATCTTTGTTGCGCTGGGTCAATTCGATGCCTTCGCGAACAGTGCGAAGAACGGCCGCGTGGGCTTCCACGGTACGCGAAAGCATGGCGGGCACGCTTTCCATACCCAACGGCGGGCGCTCGATCTTTGTACGCTCGGCAACATCAAAGGGCATGCCCAGTGTGACTCCGCCAAGCATCTGAATGCGCTCGGCAACCAGGTCGATGCTATGCTCTATTTCTTCAGCGTTGTTATCTAATAACAGATGCAGTTGATAAAAAGTCGGACCTGACATCTGCCAGTGATGTTTCTTATACAAATTGTACAACGTGATCGAATCAACCACTACCTGGTTGAGCAGCGTTATACTCTGTCCAATCACCGCTTCGGGCATCTCAAGGGGCAATGAGCGTAACTGCTGAAAGCCCTGTATCTCTCGCGAGCGCTGTCGCAATTTAGGCTGGCCCTCCATCGTGCCAGCGGGCTTATGTGCGGGTGCTGTTCTGGTAGCCATCTCCATCTCCTCTTCTCAACAAAAACATCTTACTATCTCTCGGGTTTGCCTGAATTGAATCTGGCAAGCCTTTCCCAGACTAACACGCCAGCCTCGCGTACAGGGTTTCAGCAGCCATGGACGAGAACAGGCATTCCTGGCAAACCTTTCTTTTTCACTGTAGCAAGGAGGTAAAACGACTCATTCGTATTCGTTGCCAGTCGTGATTAAGCGCGCGCCGCGGTTATAGGTAAAGTAGGTCCAGGCCCACTGAAAAAGCGTGACCAGGCGGTTGCGGAACCCAATCAGGTAGTAGATGTGTACAACCAGCCAGAGTACCCACGCCGCCAGGCCGGTGGCGCGCATGCCCTTGAGATCGACAATCGCGTACGAGCGCCCGATGGTGGCCAGATTCCCTTTGTTGACATAGCGAAACGGCTTTTCCGCTCCGCCCGTGGTAACACGCTGCTTGATCAACGCCGCCACATAACGGCCCTGCTGCATGGCAACGGGCGCGACTCCTGGCAGTGGCCGGCCATCCTGGTTGAGGGTCGCGGTGTCGCCGATGACAAAGATGTTCGAGTGTTCTGACAGGGTCAGGTCTGCGTTGACGCGCACGCGCCCACCGCGGTCCATTTCCGCGCCTAACCATGTGCCAGCCGGAGAAGCAGACACGCCCGCGCTCCAGACCACCGTTTTGCAAGCTACGCGCTGGCCGTCGATGGTGACTCCGTTCGCGTCGATCTCCTCCACTGGCGTCCCTGTTCTGACCTCTACTCCCAGACGGTTGAGCGCTTTGTGCGCCTTTCTGGCCAGACCTTCGGGAAAAGTGGGAAGGATACGCGGTCCCGCCTCGACCAGGATCACCCGCGCTCTGGCGGGATTGATGCGGCGAAAATCCTTCGCCAGCGCTTTATGAGCCAGTTCAGCAGTTGCGCCGGCCATCTCGACACCTGTCGGACCCGCTCCGACCATGACAAAGGTTAGCAGTTCCTCGATCTTCTGATCGTCCGTCTCCATCTCAGCCTGTTCAAAGGCGTGTAGAATATGACTGCGAATGGTCGTCGCCTCGCTGATAGATTTCAGGCCGGTCGCGTATTTGCTCCACTCGTTATGGCCAAAGTAGTTATCTCGCGCTCCAGTGGCCAGCACGAGGTAATCATAGTGCAGCGTACGCTCGCCCATCAGCACACGCTGCTTCTCTATATCAATACCGCTGACCTCGGCCATCAGCACACTGGTGTTGCGTTGCCTGCGCAGCACGTGCCGGATCGGTGAAGAGATATCCGCGGGTGAAAGCCCGGCAGTTGCCACCCAGTAGAGCAGCGGCTGAAACAGATGGTGATTATTCCGATCGATCAAGGTCACGCGCACAGGCGCGTCCTTCAAAGCCTTCGCCGCCAGCAGTCCTCCAAAACCGCCGCCCACGATCACAACATGCGGCAAATACTTGAACTCCGGTACCTGCTCGGTATCAACCACCGCGGGACCCTGTGCCGCTGCGGACTCTTCTTTCCTAACATCTTGCATTGCTATTCCTCACAAGCGTGTTTCTTTTTGTAACATTTTCATTGTACATATATAGCTTAGGGCAGGAATGAACAACGCGCAAGAGTTAATCAATGAAGAAAAGGAAGGATTTCTATAACCTTCTGCTTATAGCTGGCAAGAACGCTCAACCACAACCATAGATCAGGCTCCTTCTCTCCACGTGGTGAGATACTGGCGTCTATCACGACCATTTCCAGATAGATAACACGTTTTCACCATCGGCAGTCGTTACGCTCTTACTATCCGCGGCCCAGGCCAGAGCGGCAAAGCCGTCTACAGAGCTATTATGGCCGGTTAACAACCGCTGGCCACCAGAAACATCGTAAATGGAAAGTCCTCCATATACTTCTTTCTGGCTAATCGCGAGATAACGACTGTTAGGCGCCCAGGTCAACGTGTTTGTGGTAAATCCAGATGAGCTATTGATTGCCGCCCCGGACAGAATCGAGTTACCTTTCTGGCGCGGTCCTGCCTGGTTATAAACCAGGTGAATCAGCCAGATATCATTATTTATTCCCACGGCGATGGTTTTTCCGTCCGGCGACCAGGCTAAACCGGAGGCGGTATAGTATGAAACCCCTCCCGGACTCCCTGGCAAATCACCGCCGATCTCACCCACTTTTCTCCAGTTCCAGCTATCCCATAGGGTCATCGACCAATGCTGGCCAGATTGCCAATTTTTAGTACTGGTCGTGGGAAAAACAAGATATCGGCTGTCAGGAGACCAGCCAATGTAATCTAACGCATCTGGATCGTCAAAGTAGGTCTGCGAAAGTTGCTTACCATCCGCTGCACGCACCAGGAGAAGGACTGTTCCAGTCGATACACCACCAGTCACAAGGTACTGGCCATCAGGTGACCAGACTACAGGATCAGTCGCCTGAGAAAGGGTATATTGCTGCTTCTGCCGAATATCCCAAATGAAAATGTCTATAGAGGTATTGAAGGAAAATTCCCTTGCACCTGGAGACCATACTATTGTGCGACCATTATCATAATAATATGCGTCATCTGGTAAAGGTATAGTATACAAAAAACGCTGTGGTTTGACAGAATACACATCCAATTGTTGTTGATCTTTAAAAACCACGGCATAGTTCATGTCAACAGACCAGTAAATTGGGCCATCAACGGGCACAACAGGCCCACCGCTACTGGAGGTAGGGGTCGCATCTGTATTTTGTGTCACAGCGGTTGTGGTATCGGTTGGCGTGGCGTCATCCACAGTCGGGGTTGTATCAACCAGGACGCTGGTGTAAGAAATGCTCGTTCCCGTTCTTTTCAGACTGCTCCCCCACACCGAGACCCCGCCAATGGTCAGAAGCGAACCGCCAACGATTAAACTACTGACCAGGACACGCCTGCGGCTCGTTTTACGCGCGGGTTGTTTTGGCTGAGGCGCAGAACCTGCCAGCGGCTGACCGCCAGCGGGCAAAACCACTGGAGGCGGGGTCTGACCGACTGGCGGAATCCAGAGCCGCCCGCGCTTCTTCCCCTGTGAATAGATCTCCTGGATCATGAGTAATTCAGCCCGCGCCTTCTGGGGCCGCTGCATAGGGTCAGAGGCTACCATGCGCTGGATCAGCGCGTCCATTTCACGCGTGCCATCAACATGATAGCCGCGCAGGGGAGGAAACTTGAAAGGATGCTCGGAAGGATCGCTGCCAGTCAGCAAGCAGTGGAGCAGAGCCCCCAGGCTATAGATATCGGCCAGCGGCGTGGTCTGCGCCCGGCCATACTGCTCCGGCGCCGCGTAACCGGGCGAACCAAAGGCAATAGTATCGCGCGTTCTTGTCTTTTGATAACGGCGCGCGACCCCAAAATCGATGAGATAGAGGTTGCCCTTCGGCGCAAGCATAATATTCGCGGGCTTGAGATCGCGGAAAATCACCGCCGGCTGCTGGCGATGCAGATATTCCAGCACCGTGCAGATCTGGATGCCGATCTGCACCACCTGCTCAAACGGTAGCCGCCCACCACTCGCCTGCATCTGAATCTTTTCCAGGGTCTGCCCCTCGATAAACTGCATTACCAGATACCAGTGATCGGCATCCGTCGATTGCTCGTACATACGCGGAATGCCAGAATGCAGCAAACTGGAAAGCATCTGCACTTCGCGATTAAAAGAACCAGTCGCTTCAATCACTTCCTGCGCGCTCAGACCCGCCAGCCCGATCTCTTTGATGGCTACCTTGCGCTCCTCCCAGGTATCCAGCGCCTCGTAGACTGCTCCAAAGCCGCCCGCGCCTGCCTGGCGTATCACTCGATAACGATCCTCAAATAATTGCAATGTCTGCAAGTGCTCCGCCAGGCGCAGTTCAGGCAAAGGAGAATGGGCCTTTTGATCCAACGGCCTGGTTACCTTGAGCGACGCTCCGCAAGCTCCACACGCGGGATCAGATGCAGAACAGGCAGCGCCACATTTTGCACAATAGCGCTCAATTACATCCATCAATTTCGCTCCTTAAAAAAGACCCCTGGCACGCTCTCCATGCTGGCCTTTTTCCGCCAATTACATCTTTATCTATATAAACGCGAAAGCACGATCCAAATCACATCTGTAGCCATGCGTCGGCAACGAGCAAAACCGCGCAGGTTAAGAACGACGCATCCTCCTTTATCCGCTCTACATACAGGGCCTCTGATCATCAAAGAAGAGAAACTGGAGAAAACATGCCCCCTTTCGCTCAAGACAAGAGCGGAAGGGGGCACCCATGCGCACTGAAAAAGATATCGAGTTCTTCCTCGCCGTTTTGACAGACAACAATCTTATCGCTTGTCAAAACGGTGTAAGAGAGTTCTCCTTTCCACTGTTGTGCGAGAGACACCTCGCTCTGCGTTGCTCGCGCAACAGTGGAGCAGAGTTTTTTATGGCAACGAACTCAGATGAGGCCCGACTGTGTTCGCGAAACTGTTTCCGTTCGAGGCATCCCAGTTGATCGACCAGTCCATGGCCCCGCGGATGCTCCAGTGGGAAGGTGGCACGAAGGAGCCGCAGTTGCTGCCAGTGGCCAGACAATCAAGCGCGGCGTTGACCACCGAGGGCGAAACAAAGCCGCCGCCTGCCGCCGAACTGGAGGCGGGGAAACCAATTCCAACCTGGTCAGGACGCAGCCCACCCTGCAACTGAATGCAGGCCAGCGCGGTGATAAAGTTCTCGGTCCCCTCGGCATAGACGTTTCCGTCACAGCCCAGCATGGTGCCCGAGTTGTAGTACTGCATATTCACGATGGTGAGGATGCTCTTAATGTTCAGCGCGAGCTGGAAGTAGCCGCTGCTGGTCGATTGCATATCGATGGTCTGCGGAGCCAGCGTGATGATCAGACTGGAGCCTGCTTTCGCGGACAACTGCTGGAGCGCGCTGCTCATGAAGGTCACGTTGATACCGTTCTCCAGGTCGATATCGACCCCGTCAAAACCGTACTGCTGCATCAAACTGAACACGCTGTTCGCGAAGTTCGCCGCGCTCGTGGAATCCGAGACGCTGATCGTACCATTCTGACCACCCACTGAAATGATCACTTTCTTGCCCTGTGAGTGGAGAGTGTTGATATCACTGATGAACTGCGAGGAACTATAGCCTCCCAGAGCCGATGAGAGGCCAGAGTCGACGCTAAAGGTCACACCACCGGGCTTGCTCGGATCGGCGTTGGCAAAAGCGACCGCGATGATAGTGTAATTGCTATTGACTGCGCTTAAACGCAGTGCCGTGGCACCATTGGTGAAATCTTGCCAGTAGCCAGTGATCAGGTGCTTGGGCAGACTTCCGCCGCACGAGGTACAGACGGTTGGCGTCGGTGTGATACCCATCGTTGGGGTAGGCGTCGGTGTGCTGGTTTTGGTGGCGGTTGGTGTAGGTGTCGCGGTCTGGCCTGTGGTTGGCGTTGGCGTCGGCGTGCTGCTGCCACCTGGACCAAGCAGCGCGAGATCATCAACATCGACGCTGGCCTGCGCGTACCAGCCATGGACGTAGACGGTAACGCTGGTCTGCGACGAACTGGTGGTGAAATTCACGGTCAGCTGCGTGTAACTGCTGCTGCTGGTCCAGGTTGAGCCACCACCGTTGATCCCAATATAGGCGTAGGGACCATCTAGATAACCGCTCAAAGTATACGCTGTATTGGCCTGAACGCTGACAGTCTGCGTACACTGGCCTGTGGTAGAATTGGAAGGGTTCATCTGAAGCGCGTGCGTGCCGCTGTGAACAGGGCTGGTGACCACGGTATCACCAGCATCACAGGTCCAACCGCTCAAGCTCCCGGTCTCAAAACCTGGATTCGTCAACAGGTTCGTGGCCGCGTGCGCAGAGGTCCAGTTGGCAAAAACCAGCACGGCGGCACAGATAAGAACCAGAAAACCGGAACTGGCGGCAAGTAAGATACGACGATAGAAACGCGACATAGTAGCTCTCCTTGCTACAGTCTGCTCAACTTCATAAAGCCAGGCGAAGCTGAGCGACAAGAACAAACGACATTACATTGTCAAATAGGAGATATCATTTCTCCCGGTCTGTTCAATGCGCAACAGGGTCTTACAGATAATGATAGGCAGAAATGGTCTTATTGTCAAGATGTCTAGACCACTTGACGCCTCAAAAAAACAAGAACCAATAATGGATATCGGATGGCATCAGAGTATGAGTTGTAAAAGGGAATGTCGGCAGATAAATTCACAATAAAAAGCTACTCATCGCAGCAATGGCACACGGTCAGTTTGATCGTGTGCCATAAATGGGCCCAGCAGGGATCGAACCTGCGACCAATCCGTTATGAGCGGACTGCTACTAACCACTGAGCTATGGGCCCGAATACGCGCATTATAACATAGGATACCAGGCTTGGGAAGAGGGAAAACTGCTGAATCAAAGAAAAAAGATGGGATAACAAATCTTATTTAAAAGCGCGATCATCACCGTCGCGAGAAGGGCAAAGATCATAAACTCCATTGGAAATCCTTCTTTCCTGGATGCGCAAAAAATGAAAAGCAAAAACGTCTAAAATAAGAGAGTAGAAGACACTACAGCACACCTCGGCCTGTGTAGAAAGCGCTGAGAGGGCCAGGCCAGGTGTTATTATCTTACCACTTTCCTGGATCTCAATCGTCAAAAAAAACAGAAAAGATCCGCCTGGAAAGCCAGCTTAGCCGGTATCCACCAGAATATTGACATCAAAGGTGCATCAAAACTGGCAGGGTTGTGGTATAATAGTGATCGTGAATTGTAGTGTTCTGTACCAATTTCCGGTGTAACGGAAGGCTGGAACAGTGCGCGGCCTGAAGGCACTGGCTGAGGAGCTGATCAAAACGGGACTCATTACTGCTCAAAAACAGACACAATTAAAGCAGCGTCTCATTGCACAGCAAGCTGCTAGCTGCACAAGGCGACGACTTTCAAAGATCTCGCCCACACACACGGGCAAGCTATTCTCAGGCGTCTGTTCTCCAGACGACGCCTGTTATATGTGAGGCCGCGCCATCAATAAGTGAAAATGGCGCGGTCAGCAATTTTTAGAGGGGCATTCAATGGAGAATGAAGTAACAATTCGGATAGGCGGAGAGTCGGGCGAAGGCACCATCTCTGGTGGCGATATCCTCGCGCTGGCTGCCGCTCGCTGGGGGTATCACGTCTATACCTTCCGCACCTTTCCGGCTGAGATTCTCGGCGGCCCCTGTTTGTTCCAGGTGCGCATCAGCGATAAACCCGTGAAATCTATGGGTGATTACGCCGATGTGCTGATCTGCCTCAATCAGGAAGCGTACGATCGCAGCATTAAGGATCTGCGGCATGGAGGGGTTGTGATCTACGACCCGTCTGATTTTACCCCGCAGACCAGTGATTACATCACCTATGCCATTCCGTTTAACGATCTGGCGCGTAAAGAGGTCCAGCTCTTCCAGACCAAAAACATGGTTATGTTGGGCGCGATCTCGGCTCTGTTCGGTCCTCCCCTGGAGGCAATCGCGCAGGTGGTCGAGTCCAAACTCGCGAAGTCGCGTAAAGCCAATGCATTGTTGATGGAAAAGAACCA
The DNA here is from genome assembly GCA_036384215.1 of Ktedonobacteraceae bacterium. Classification (GTDB taxonomy): domain Bacteria; phylum Chloroflexota; class Ktedonobacteria; order Ktedonobacterales; family Ktedonobacteraceae; genus Paraktedonobacter. The sequence continues at coordinate 16,862 of DASVMX010000398.1, read as the reverse complement.
GCTGGCTCTCGATGTGTCATATAAGTACGTGAAGGAGCATGTCGCCAAGCTCGATAGCTATCAGCTCGGCGCGGTAACCAGAGCTGACCGCGTGGTGCTGAATGGCAACCAGGCTGTGGTGGCGGGCGCGCTGGCAGCGCAGTGCGGCTTCTTCGCGGGCTATCCGATCACGCCGGCCAGCGATATCATGGAAGGCCTGGCCAAGGAACTGCCTCAGGTCGGCGGCACCTTCCTCCAGGCGGAAGACGAGATCGCCGCGCTGGCCGCGGTCATCGGCGCTTCCTTTGGCGGCATCCGCGGCATGACCGCGACTTCCGGCCCTGGACTTTCACTGATGACCGAGTTGATCGGCTTTGCTTCAATGAGTGAGCTGCCCGCCGTAATCGTGGACGCCCAGCGCTCCGGCCCCAGCACCGGCATGCCCACAAAAATGGAGCAATCCGACCTGAGCTTCGCGCTCTCAGCCGGCCACGGCGATACCCCGCGCATCGTCCTGGCTCCCGCGAATGTCGCTGACTGCTATAGCATGATGATCCAGGCCTTCAATATGGCCGATCGCTACCAGATGCCTGTGATCTTCATGACCGACCAGTCGCTGACTGCCCGCGTGGAAAGCGTGGACCGCAACGCTTTCCAGCCCATGGAACTGCAAGGCCGCCTGGAAGCGCACAGCGCGAACCAGGAAGGCAATGGCATCTACGGGCACGTCTCCGAGCCGGTTCTGGCGGGAGCCTCCGCTGGTGCAGCCGCTGCCGGTTCGCACGATTTCGCGCGCTATGCCTACTCCGACAATGGTATCTCACCCATCTCAACACCAGGCGCTGGCTCGCCAGTTTACACCGCGACTGGCCTGGAGCACAATCAGCATGGCCACCCGGATTACGAGCCGGAAGACCACGTGGCAATGATGAAGAAACGGTATCGCAAACTGGATACCGCCATGAAAGAACTGCCTCAGCCTGAACTCTACGGCGACAAAGACGCCACCGTTGGCCTGATCGGCTGGGGCTCAACCGAAGGCGCCATTCAGGAAGCGGTCGATCGCGCGCGCGCTAATGGGCATAAAGTCGCCTCGCTGCACCTGCGCGTCCTTTCTCCGCTGCCAGATGAAGCGCTGCATACCTTTCTTACTTCGGTGGACACGCTGCTCGTGCCAGAGAGCAACTATTCTGGCCAACTGGCCAGTCTGCTGGGCGCGAAATACGGCGTGCAGCCAATCCGGGTGAATAAGTTCGGCGGCATTCCCTTTACCGCCGGCGAGATCCTGCGGGCTATCGAGGAGGTTTGCTAATCGTGTCTCAACCAACTATTACGCTGACACCTAAAGATTTCAAAAGCGATGTAAAGCCTACCTGGTGCCCCGGCTGCGGCGACTTCGGCGTGCTCAACGCCACTTATACCGCGCTGGCCGCGCTCAAACGCCCGGTTGACGAGACGGTGGTGGTCTCGGGCATCGGCTGCTCCAGCCGCTTCCCACATTTCGTCAGCACTTTCGGCTTCCACAGTGTCCATGGCCGCGCCCTGCCAGTGGCTCAGGGCATGAAGATGGCGCGCCCGGACCTGACCATCGTGACGGTCGGCGGCGATGGCGATATGTTTAGCATCGGCGCGGGTCACCTGATCCACGCTGCCCTGCGCAATATCGACATTACCCTGGTGGTCATGGATAACGAAATCTATGGCCTGACCAAAGGGCAGACTTCACCCACGTCTCCCACCGGCCACACTACCAAGTCCACACCCTATGGCCTGCTGGCCTCCCAGTTTAACCCGATTGCGACCGCGCTTAGCTTGAATGTCAGCTTCGTAGCCCGCGGCTTCTCATCCAAGCCCAAAGAACTGGCCGCGCTAATCGAACAGGGCGTCCAGCACAAAGGCTTCTCACTGATCCACGCGCTCAGCCCCTGCCCAACCTTCCACAACACTATGGATGTCTGGAAGGCCAACGTGCAGCCCCTGCCCGCTGAGCACGATGCCACCAATCGCTTCAAAGCGATGGAACTGGCCATGGAAACTGAGAAACCCTATGTCGGCGTCTTCTACCATGAAGAACGCCAGACCATGGACCAGGCCGCGCACCACCTCGTACAACAGGCCAAATCCTTTGACCTGCAAAAATATATGTCCCGCTACGCGTAAGCCAGTTCGGACAAAACAACGAAAGAGTCGGAGATTCGAACATCTCCGGCTCTTTCGTTGTTTCAAACAAAAATTGAGTGTTTATAAGTGCGAAGCGCCTGTGGCACTTCGCACAGGGCAACTCTTTTTTGCTACGCGTTCTACCTGGCGTTATAGCTCAGCGTGTGGCTGGCGACCGCAGCCTGGGAAACAGTGCGCGAGAATTTCTCACCGCATTCTCGGCAGAAAAGACCGCTATCATTATGAGAAAAACCTCCGATAGCAGTTAGCTGAAAAACGGCTGGCTTCCCACACCACTCACACAGGCTGCCTCGCGGAGCGCTATCAGAAGAAACGGAGCGGCGAAATTCACTTTCAGCCATAAGGAATCCTCCTTTTTCTACGCGGAATGTTGGATTCTACGCAAAAATTCTGGGTGGCTTATGTTTTGTCGTGGTAATAAAAGATACCTTACCGCAAAACGGCACCTACAGGACGCGCATCAATGCCCGGAAGCGACGCTGCTCCAAAATTCTCGACAGCCAGGGGAAGTAAAAGCACTGTCAATATAGACTAGAATACCATAAGTTGACAAAAAACGCTAGCCTGCTGGCGTATTTGGATCGGCGCCAGCATTATCCTCTTCCAACGCCGGAAAACGTGAGGTCAGCGCGGACCCCACAAACCAGCCAATCGCGCCCAGCCCAACAGTCAGGCCAAACCAGATCAACACAACAGTAAGATACGGCAGATTGGCCATCGCCAGCAGGCCCGCCAGCACAATGCCCAGGATCAAGCCAGCCGTAATCCCAATCAAACACCCTGGATGCGCCAGACTGCGCCCCCGTAATTTATTCATCATAGCAAAAAGCTCTATCCCTTATGAGTACGATCTCTTTTATAGGATCATAGCGTGTCGAGTCCCAATCGTCAAGAGAAAAAGCGCTGCGCCATTCCCCAACTTATCCCTCCTATACACATAGATACATGCGAATTTCCATTTACGAGAGAATTACTAGACTAATAGTAGATCTCACCATCAACCAGCTTGACGGTGAGTCCTCTTATTCGTGGCTATTAAGAGTGTCCCTGGCGTTGGAAGTCGCCGCGTTCTGAAAGGAAAAGGTACTCATGCCTGTTACATTGACAGAGGCCGAGGCCGCAACAACCTCCCAGCCTGAGGCAATGCTCATTCCTCCGGTTCCAAGGGTCGCGCCCGCTCGCCCACAGCCCGCGCCCGTGAAACTGCTTCAAAGCGACGGCAAACTCTTCTGGATTATTACTCCGATCTCGCTCTTCGTCACCGGTTGCGCTGCTTTTCTGATTGTGCGTCGCTGGCTGAACAGATGCGTGAAAGATAAGCATGAACATCTGGCATAGTCTGCTGCATTCCTTTTTCTCTTCTGTCGATGAGTTCTGGAACTTTGTTCGCAGACTCATGGATAGATAGAGAAAAAGAAATTACCTGGTTTATACCAGGCCAGCACGGGCAGCGGCCATAACAAGTAAGCGCGAGATTTAAATAGAAAGATTTGCCGTTTTTATGTTTTCAGAACATTCTCCTTGTGATGCCGCAAGAAATCGGCTAAAATGTGGGCTCTAAACAAAAACTCTATTGGCAAAATTGAGTAACAAGGAGAGCAAAGGTGTTGTTCGTAACAAAAAGCGTGCCGCGATACGAGGCAGACTTTTTACTGCCAGTCCTCGCGGACGCGGAGGAAGGGGAGGAGCGCATTCAGGCAGCGCTCCTCGATCCCGCCTGTATAGCGTACGCCTCGTGGGCGGATGGTCAGCTCGCCGGGGCCGCGGTGGTTCGTTGGGCAGATGATGAAACAAGTGAGATTCTGTATATAGCTGTGCCAGCCGAACTACGTGGGCATGGCTATGGCAGACAATTGATTCGCGCCATTCAGGAAGAACTGCGCGCACGCGGCGCGCACGTTCTCTTCGTCGGCACCGCGAATGCCTCCCTGGAAAATATCGCCTTCTATCAGAAATGCGGCTTCCGCATGTTCACCGTCAAACGCGACTTCTTCGCCTATATCCAACCGCCGATCTCAGAAAACGGGATTCCTCTGCGCGATATGCTTGTCTTCCGCTACGACCTGGAATAACATCTCATCGCATCCTGCGCCAGGGCTTTTTCCAGGCTTGATCAAACAGAAGTACAGAGATCGACCGATCTCTGTACTTCTGTTTGATCAAGCCTGGAAAAAGCCCTGCATCCAATCTTAGCTAACTGGTGTATAGGCAGGCATAATATGATACTGCATCTTGAGCGCGATAATGCGCGTTACCGCCTCGTTCACGCGCGCCATGCTCAACTGACCGCTGTGAAGCGCGTCTTTGATGGTTTGAATGGTAATGGCGGTCTGCGCGCTATCATTTGGACCCAGAATCATATCATCACCAGCCTGGAGCGCCTGAACAGCAGCCGTAAAACGGTTCATGCCATCCATATACAGCGCGTCCGTCATAACCACACCATCATAATGAAATTCGTTGCGCAGGATACCAGTGATAAATTTATACGAAAGCTCTGCAGGATTTTTCGCGTCAATGGCTGGCATCAACACATCTGTGGGCATAATCATGCCAGGATTAAGTAGAGAATTGGAGGACTGGATAAAATATTTAAACGGCGCCAGGTCTACGTTGTAAATCTTTTGTATGCTGTTATTGACCACTGGCAGAGAGGCATGTGCATCTGTAACAGCGCCTCCCAGACCTGGGAAATGCTTGATGCAGGCGATAGTGCCATTGCCCTGCATGGCCTGCATGTACGGTGCCGCGTATTTCTCGACCTCCTGGGGCGTTTTACCAAAAGTGCGGTCAATCATATCATAACCACCTACCTCGTCAACATCGACATCTGGTGCCAGGTCTACGTTCATCCCCAAAGCTTTGAGTTCTTGCGACACCTTTAAACCCTGCTGGGCCGCGACCTGCGTGCTGCCCGTGGCCTCGATATCCGTCGCAGACATCGCGGAACCATAGATCTTGTACAGGCGATTCACGATTCCTCCCTCCTGGTCAACAGAGATCAAGAGAGGAATCTGCGCCCGAGTCTGCATATGCTTAATATCGCCTTTCGCCTGCGCAAAGGTGTTAAGTTGAATATCGTACATGATTACGCCCCCCACGTGCAGGGTATTGATGGCGTAATCCAGATTATCTGAATAGGATTTTTCATTAAATTCAAGCATAATCAACTGGCCCAGCTTGTCATCCAGGCTCATCCGATCAACATACAGACTGGCCAGCGCCTTGTATTTCATGTGCGCGCTTAGATGCTCAAGATCGTTGATCTGCCGGGCACTCAAGGGCAACTGGACATACGGGCCACTGCCAGAAGGAAAAGGCGTCGCCTGGCTCCTCTGGCTCGCAAAGAACGCGTGTTGACCCAGAAAGCCCGCGACTATCAACAAGACTACCAGAACGATAGCGCCCAGCGCCAGCGGTCCACGTCGGCGCCCGCGCGGCATGGGAGACAGCGGCGCAACATTATTCACCGACGATGGCGGAAATACAGACATGAAAATTGCTCCTGCAAGCTACACAATTACTATTCATAACCTTCAATAAACACATTTCAGAGGCATCTGACCCACTCCCTCGCCCCACTTCCTCAAACAAATGAATTCGCATCCTCTTAGTATACTATAAGCGCAGAAAGATGCTGAATGTCCCGTATAATCTCCTGTTTTGGGAAGATAGTACTTTACTTACCGCCTGCGGCGCTGCGCTTTCCTGAAGAGCGACAGAGAGCTTTCTATTCTGACTACTTATACAAAATTATCAATTAATACAAGCTTCCAGCATTTCAACCTTTTCAGCAAAATCGCCTTGACAGGAGGTATTGCTTAATGGTACATAATAGAAAACATGATAATGTAAATCAACAATATCATGTTTATACGAGCCAGCAGCCAGCTAATTTGCGCAGATTTCTTCCTTCTCGTCTCTTGCTCTGTTGTTGTTTGGGATTGGCCTCAACGGGCCTTCGCCTCTGGTCGGGTGAAGGCCCGTTGAGGTTTTTTGGCCCTGTTAAAAACCAGCGAACGCCACGGCTCCAATGCTGATCAGCACGACCGAAGTAATTGTTGTTGCGTGCTTCTCAATCCAGGCTCCCTTGATCTGGTAGCCTGCGATGGTCGCGAGGATCGTCAGACCCACAAAAGTGAGAATCGTCACTACCGTAAAGACGCTGAGTACACCCACAACCGCCACTTTTCCCGCCGCGCTCGCCGCCAGCACCACCGGCAAAATCGTTAGATCAGGCGAGGCCGCCACCCCAAAAGGCACAGCAATTGCTGTCAGCCGCTTGAGCAATGGTCGCTGCTTGCTCTGGCTCCTATGCTCATGATCGTGGCCATCATGACTATGCACATGATCATGGTCGTGCTCATGATCATGGTCGTGCTCATGATCATGATCGTGCTCATGGTCATGATCGTGATCGTGCTCATGGTCGTGTTCATGGCCATGGTCGTGATCGTGCTCATGGTCGTGTTCATGGCCATGGTCGTGCTCATGGCCATGGTCGTGCTCATGGTCGTGCCCGTGATCATGTGTGTGACCCAGGCCGAAGAAGCCGTGGCTATGGCTGTGGCCTCCCTCCCCGTGCCGGTGCCCATGTGGCCCACGGCCCAGCAGGTTCCACACAAGAAAGATCAGCCCGGTGGCGATCAACACTATCCCTATGATATGGCCCTGCTGCGTGTCTATCTCTTGCTGAAACTGCAATCCAATCAATGCAATCACGCCCCCCAGTACGAGTGAGGCCAGAACATGCCCGAGCGAGGCCAGAATGGTCAGTTTTCCCACACGAAACAGGCTCCAGCGCTGCGCGCGCGCGACTACCGCCAGGGGAACCCAGTGATCCGGTAAAATCGAATGAAGGATGGCCACCATACCAGCGGCGCCGATCAGTAATAAAAGCGAGGGTGCATGCATGGACTTCTCCTTCCCTGGCAAGTAGAATGTCCTCTCTTCTACTTACCTATCTGAGCAAACATTCAAATAAGCAATCAAAAAAAATGGCGAACACACGCTCCTATCTTTTCCCTGCTCTATCTCCTTGTCTGCTTATCTGAGCAAACATTCAAATAAGCAATCAAAAAAATGGCGAATACGCGCTGGCGCTGTCTCTCAGGGATGAGAATGATCCGGCAGATTCTGCGTAATATGGTTCGCGTGAGACTCCGCTTCGCGAAATAGCGGGCCGAGATGATGATCCGCCAGTGAGTAATACATGGTGGTCCCTTCACGCCGCGCCTTCACCAACTGCCGATCCTTGAGCAATTTGAGCTGATGCGAGATCGCCGATTCAGAAACTCCAACCAGAATAGCCAGATCTCTGACGCAGCAATCGTGCTTCATCAGGAGATAGAGCATCTTTAAACGTGTCGGATCACCCAATACGTGAAACATCTCAGCTGCCACCGTTACCAGCTCGTCCGCTGGCGCAGTTGCCCGTAATTCCTCGACGACGTCCGGCTCTATCGCACTCAGTCCCCTGCTTTTCTGTTCGTTATCTGAATACATACTCAGATAATAGCCTGAAAAATGCTCGCTGTCAAGACTTAACGCCAGCAAGGTTGATAAACGTCAAACCTGACACCTCGATTCTCTATTCAGTGCCTGGCGAGAGAACCTCCACTACAGCGAACCTTTCCAAAACATTATAGCTGTTGGCAATCTCTTGCAACTCGACTGCTTCCACGGTATAGTATTTAGGAGCAAAAAAACAAACAAAAAACAGGGGAATGGATTATTTTATGGACTCATCGCAAGTAGGCCTGGGGGTAGCTTTTTTCGCGGGGCTGGCCTCGTTTCTTTCGCCCTGCGTCCTGCCACTGGTGCCGATCTTTATCGCGCAGATGGTCGGCCAGAGCGTTTCACAATCAGAAAATATGACCAGCAAACGCCTGGTGACGTTTCTGCACTCCATGATGTTTGTGGCTGGCTTTACTCTGGCCTTTATAGCGCTGGGCGCGACCGCGAGCACGTTGGGCAGTTTCTTGCATGCCAATCAATTCCTGCTGCGCGAAATCGGGGGTGTCGCGCTGGTTCTGATTGGCCTGCACATGACCGGCCTGCTCAAGATGCCGTTTCTCTACTGGCAAAAACGCTTTGAGTTCCATCCCACGCGCCCCAGCTATCCAGCCTCGTTCGCAATCGGCGTGATCTTCGCCATTGGCTGGACCCCTTGCGTCGGCCTGATCCTTGGTCCCATCCTGGTCCTGGCCTCCAATGCCGAAACCCTGCGCCAGGGCGTGCTGCTGCTCCTGATCTACTCGCTCGGCCTGGGCATCCCCTTCTTGCTCCTCGGGCTGGGACTGGACCGCTTCAGTCGCCTGCTCAAATGGCTCAAACCACACCTGGGAAAAATTGAAATCGCGACAGGGATCATCATGATCATCCTGGGAGTCATGATTTATTTCAATTTACTGATCATACTCAATCGCTTCTTCAACTTCGGCATCGCCGTGTAACACAAGCCGGCGAGCAAAAAACACGCGAACCGCGCCAGGCACAAACAATGCTTACGCGGTTCGCGTCTTATTCCTCACGCCGGAAGTATTTTACGTCAGCACGGATCTCTTGCTCCACATCTGCGTCAATCTCTGATGTTGCGCCAGCCGGAGTACGAGCAAGGCGCATTACCGTGGCCCGCAAGCTCTCAGGAGCTTTGTCATTTGTACATTTCTCATGCATAAGCCGCTTCAAACCCATATCAAAATGAAACCGGCACTCACAGCTAGGGCAATCCTTCAAATGCTGCTGGACGATGGCGATTTCCTCATCGCTCAGTTCCCGGTCGATATAGAGATGAAGACGGGCAACAGTCTCCATACAATTCATAAACATCCTCACTCTTCCGCAGGCCAGCACATATCAACAGAGATAGCTGGCGCATCGTCAGTTGCGTTGTATTCCTGTCCATTCTAACATAAAGAAGACACGGTTTCATTCCCGATAGCCCACCTCGACAAAAAGTCCGTTTTTCCCCGCTCCTACGCTTGTCAACGCCCAAATGGACAGGTTTTCGCACATGCGCTTTTTTGTCTGTTACTGGCTAAAACTGGCTGGTAATGGACGCCCATAGCTGTCACAATAGCTCTCACACGTATCATCTTCAATTATTGATGAGGTATGGATAGGGAAGTCTGATCGTCCAAATGATCACCCTTTCTGGAGGAAGATTTTTCGTTTATGGGGAGATATCATCCAACAGTTTACTCCTGGTTGTGGGGCCAAAGAGTGCCAGGCCCGCCGCGATCAAGAGAAAACCGCTGATGAACAGAAACGTCAGCAGCGGCCCCAACCTGGGAACCAGCGGCACAATTACATAGACTCCGATACCACCGCCCAGGTGCCCCAGACCATCGACCACCGCGAAACCGGAAGCGCGCGCCCGCGTGGGATACTGTTCCGTGGTCCAACTATAACTGGCTGGCAGCCAGAGGTAACTGCCCATAGAGAGCAGGATTACCCCCACAAATGCCAGAAGCAGGTTCTGTTGGCTGAACACTACCACAACTCCACCCAGCAGCGCCAGCGCCCCCGCCAGCAGCAGCCAGATTTTGCGTTCCAGCCGTTCTCCCCAGAGATAGACCACCACGCCGCAGATGACGCTGCCGCAGATGCCCATAGCCGAAATCATCCCTGCCTCGGGCTCCGCGTAGCCCAGCGCAGTCAGTAAGACTGTCAGACCCGCCACTAGCGAATAGACGGTGACATAACCCGCTAACCAGATCACTAGCAGGAGGATGGTGCGTTTAATGTAGAGCACATCTCGAAAAATCTCACCGTAGCTGGTTCCCTGTTTTCGGACAAAAAACCGGTGATCGAGCCCCACTGGTGGTAATTCTCGGACGCGCTTTAGCGCCTGTCTTTCCATGCGCACCACCACCCTTTCCGCCTCGGCCAGCCTCCCGCGGGCAATCAGCCAGCGTGGCGATTCGGGCAGGTCGATGCGCAAAAAGAGTCCGACCAGCGTGAGCAACGTCCCGAGGCCATAAAGCGTGCGCCAGCCCAGCGCAAACTGCGAACTGGCCAGTGCGAATGGCAGACCATCGGGAAAAGGAGTTGCGGGAGTAGTCAGATAGAGCCCCAGCCAGACACTCAGGGTAATGCCGCACGTAGCCAGGATATACACCAGCGCCGTGTATTTGACTCGCCCATGCAGCGGCGCGAATTCGTTTAAATAGGTGTTGACCAGTGCCAGATCCGCCCCTACTCCAATCCCGGTGACGGCGCGGGCAATCACAAAATTGGTGTAATCGCTGACAAAGGCCGTGTACAGCGACCCAAGCCCGGCAATCATCATTGTGAAAACAAGCAGATCCCTGCGCCCAAAGCGATCGGCAAACAGACTGAAAATCAGTGCTCCCACCATGTAGCCAATCAGGTTAATCATCACTGGCAGGCCCAGATAATGGCTGGCTGTCTGCGGCAGGCAGCCAGCCACGATTTGAGTACAGGTCTGGATGAATGACACATTGATATCCCCGATATCAAAAAAGGTAAAGAAGAAGCCGAGTCCAATTATCCCAATAAACAGTCGAGGTAGTGCCCAGACCGGAATACGTTCCTGACGCGCAAGAAGCTCCGTGGCTTGCTGCGCTTTTCGTGAGGTCAGGAATGACAGATGCTGTGTTTTCAATGACATTATCTATGCTCCATTTATAAATCGACAGGATACCTGCAATCCTCAGGCACGTTTTGCATTTATTGGCGCAACGGCCGCGGCGCTTCCCTCTGATTGATCTGCAATCCCCAAACGTTTTACCTCTCTGGCGCCTGTTTAAGAAAACAGCTTCAACGTGATCTCCCCGACCGGGAGCGTATCCGGTTGCCAGCGGCATCCCTGGTACACTTTCAGGGTCTGTTGATCGCCGGGGAGATAGCTGACCATACAGTAGCTATTCACGCGCGTGAAAACCGTAGGTGCGGTTCGCACGGTCAAACGCCCAAGCTGGTTATGTTGTAGAGAAAAGACAAAGGAAGGAGATGGTATTGTTTCAGAAGCACTGACCGCGGCCAGGCGCCGGAAGTCTGGCAGTTCGCGTAAGCGCTGCCAGACCTCTTGATACGCCGGCAGATGCGCCAGGGCGCGCGTTGTATGTAAAAAGTCATTGACCAGGCGCCCTGCCAGACTTTCCCAGGCAAGAAAGTGCGGCCGGTGCACGCCAAAAATCAACTCCAGGAGGTGGATACGCTGATCTTCTCCTCGCGTGGGCGGGATCTCGAAAAGCTCCAGCGCGGCCTTATTCCAGAGCTGCACATACCAGAGCCGATCCAACGCGTGAGCCGGGTACGTGCTATTTAACACCAGCAGATGCGCCAGCGATTGTACATGGAGCATGGGCACATCCAGCCATTCCTCGCTCAGATCTCGTCCTGTAAGCTGAGCGAAAGCCTCGTACAGGAGTCGGCGCTCGTCTTCCTGTAATACCAGCGCCTGCGCAAGATGCAGCACCACGCGCTCCGAGGGGTTCTGGCGCAGACCTGTTTCCAGATGATAGATATAGACCCTCGACAGGTGCGCGGCCTGTGCGAGTTGGCTCTGCGAAAGCCCGCGTTGCAGGCGCAATTCTTTGATCATTTGCGCGAAGTTCAGCGTTTTTTTCACCATTGTCTTGATCTCCTTCCTCTCACCGGTTCTTATGCTCAAGCAGCGCAAGCGGCTGTGGGCTTACCTCATCGCGGGCAGTATCAGTGGCAATTTTTAGATATGTTGTCTCTACGCACGTAAGAAAAATAGAATCAGACCCATAAGTATGAGCGCACATACAGCCGCGAAGACGCCCATATTGAGCAAGAGCTCGTTCTTGCTGTTTTCGCGTAACTGTGAGATGTCGAGATTAAGCGGATTGGCAGGTCGGGCTGGGTGCTCTCCGCTCAATGGTTCAGGATAGCTTTCCAGCAGAGTTGCTAACGCGCGCTGCATCTCGTCAGGATGACGATAGCGCTGTGATGAGGAAAGGGAGAGCTGGCGAGTCAGGATCAACTCCATCTGTGGCGTTATAGCGGGATTGAGGCGGCGCACTGGTGGGTGAAATAGTGCCAGGCGCGTGTGGGGATCGTAGCCGGTCATTGCGTGATGCATGCAGACCGCGACGCTGTACAGATCCGACATGGGTGTGACCACGCCACCGCGGACCTGCTCTGGAGCGGCATAGCCTGTGGCTCCGTGTTCTTCTCCAGGGGGCGCGGAGTGCACCAGCAGAAAAAGCGGCAGGTGCAATAAAGTTACCTGTTGCAAATCATGACTGAGCAAGATAGCCTCAGGTGTAATCGCTCCATGGACGAGCGCTGGCTGTTGCTCGGCCAGTAATGCCAGGAGTCCGCAGAGCTGATAGCCATACAAAGCAACCTGCTCTTCCGGTAACGCGTCACCCCGGCGTTTGAGCAGAACGGAGAGACTCACTCCTTCGGGATACAGCAGCACCAGGAAATCGCAGCCTTTTTCGTGGAAGCTTTCAATGACTTTCGGAAAGCCGGGGTATCCCTCCAGTGCTTTGAAGCGCGCAACAATGGACGAGACCAGCCAGGGCGCGGCGGCCATGATCGTGCTGAGATGCTCGGGGAGAGAGATCTCATAAATCGCCACCCGCCGGTGATCTACCAGAATATCCAGGGCGTGCCAGGCTATCCTTTGCTGACCCCAGTTTGCTGGCAGATGAATGTGATCAAGTAGACGATAGCGCCCATCTCCTACGAGGTCACCACGCAGCGCCTGCCCTGATACGAGAAGCGGCTCGGCTGGGGTATTGCGTTCTGGCAATGGGCCTGAACGGGATTGAGCAGGCGAAAGCATCTGCTCCCACGCTGCTCCCGATGAAAATGGCTCTGGTGCGCGGGTGCGCGTCCATTGCGCACCTGACAAGCCTGGTCCAGGCGAGTGTGAATGGTCGGGTGGATGAGAACGATCCTCTCTCAAAGATGGATAGCCGCACCATGTACATATGCCCTGGATCAGGTGTTCTTCCCGCGTACAACGCGGACAACGCCTCATTGATCGCTCCTTTCTTCACTGTAGGTAACGACGGAGAAGATATCTGCGCTGATTCCTCTGGGTTCTCCGTTTTATTTCCAAAGTATGCAAAGGCTTGTGAAAAAGGACAATGCGTTTAGATAGAGTTTATTTAGGGAATTGTAGAGAAACAGGGGTGCAGGTAGCAATGTTTCCGGCTACAATTTGGGGCGCGTAAATTGTAGCCGGAAACAGGAAGATCTTAGTTATCGTCGCGCGAGAGATGAAAGTGCTCCCAGACAAAGGCTGCGAGGGTCCAGGCGGCGCGTTCTTTGGGCAGAGCCTGTTCGCCTCCCAGCAGATCTTCGGCTTTATGCAGGCGATAGCGAATCGTATTGACGTGGACATCCAGGTGATCTGCCACCTCCTGAACGGACCCAAGGGTCTGAGCCAGGACAAATGTGGTCGTGAGGTGGGTATTTTTTCCCATGTCAGATGCCAGCAGGGGAGCGAGGAGTCTGCTGGCAAAATCGCGCAGATGGTCGGCCAGGCGAGGGTTTTCCAGCAGGTTGTCCAGGCTGGGCGTTTGCATATCGAGCAGATAATCTGTCCTGCCCTCCCTGCGCGCCTGCCGGGCCAGGGACAGGGCACGTGTCAGCAGGTGTTTTAGCTCGTGGGAGGAGTGATAGCGAACGCCGTGGACCAGCCAGAACGGGTGGGGCGCGTAGAGGGAAAGCAGCGCATCGCGCAGCACTGCGGGTTGGCATTCGCTCTGATCATGCAGTAAAAGAACCGCGAGTTCATCGTCCAGAAAGAGAAGCGGACTTTTTACTGTTTCCAGAGCCAGACTCTCGGCCCGCGCCCGCTTGCGGGATAGTTGCAAAGCTGGCAGGCTGCGGGCGGGCCAGGCGATCACCCAGATCTGGCCGCGCTCACTGGGCAGGCCGAGGCGATATCCATCGTGTTGAAACTGGGGGTGCATTTTTTCCTGTAAAAGCGCCTGTAGCCATTGTGCGCGCTGACGAGCAAGGTGATCATGCGTTTTTTCCATGCGCCCGATTATTAGATTGCAGGCCATGACCAGGTCAGCAAAAAAAGTGGGCCAGTCTGGCGGCGGCAGTGGCAGAGAAGGGCGTAGATAGATCTGGCCGGGCAGCGTAACGCCAGGGGCATTGAGAGGCAGAACCTGGACGTTATCCGTTGGTCGGCCCAGGCCCGCGCGCAGGTGTGCTAACTGTTCGGTATGTGCCAGCACATAGGGAGCACCTTCGCTGTTCGTTACTACCACTGTTCCCTGAATAAAGCGTGCCGCCCATTCTTCAAAGACCTCCACCCGATTGGCGTGCAAGACCAGCTCATGCCATGCGGGAGGGCGTGGCAGACCTGGTGAGACGAACAAGGGCGGGCGATGGGGTTGGGGAAATGGCTCTAACTCTCGGCCCAGGCGTTGAACCAGCAAACGTTCCGCCAGCGAAAAGGGCGTGAGTTCGCGGCGGGTTACATAGAGCACCGCCGCCACGCCGCTGTGGTTCGCGTCTCTGTGCGTCGCGCGCACTGGCAGGGCAAGAGCCGAACGAATATGCTCCCCATCCACGATGTTTGTGACGCTGGAATCGCGATAGGGAGAGGTGAGGTAATCGCCAACCAGGACAATCGATGGGCCATAGGCGGCGATCCGACCACCAACGCCATGCCCATGCTGGAGTGCGAAGCCAAAGCTGTTTTGCTGCGCCCCCAAATGGGTGTTCACCTCTACCACATCCTGAAAAGCCCGCCCCCAAAAAGCCAGGTCCGCATGCCCGATCATCCGGGTCAGGCTGAGAAAGGCGGACAGGGCATGCGCATCTCCCCGCGCTAGAGCCTGCGCCAGAGCCGGATCAAAAAGCGGAGAGGAGTCCGCGAAATAGTGTTCCTCAGTCCTGGCAATTTCCAGTACCGCCTCTAACGCCCCGCGCAGGCGTTCCAGGGCATCGAGCGCGGCGTTTGCCAGTGGCGGAAACGCTGGCCAGAGCAGCCAGAGACCTTCCAGAACCGCTGTGGAAGCTTGCAAGCAGATAATCTGTGGGTCAGGCATCTCCGAGAAAACAGTGAGATCATGCTGCAAGACGCCCAGGGTGGTCTCCAGCGATGCATCCAGGCGCGCGGTCAGCCAGCGGTGCATGACCTCGGAACGCTCCCCCGCGTAGAACACCTTCCACTGTACCGTTCGCTCCTGGCAGGGCCAGATCAACGCTGTTCCTCTGACTGACATGCAGGTGAGTACCTCGCGCAAAGCGTGGGCGAGCATCTCGTGGCGCCGCTGTGGATACAAAGCAGCCGCCTTTACATAATACATAGCCTCGCCCCAGGGAATCGGTGTCTCCATAGACCCTCCTGCAGATTAGACGCGTGTACAAATTTTCGCGCGCAATTTGTCGGTGAAACCATTGTAACCGATCTTCTCTCGTCTTTACAATCCTTACAGAAAAGGACATCTCTTCCTGATCCACGCAACTCTATTCTCATTGAGGAGGTTTTTGCCTTATGGAAGGCTTAATGATGGAGTATCCTCTTACCCTGCAACACATCTTCGCACGGGCCCTCAAGCTTTTTTCCCGCAAGGAGATTGTCACTCTGTTGGACGATGGGCTGCAGCATCGCTATACCTTTCGCGAGTGGGGCAAACGTACCATGCAACTGGCCAATGCCCTGCGCGGAGC
Organism: Ktedonobacteraceae bacterium; assembly: GCA_036384215.1. Taxonomy (GTDB): domain Bacteria; phylum Chloroflexota; class Ktedonobacteria; order Ktedonobacterales; family Ktedonobacteraceae; genus Paraktedonobacter. The sequence continues at coordinate 1,061 of DASVMX010000398.1, read as the reverse complement.
TGGCGTGAGCCGCGGGGAGCGGATTGCGACGTTTGGCTGGAACAGCTATCGTCACCTGGAATTGTATTTCGCCATTCCCTGTATGGGTGCGGTTCTGCACACCCTGAACATTCGGCTGTTTCCTGAGCAAATAGTCTATATCATCAACAACGCGGAGGACACAGTGATCTTTGTTGATGGCGATCTGGTACCGATCCTTGAAGGGATTGTGGATCAATTGCCACACGTGCGCCTGTATGTGATTATGGGAGAAGCTCCCAGGTCAACCGGCAAGCTCTTGCCCGCGATCGGCTACGAAACATTCATTGCCGGGCAGCCCGAGGAGTACGACTGGCCGGCCCTGGATGAAAACGAGGCGGCGGCCATGTGTTATACTTCTGGCACGACTGGCAATCCCAAGGGGGTGGTTTACAGCCATCGTTCTTCTTTTCTGCATGCCATGGGTGTTGGACTTGCTGATGGCGCTGCGCTCTCAGAACGCGATGTGGTCCTGCCCATTGTCCCTATGTTCCACGCCAACGCCTGGGGTTTTCCGCATGCCAGCATTATGATGGGCTCAACGCTCATCTTTCCAGGTCGTTTTCTGGATACGAGACGGCTGGCCCGCCTGATGGAGGCTGAACGCGTTACTCTCGCCTGCGGCGTACCTACGATCTGGTTGAGCTTGCTCCAGGTTCTTGAGAAAGAATCTGTCGACCTCACTTCCCTGCGCGCGATCTATTGTGGGGGCTCCGCCGCGCCGCCATCCCTGATCGAGGGTTTCTGGAAACTTGGTCTCTCGCTGGTCCATGCCTGGGGCATGACCGAAACCTCTCCAATGGCCTCCGTCAGTAAACTGCGCCATGCTCAGATGAGCCTCTCTCCAGAGGAACAACTACGCATCAAGGCCCGCCAGGGAACCGTTCTGCCAGGAGTGGACTTCCGCGTCATCAATATTCAGAGCGGCCAGGAAGTCCCCTGGGACAATACCTCCTTTGGCGAACTCCAGGTCCGCGGTCCGTGGATCGCGCGTGCCTATTATGGTGAGGAAGCCTCTCCCGAAAAATTTGTCGATGGCTGGC
>DASVMX010000397.1:0-6922 GCA_036384215.1 Ktedonobacteraceae bacterium | reverse complement strand
CTTCGACGAACTTTTCCTGATTCAGCTAGGGATGCAGGAACGCCGCACGCGCTGGCAGCGCGAAGCCCCACAGGGCAACGCTTTCCAGATCGACCTGGCGAAGATCTTTCTCAACGTGGAACAGCTCACTCCTATCATCAGCGAAACTTCGACCAGTCCCGCAGACGACCAGAGCGCCCTGAGCAGTACGCTCTGGTCAACCATCGCGACGGACCAGGCCTTCGAGGCCACGCTGCCTTTCCGCTTTACCGACGCGCAGCGCCGGGTCACTCAGGAGATCTTCTGTGACCTGGCGCGCAGCCGGCCCATGAGCAGACTGCTCCAGGGAGACGTGGGCGCGGGCAAAACCGCCGTGGCGGCGGCCACGCTCCTGGTGGCCGCGCTGAATGGCTTCCAGGGCGCGATTATGGCCCCGACCGAGCTGCTGGCCGAACAGCACGCGCGCAGCATTGGCGAGATGCTGGAGCCGTTTGGCATTAAAACGGTCCTGCTGACCGGCAGCCTGAAAGCGCGCGAACGCAACATGGGCAAGGCCGCGCTGGAAAACGGTGAGGCACTGGTCGCCATCGGCACCCACGCGCTTATTCAAGAGGATGTGAATTTCCGCCGCCTGGGCCTGGTGATTATCGACGAACAACACCGCTTCGGCGTGGAACAGCGCGACGCCCTGCGCCAGAAGGGCTATCACCCGCACATGCTGGTCATGACCGCCACGCCCATTCCGCGCACCCTGGCCCTGACGCTCTATGGCGACCTGGATGTCTCGGTCATCGATCAACTCCCCCCCGGACGCCAGAAAATCATTACCCGCTGGCGCTCCGGTCAGAAACGCAGCGAGGCCAACTATCTGATCGCCCAGCAGGTCGCCGAAGGCCGCCAGGCCTTTATTATCTGCCCGTTGATCGAAGAGTCCGAAACCCTGACCGCCAAAGCTGTGACAGTCGAATACGAGCGCCTGAGCAGGGAGGTCTTCCCTAAACTGCGCCTGGGCCTGCTGCACGGCGGTATGAAACCAGCGGAAAAAGACCAGATTATGCGCGATTTCCGCGATCACAAGCTGGATATTCTCGTCGCCACCTCGGTCATCGAAGTTGGCATTGACGTGCCCAATGCCACGGTCATGGTCATCGAGGACGCCGACCGTTTTGGCCTCTCCCAGCTCCACCAGTTCCGCGGACGCGTCGGGCGCGGCAAACACCAATCCTACTGTTACGTCCTCAGCGAAGACGCCAGCGCCCAGTCCCAGGACCGCCTGCTGGTCTTCCAGGATACCGACGACGGCTTCAAACTCTCTGAACACGACCTGCGCCTGCGCGGTCCCGGCGACTTCATCGGCGTGCGCCAGAGCGGCATGCCCGAACTAAAAATCGCTGATCTCAACGATCTCGACCTGATCGAACAGGCCCGCGCCCTGGCTACTCGCCTCTGGGAAAGCGATCCCTACTTGCGCCAGCCAGAACACGCGCCCCTGCGCGAGCGCATGCATCTCTTCTGGCAAGAATTCATGGCGCATTAAGAGCTGGCCCCAACCATTCTTTTTTCTCAGGTTGGGGCCAGCCCACAGGGAAATGTGGCTGAACAGTCAGGAATGACGCATATGTCAGACACGAGTTGCCTGCCCGCCCGTCGCCAGCAGATAGGAGACGATAGAGATAACCCAATAATGGACCGTGGTGACGGGTCACCAGCGCGGCTAACGCCACCTGATCCCCTGTCATCACTGCTGCCATCAACTGTTCATCGCTTCTCTCTTGCATATGACGTGTTCGCTGGCTCCTTCGCTAATGTGCTGCTCCCAGTTACGAGTGAAAACCCCAAAAGGTTCGCGCCGGTCAGGCCCGCGCAAAAGAGAGCAAATTTTTCCCCCGGAAGCCAGGATACTCCAATTTAGAGCGATTTTCCTGTATAATAGAGGTATCGATCACGTTCACTGATAACCGATTGCAAACGCGTTCTGGACCATGCGTTGTTATTATTCCAGAGCGCTTTTTCGCGCATGTCCAACAGAGAGACCATTCACATACCTTGTAACTATCGCAGAACCCTTCAACGCTTGAAGGATACGGAGGTATTATGAGTTTGCGCTATACTGCAAACGATGTTGTCTCACAGGCCAGCATCGAACAATTTTTGCAGGTTCTGGCAATGACGTTCCAGCAACCCAGCAATCTCTATCTCACAGGCGATGCCGTCCTGGTTCACCTGGGACTTCGCGCCAGCACTTCGACGACGATCAGCATGGTGATTGAGGCATCAGACGAAGAAAAAATGACCCACGCGATCCACCGCAGCGCGGAACGCGTCCACCTGACCACGTCCTTCTCTTCCCCTGAAGATGTAATTCCCATCCCCTGGACCTGGCAGGACCACGCTCAATACGTCGGCCCATATGGATATATCGATGTATTTTACTTTGATTATATCAGCCTGGCCCTGAGCAAGATCGCGCAGGGCAGCGAACAGGACCTCAATGATGTCTGGCTGCTGGTGCGCCAGAAGTTGCTCTCGCTGAACGAGCTGGACAACGCCTACCTGGAAATTCAGCCGCGCATGGGAAGAAAGCCCTACGACAATGTGCAGCCACAACAATTTGCCCAGCGCTACGCTCAGGTGCGCAAATGGCTGCTGCGCAATACCTGAGAACTCAGATGCCAGAATGGTTGCTACCTTTGTATCTGCTCAATATAGACTACCCATAACATCGATGTTCCCTGGTATGGCAATGGCTCTCTGGTGAATCAAAAGGCGAGAGGCAGGAGATCTGCTTCTCGCCTTGCGCGTTTTTATCGACCATGAATCTTGTGAATGTAGCGCCGTCGCTACGTTCACGTCAACTGCCCTTTTTCCCCGCAGACAGCAGTTCCGGCGCTTCCAGGCCTGGCAGTACTTCGACCGGGGCAGACTCTGGCCGGATGGCCGGCGCTTCGCCGCGTTTCACAGGACGCTTCACTTTGAGGTATTCAGCCATGTAGTACGAGCCGATGACGAAGACCGCGGCCAGCACCTGGGCAACCAGACCCTCCATGTTGGCAAAGACCGCAAACCACAGACCCATCCAGTCGGGAAGCGGCAGCGCCAGATTGGTCGTGGTCAACCAGCCAGCCAGCTGCATCTCCTGCACCTCTTCACCTACCATCACCACCAGCACTACACCCAGCATTACCCCGGTCAGGATCAGCATCTTTTTGTACGGCAGGCGATGATGGGCAAAAAAGGTCAGCGCACCCACAATAGCGGTCAGCGCCACACCAATGGCCGCGCCCTCCAGCACCGTCGTCGAACCAACCTGGAGGCGAATGCTCTGCAAAAACAACACGATCTCAAAACCCTCGCGATACACCGCGGTCAGACCCAGCACCACCAGCCCCCACATTGTGCGCGAACGCTCCCCGGCAGCGGCGCTCTTCATCAGGCTCTTTTTACGGCGATTATGCAACGAGATCCAGCCGGTCCAGTAAATCTTGTGGAAGAACCAGTTCATAATGATCAGCAATACCACAATCGCCAGCAGACCCGTCGCGGCCTGAATGGCCAGCGCTGGCGCGTTAATCTGGCTCAGCACCGCGATTGCCACAAACCACGTGGCCACCACTGCCAGCAGTCCCATCCCCACGCCAGCCGCGATTGGACGGCGATAAGAACTATTCGACCCCATCATACTGGCTGTAATCGCTGCCAGCACCAGGATACACTCCAGACCTTCTCGGAAAACCAGGATGCCGGTGTCGAGAATCGCTGCGTTGCGGTCGAGATGTGAAACAGCGGGATCGGGATTACCCGAGGCCGTAATGCCCTGCCAGACGAGAATGCTCACCACGCACAGAGCCGCCAGAGCGAGGAGAGAACGCAAGCCAATCCGCACCGGCTTCGCGAGAGTCTTGCCAAACATATGCTACTCAAAACCTTTCCAAAAAGCGCTTCGAGAAATATGGCCCGCTTCCCCGCGAGCCACCGCTCTCTCGAAACAGAAAATATCTACAAGGCATCTCTTTCCCAATCAGCATTTCCGGCGCCAGACGGAATAAGAGAACAGGTGCCACCGCTCCCACAGCGGCTCCCCTTGCCTGTCCAAATAATACCTAGTTCGTTACTAGGATATTAGCACGCCCTAATATCCTCAGTCAAGAGTGGCTGAGAACGCCGGGCAGAATTACCTGAAGACCCCGCTCATCCCTCGCTTTTTTCGGCGTCTTTTGCGTCAGCCTTGACCTGATTTATATGGATGTGCTACAATTTAGTCAGCACTGACAAAGTGGAGAAGCGAGCAAGTATGTATAAGCAGGTGATGATACTTGGTCTGCTCTTAGAGCAGCCTATGTATGGATACCAGATTCGCGAAGTGATTGAAAACCATCATACGCTTCTTGCGGACTTTATCAAAAAATCAAATATTTATCATCATCTCAATCAGATGACGAATAAAGGCTATTTAGAAGTTCGCCAGGAAGAAGTGGAGGCGCCTAATACGGGGCCGGGTCAGCACGAACTGGCCCTGCGCGAGCGTGGCGTCTACCATATTACAGCCGAGGGGCGCGCCTACTTCTATAAGCTCTTGCGCGAGGCTCTGGGTACCCATACGCCTCAATTGAGCGATATGGATACCTGCCTTTTCTTCGTCGATTATCTGGAACTGGGCGAGGCGATTGTTCTGCTCAAGGAACGCTACGAACTGGTCAACCAGGAGCGCACGCAGGTAGCTCAGCGCATGCTCGACCTGGCAGTCCAGGACACAGCCCACAGGATAGTTAACGATCACAAGCTCACCCTGCTGGATGCTGAGCTGAACTGGCTGGCACGCACGATCATGCAACTCCAGACCCGTCCCGCAGTTCACGCGCACGCTCACGCGGCTCACGTCCAAAAACACGAGCTATAGCAAGCGGGGAAGCAGGAGTGCAGCTCTTTGCAGGGGTCCAGGGTATCCCCGGATTCCCTCCATGAACAGCGCCGCCTGCTACAGCGCAATATAAGATTGGCCATTTCAAACCGATCCCGGCGCGGGAGAAATAGAAGCAACTGGTCACTACTGACCAAACTTGTTTGAGAAAGTTCTTGCTCGATGGGAAAGATATTACGCTCGCCATTATTTTTAATGGCACTGACCATTTTTATTGATTTTACCGGCTTCGGCCTGGTGATTCCGCTGCTGCCCTTCTGGGCAGAGCATCTGGGGGCCGGTCCATTGGGGGTCGGGCTGATTCTGACTTCCTATGCCCTGGCCCAGTTCGTGTTTACGCCGATTCTGGGCGCGCTTTCGGACCGCTATGGGCGCAAGCGCATTATTCTGATCTCGCTCTGTATCGAGGTCGTCTCGTTCGCGCTAACCGCACTGGCCGGCTCACTGCCGATGCTGCTGTTCGCGCGCGTGATAGGCGGAATCGGCGCCTCGAATATCGGCTCGGCCCAGGCGGTGGTTGCGGATGTCACGCCACCGGAGAAGCGCGCGGCCGGCATGGGGGCCATCGGCGCAGCGATTGGCATGGGCTTTGTCGTCGGACCCGCGCTGGGCGGCATCTTTTCTCTGCATGGCGGCACGCTGCCCTTCTGGATCGCGCTGGGCATGGCTCTGCTCAACACGCTGCTGGTGCTCTTCCTGCTGCCGGAAACACGGAAGCTACAGGAGAAAGTGACTGCGCGCGAAGGGTTTATCTTCTCTGGCTGGGGCAAGGTGATCCGTCACAAAGCTATTGTCAGCCTGGTGCTGGTCAACCTGCTCTATACCCTGGCCTTCACAGGCATGGAGGCGGTCTTTGCCTTGCTGACCCAGAAAAACTTCGGCTGGGGCGCGACCCAGAACGGCTACATCTTCACCTACATCGGCGTGATTATCGTGCTGATGCAGGGCGGACTGGTCAAACAACTGGTCAAACGCTGGGGGGAGCGCAACCTGATGCTCACTGGCCTGGTCCTGCTGGCCATTGGGCTGGTTATGCTCATCTGGAGCAGCAACCTGGCCCTGCTGCTCATTGCCACGGGCGTGCCCAGCATCGGCGACGGCGCGGTCACTCCCACCAGTTCCGCTGTACTCTCACTGCTCGCGCCCGCGGACGAGCAGGGGGAAATTCTGGGCTTCTCGCAGGGTCTGGGCGGCCTGGGCCGAACCATCGGCCCGGCCATCGCAGGCGCGCTCTTTAGCGTCGGACCTGGCCTCCCCTTCCTGGCCGGAGGCGCCTTCGCCCTCCTGGCCATCCTGGTCACCCTGCCCGTCATGACCAGGATACAGAAATCCATCGAGATCCGCAAAACGGACGCCCAGACCGCAGCCGTGCCCGCTTCTCATCTATAAATGATCATCGCGCCGATGCCAGGAAAGGGACTTTTGAGAATCCCTGCACAAAACCAGCAAGGCGTTGTCAGAACTGGTAGAGAATTGTAAGATAATAGCAACACGCATTTCTGCAACACAGAAATCGCCAGGGGAGTGCGAGCTTCTCATTACATACACACTATTTCAGGAGTAATCGTATGAAAGCCTTAACCATCACGCAGATGATCCTGCGCGTCGCGGCCCTGTGTGCCGTGATCCTGGGCATCATCTTCTGGGCCAACCCCAGCTTCTACTTCACCAACAAAGCCCTCATCAACATTCATATGCTGCTGGGCATCATCGTCGTACTCTCGCTCTGGGTCATCGGCTTCCTCCAGGGCCGTCTCAAAGGCGGCAACTTCGGCCTGGCCCTCGGTACCTTTGTCATCGGCCTGATCGTTGCAATTGTCGGTTTATTTCAGCATAGCTGGAAAGACGCGGGCGTCAATGTCGAACTGATCAACGGCATCCACCTCCTGCTCGGCATCATCGCCGTCGGCTTCGGCGAAATGATCGGCGGCCGCGTCAAACGCGCGGCGAAAGTCGCAGCGGCATAAGGAATTTTTATTCAAGGGACAGAGCCACCCGGAGAAAAGAAAACGGCCAGCAAGCCCG
>DASVMX010000396.1:0-2780 GCA_036384215.1 Ktedonobacteraceae bacterium | reverse complement strand
GAATAGGCACGGCGTGCCTATTCAACACAGCCATGCTTTTTCTCAGAGGCACACCCGAACATATTCAGGCGCGCAGAAAATCTTGTTCTGTATAGTTGAGCAAATCCCCAATGTGTTCGACGCTGATTGTGGGAGTGAAGCCAGTGGGCAGCGGCTCCCGCGCGTATTTGCCCTGGCGCACAAAGACGGTCGTCAGTCTGTCACCCAGCAAAGCTTTGCTGTCAGCCAGGATACTCGCTTTGTCGTCAACCATAACGTAGTGCTCGGCGGGATAGCGCTGGAGAATCTCCTCCAGGTGTTGTTGTTTGTGTGTATAGATCAGCACGCGCCCCCTCACAGCCTCGGCAAGGTGGCTATCGACGATTTTCTCGGCCTGAAAATACTGGTCGCCGTCCGAGACAATGATGGTCTGACCCAGCGTATTGAGATGGTGTAGCGTCTCGATGACGTGTGGGTAGAGGTTCTGAAAAAATGGATAGGTGTCGAAAAGCGCGTGCACGCGCCGATACGTCTGCTCGTCCATCCTCTCCGCTGGCACCTCCGCGCGCAAACGCGTGAGCGAGAGTGGGATATCTACCACGCCCTGTTCGCGCCGCACCTGCTCATACATGGTCCAGAAACGCTCTGCTAACTCGTTACCTAGCATCTGGCGCATCTGATGATCCAGATTAGCTTTGACTTCGTCATTCGCTAATAAAGTATTATCCACATCTAAAAGAAACGCGAGCCGTATCATATTGCTTCTTTCCCTCCGCTTTGTATGGCCTTCATGAGATTATCTGGCAAAGGGAGCGCACAAAGCGACAACTCAACCATTAACATCCCGCTTCGGCCTGGCTGTATTCACAGGGTAACACGCTTACGCAGCGAGAGGCAAGCTGATGGTAAGCACCTGCCCTTTGCGCTTGTTTTATTTGAGTATGGATAGGTGATATACTCTGAGCAGAAATGCTTTCCATAGAGAAAGGCTTGCAGAGAGACAGGGAAGGATGCAAACGATGAAATTTTATATTAAAGAGCGCATGTGGACCTTACGGGAAGAACTGGTTGTGCGCGACGAGGGCGGGCAGCCGGTTTTTCAGGTGAAAGGCAAGTTCTTCCATATTGGCGATAATCTACGCCTCATCGACGAGGCTTCGCGGGAAGAGGTCGCGCATATCAAGCAAAAGGTAATCTCCCTGACCGGTCACTACGAAATCTATCGCGACGGCGCGCATTGGGCCAGCCTGCACGAGACATTGCTGCATTTCTTTGGCGAGCGTTTTAAAATCAAATTAGAGAGCGGCGAGACTTACCATATTCAAGGCAATATATGGAACTGGGATTTTACAGTGACCGATGGGCAGGGGAATCTGCTGGCAGAGATCAGCAAGCGTATCTCGCTGTTCGCGGATAGCTATGGCGTAGATATTGCGCGGGACAGCGATGTGCCTTTGCTGATCTCGCTGGCAATCGTGATTGAGATGATTCGCCATCACCACGCCGAGAAAGAGCGGGCATGAGACAAACACAGCAAGCCAGGGTGCTGCTGAGCGCCGCCGCCTGGAAAACTATCCTGCTGGACGCCCATGGACGCCAGGAGATTGAGGCCTGCGGCGCGCTACTGGGAAAGATCGATCAGGAGGGAAACTGGCGTGTTGAAGCGGCTATCCCTCTTCGCAACAGCGCCGCCTCGCCAGTTTATTTTGAATTTGACCCCGCTGAATTACTAACCATTGATCTAGACTACCCGGGCCGGATGGTCGGTGTCTACCACAGCCATCCAGCCGGACCCGCGCTGGCCAGTTCCACTGATCGACAGAATATGCGACGCGTCAATCTTGAGCAACATATCCCCTGGGTCTGGCTGATCGTCAGTGGTCCTTTTAGCCAGGTGCCTGCCACGCGCGCCGCCGGAGACGCGGGAACTCCTCCCACGGCGTCTATCTCCGCCAGAGGGCTGATCGCCTACCATCACTACCAGGAAACAGGTTTGCAGAAAATTCCCATCGCTCAAGCCGAGAACGAAGACAGCAAGCCGCTTCAACACCTATAATTAGGGATAAGACTATCAGGCCACAGAGTAGCCAGAAGCGGGCAAATGCGCTATAATGAACGCTGGTAATAGAGTATTGATCAGCGCGTTCAGATACGTACAGCTAATCTATGCCTTTTTCAGCACATGTTATTTTATCAAAGGATCATTCATGAAGTGCCAAAATTGCGGCAATGAGTTAGGCCAGGATGAGGTGTTCTGTGGACAATGCGGCGCCCCCAACGCCATGCCGGCCCAGCCAACGGAAATGATGCAGGCGCCAGTCTCCAGAAGCGGTCTTCTCAGTGACGCGTACCGCAATCGCACTGGCAACGCGTTTTCACCCAACCAATCCAATTTGGGGCTCTCTCCCGACAATGTACCAGGGCCAGGCCAATCGGCAATTCGCCCATCGCAATCACAGTCGCAGCCACAACAGGTCGGCGGCTTCTATCAAGACGCGACCGAGGCCATATCGTTTGTGCCGGGAACGCCCACCAATAATCCGCAGGGCTCCTATCCACAACAGGGCTTTGCCGGCGGCTCGATGGCAGGCAGCTATCCAGGATCCAGCCAGTTTGGCAGCCAGGTTCAACCACAAGCACAGCAGTTCTTAAGTGGGAACTCCTTTACAAATACAAACTTTCCACCTACCCAGGCGAGCTTTCCCAATGGGCAGCCGCTCCCGGTTGGCTATCGCTCGGAATCGGGCATCAGCACTCTTCAGCCGGCATCCAGGCGCGTCAACGCTGCCATGGTTGCCGGT
>DASVMX010000395.1:0-9817 GCA_036384215.1 Ktedonobacteraceae bacterium | reverse complement strand
GTCCAGCTTGGCGATATCAGTCAGCGAGAAAGGCGACATACGGCCATCTTGCAGTGTCAGGACGCCATACTGGCCCTCGAAGCCGCCGCTGGGGCGCAGTTCGCCGCGGTCGAGCGTCTGCACCAGAAAATGGCGCGCGGTGCCCACGCCCAGCATCCAGGCCACCGGGCCGATCAGCGTCTGCACCTGGTTGATGGTGTCAAGCGCCTGGGGGATCTGATTCAGATATGTGCCAAGTTTGGCTTTATCGGACGCTTTACCAAAGGGTAACTGGGCGAGATTGACCTGGCTCATCTGTGCCTGGATATCACCTATGTAATATTCCGCATGCACCAATGCAGCCTGGATCGCGCCGATCTCGTCCGCGCTCACCAGCGGCGTGTTGGCACTGGCAAGCAGACTTGAGCCGCCGTGCAGAACGCCCGCGGCTGTCTGCCCAACCCCGATCAATTCCTGGCCCATGCGCGTGACATCCAGGGCAACCTGCACCAGGTGCCGCGCCATCTCAAGCTGGTTGCTATATTGCGGGGCAAATTGCTGCAAAAGCGATTGAATGTCTGGCCGGTTGACTAAATCCTGCAACTGGAGGAAGTCGTCCTGGGCCTTCTGCAAATGGGCCTTGCCATCAGCCAGTTTTTGCGCATTCAACGCCGAGATCAGATCGTTTTTGTCCTTTGGCAGGATAGTCTGAAGAGCCAGCAGGTTGCTGACGCCATCGTTGGCCACGCTTTTAATATTGGTGTACGCGTTATAGCCCACCAGGCCAACGCCCAGCGGGATCAGGAGGATCACAAGCAGGCTAACAACAATCGCCGCGCTGATGATCCGCACCCAGCGCCGCTGCTTTTGCCGGCGCCCCTGCTTGCCCCATCTGCGCAGAACCGCGTGTTTAAGGGCTGCCTGGCTGCCGGTAATCTGGTAACGGCTCTCTTGCCCAGGAGACTGCGTAGGCGAAGTCCAGACCGGCGCTTGCGAAAGCTGGCGGTCGTCGCGCCTCCAGAACTCCAGCGTGCGCGTAGGCACAGCCGTTACGTCGTCCGCGCCCTGGCTAACCTGCGTCTCCTCCGCTTCAACTACCGCGGGCAGGGCCGCAACTGGATGATCTTCGGCGCTTGCGTCTGTCTTCTCTGAGGTCGTTTCCGGCTCAACAAGCGTTTCGGTTCTGGCCTGTAGATCCTGGTCGGCCTGCTCCAGCGCTTCCAGGATAGCAGCCGGAACCTTAATGGTCTCAGTGGCGGCCACGCGATTGAGGTGTTCCTCCACCTTCACCTGCGCAACCTCCACGGTATCCAGATTCGCGACCTCAAGCTCCGCGCTCTCTTCCTCGCTCTCGCCCCTGGCCTGAACCTCGACTGCCTCCTCCTCACCCTCGGCACGAACCCTGACTTCCTGCTCCTCCTTCTTCTCCCCTTCTTCCTCGCTGCTCTGAACCGTCTCTAACTTTGTCGTCTGCAGCAGCTCCACACCGATCTGCCCTTCTTCCTCTTCAACCTGTTCATCGCGTTCGCTCTGCTCCACGGAGCGTAGCTCGCTCAACTTGCCAGTAGGCTCGTTCCCCAGTTCCTCATCCTCTGAAACCAGGTCAGATTCCTCGCCTGTCGCAACAGCATTGAGAAGCGTGGGGAAATCCTCCTGTTCTACCTCTTCCTCCTCAACCACCTCTTCCACCGCGCTCGCTACCACCGGGAAATCCTCCTGCTCTACCTCTTCTTCCTCTACCTCGGCCTCTTCCACCGCGCTCACAACCGTGGGAAACCCTTCCTGCTTTTCTTGCTCTACCTCAACCTCTTCCACTACGCTCGCCGTCACCGGGAACTCCTCCTGCTCCACTGCTTCCCTGGCGCTCTCTTGCACACTGGTTTCTTCGATGGTCTTCACGGTTGTGGGGAAGTCTCCCTGCTCCACTCCCTCTTCCATCTCTGCCTCTATCACAACCTGCCCGGCAGCGGAAAACGCTTCCTGGATCACTTCTTCATCGACAGATATCTCTACAAGAGAGCCGGGTGTGGGAGAAAGGACTTCTGGTCCATCTTCGGACCCGGATGTGGCAGCCATGGTCTCCACGTCCTCTGGCTCGGCTGTGAGCTGCGCCTCAGCCTGCATCAATGCTAACGCGGCCTGTTCCTGCGCGCTGGTGGGAATAGGCGTCAGCGGTAACGCCGCGGATTTTTTCAGATGGATGGCCTCGTGCTCGGCTGTATCTTCATTCGCATCGATGGCCTCCACCTCTTCTACTTCGCTCTGATCCGCCAGCTCGACACGCGCGACTTCCACCCCGGCGACCCTGGCAAGATCAGATACCTCATCTGAGGCTTGCTCCTCGCCATACCCGGCGGCAATGGCCGCGCTGGACTCAATGACTCTGGCCCCCGGCACCAGGGCGCGAAAACCCCACGGCTGGCCATCTTCATGCAGCACGCAACAACGCCTGGCCATCGCCTCCAGCGAGTCAATTCCTGAGAGACGATGACGGTACGAGATCTCTGCCACCGCCAGGTCGCTCTGAAAATAATCTATAATTGCGGCTCTACGTTTGTGATAACGGTTCTTATCTCTCGCTGTGAGCTGATCTATGTCTCCTTCAGGCCAGGAGGCGATATCTTGCTTACGGTTAGTAACTATCGGAGAAAGGTCCATCTGTGTACTGGACAAGGTTCACCTCCGTCGATTCTTTGATAGGATATTACACACATACATATGAATGAAATATACCCCTTGACCACATAATCTAAACATTGCTGACAAGAAAACACCTGGCAAAGCCAGATACCACCATTCCGATACACCTATTCGCGTGGCCCAGAAAGCGGAGGCAAAGACTTTTTACCCCTCTCTCACTGCCGTTGGAAAATATGACATGCACAGGCAGCACTATCCATCATCTACCCCAATGAAAATCCGGCCTCGCGCCAGATTATGCTGCCCTTTTCCCCCTATTATAAACGACGTTTTTCAGCCCGAAATCGTTGCAATATCAGGCCCAGTCCACCAATATATATATCGTTTGAAACCGCGTTTTTCTAACATCTCTCTCCAAATTTGGCAGAAGTACCTACTCCCTGGGTGCCCGCCAGGTTGTTGCCATCTCATCCCCACCGGACGCGCTGGTCCAATCCCATTCAAACAGGAGCAAGCCGATGGCAAGCATCGGCTTGCTCCTGGCCAGGAACCTTCATTGAAAGGTATTGGAGGCTCCGCTCTGACGACTGCAGGGGAGCGTGTGTGGCAGAGCTGTGCCTCTGACGCACACGCATGGCAGCACCGGACCAGCGCGTCCGGCGTGATCATTGGCTTTCTTTCTCGCTTCCTACAAATCTTGCGGTTGTTGCTCAAGCTCCTGGCGATTCCAGTGGGCCAGCGTCGCACCGGCTTCGTAGGTGCTCTGGAAGAACTCTAGCAACGTCTGCGCGGGCGAAGCTGCTTTGCGCACATCCTCGTAGAGCAGGATAAACTCACCCATGCTCTTGTCATAGTGGGCCGCGCCAGGGCGAAGTGAGGCGTTTTCTATTCCGGCTGGTTTCGGATAGGTGTAGGAGTAGAAGGCGGGTTCCTGCAATTTGTCTTCCCCCGGCCAGAAGCCACAGCAGATCTGCTCCTGATTCTCCGCCACGCGCAGGATGCGATTAGCACCCGGCGGCGGTGATACCCGCTTTCCTGAATAGCGCGCCTCCGCGAGGTCGAATGTGCCCCAGTAGAAGAGCACGGGGCTGCTTTTGCCGATGAAATGGGAGCGATACTGCTGCAAGACATTCTCGGTCTGCACCAGAATGCGCCACCAGCGATTGACGTACTCAGGATCATACACGCTATGGCTCGTATCCTGTTCAAAGGGAACGCCATGCTCTACCTCGCTGGGCTTCGTATTGATCTTCACCTCGATGCCCAGTGCGTTTAATGCCGTCATAAAATGCGAGTAAACATCAGCCACCGAGCACGGCATCAAGGCCATATCTTTCCTCCTGCCATCACTGGTGGATATGAAAAGGTTGTGGTGAATGAAGTCAAATGTGACCTGGAACGCTCCCGTGGGAGATGGAATGAGCCCTGTTGTCAACCCCTCCGCCGTCACATAAAAACCTACTTCCCACCACTGATTGAGGAACGGGCACAACTCCAGCTTCACCTTCCCCACCACCTGCATCCACATATGCAGCGTATCATGCGTCTTCTTCCACGCCTCAAACGGCAAAGCAGGCCAGAGATACTCCTTCTCCTCCCGCGTCATCATATCCTGCCCCCTCGTGCTATATACGGCCATCCTTTTCTCTCCTCACTACTCATGATAAAACAGAGCTGGCTAAAACACATTACTATTATGAGTATACGCCACGCCCTTCTTGTTTCTACGCGAAACTTCAAACCTCTGCCTCCTCTGGTACGTACATGCTATCATATCGATATATCGGTATCGGCTATTTTCAGGGGGCGCTGGACGATTTGCTGCCCGTTTGAGCACAAAGTGGCGCGTGAGCACTCCCTGTTCTGTGAGAGGTTTTACATGAAGCGCAAAAATACACGTATTAATAGATTTTCGCAAATGATCCGCTTCTTTAAGGTCGCCAGGCTGCTGCTCTGGACCCTGTGGGTAATCTACCGCGAGCGCAAACGGGTGATTCGCGCGCACGAGCGCGGCGATTACAGTGTTCGCCCCAATATCGAGGTGCTGGTTAAGGTGCTGGTGGCGTATCGTCACACGGCGATCAAGCTGGGTGTGCTGATGATCAAACTGGGCCAGTTTCTGAGTTCGCGCGCCGATCTGCTGCCCGAACAGGCACTGGCCGCGCTGGCCGCGTTACAGGACGAGGTGCCGCCGGAGCCTTTCAGTCACGTGGTTTCGGTGATTGAGGGCGAACTGGGCCAGCCGGTGGAACAGATTTTCAGCGTGCTGGAGCGCAAAGCCACCGCCGCGGCCTCGCTCGGCCAGGTTCACAAAGCCACGCTCGCCTCTAATGGCGCGCAGGTGGCGGTCAAAGTCCAGCGCCCGCATATCGAACAACTGGTAGGCATGGATCTGAGTACGCTCAAGTTCGTAATCCGCGTTATCAATCGCTTCGTTGACACCAACGGCTTCATCGATCTGATGGCAGTCTATAACGAGTTCAAACGCACAGTCTATGAAGAGATCGACTATCCTACAGAAGCCGCAAACGCCGCGCGTTTCCGCGAGATGTTTAAAGACGATCCTACGATCTTCATCCCCAAAATCTATGAAGAATATATCTCGCGCCGCGTGCTGGTTCTGGAATGGGTCGATGGAATTAAAATTAACGACTATGCCGCGCTGGACGCCGCCGGAGTCGACCGCCTGGAAACGGCTAATCGCACGGTCAGAGCCTATTTCCGCCAGTTCTTTGAGGAGGGCTTTTTTCACGCTGACCCCCATCCTGGCAACATCTTTGTCAACCCCGGCACTGCCGAAAGCGGCCCGATTATCGAATTTGTGGACTTCGGCATGGTCGGCACTTTGAGCAAAAACATGAAGAAGTCCTTGAAGGATCTTTTCCTGAGCTTTCTCATGCGCGACTCGCACGCGCTGGTCACGGCCCTTTCGCGCCTGGGTTTTATCGGCGAAGGCGCGAATAGCGCGGCCCTGGAACATGGCCTCTCCCTGATGATGGAGCAGTACTATGGTATGACGCTGGGCGAAGCTCGCGAGATGGAGATTCCCGAAGTGGCCCAGGAGGTCTCCAGGCTGCTCTATGGCCAGCCCTTCCAGATTCCCGCGCAATTCGCCTTCACTGGCCGCGCAATCAGTACACTGGTCGGCGTCGCGACCGGCCTGGAACCGCAATTTAACTTCGTGGACACGGCCACGCCCTACGCGCGCAAGTTCCTGGGCCTGGACGCGGGCGGCATCAGCGACATGTTGCGCGACCTGCCCAATCAGGCGCTGGACATGGGCCGCCTGCTGCTCAGGCTTCCCAAAGCGGTAGACCAGCTCATCACCAAACTGGAGACCGGCCAGCTTGAGGTCAGACTTGCCGCGGACACGCCTTTCAACGGCCACGGACGCGGGCGCCGGGGGCGCAACGGACGCCGCAACGGCAGCCGCAAAGAAAACGGCAGTTCCACCAGTGGGATCTCCTGGGTCCTGCTCTCAGCAGTCACGATGGCTGGCGGTATCTTCCTCCTGGCCAACGCGCATCTCATGCTGCCCGGCTGGCTCCTGCTCGGCCTGACCGGCCTCTCCGGCCTGCGTCTCATCTTCCGGGGATAACGTCACAAGACTAACAGGCCAGGCATCCCTACTGTCCCGTCAAGCTTCGTTTGAAGGGTAGGAAAGTGGGGAGTGCAGAGGGGCGCCAGCTCCTCTGCGTCTTTTCTCTCTCCGCTGCCGCAGGCAGCGCATTCCTCAAACGAAGTTTGACAAAGCACTACGCTTCCTGATCAGACCTGAGCAGGTATGTAGTAGAGCAGAGATGGAAAAACGGTGCGTATCGCAAAGACGATGCGCACCGTTTTTTCTTATTCCCGGACGTTATTCCTGGGGATACATGGTCAATGGCTCTTCATATTGTTGATTTTGTTGCTGGCCAGGCTGGTACTGGTAGGACTGACCGCCCTCCTGGTAGGTTTCCCGCGGCTGAGCGACTGGCTGTTGCTGCGCGCTGTAGCCCTGGTTGTAGGCCTGATAGTCCGGCTGCTGCTGCTCTGGCTGCTGGTAGACGGGCTGGCTATAAGGCTGCTGCTGTTGCTGGTTCATGGCATTGCCCCGCAGCATGGGCCTGATTCCCCACCAGAAAATAGGGAGCCCGATAAACAGCCAGGGAAAGATCATCCAGAACCAGTGGCTGCTGACCATCGAGATGATGATAATCAGCCAGATAACGCCCCCGACACCGCCGTAGTAGCCGCGCCTCTGGTGGCGGTAGGCCCGGCGCTGTGCTCTATCATAGTCACGCTGCGCGCGATAATCCATCATAGTTATGCCTCGTTTTCTTGTTCGCTTCACATATTGGGGTCCATTCACCGGGCCTCATCATCTTTATTACGTTTGAATTATAGCTCCGGTTGTGCCTATCTGACAGGTGCCGATGGGAACATTTCTGGCACTGTGCCGAAAGCAGCATGACCATGACTTTTGGCATACTGTATGATCTCTGAATGTGCTCTATCCACAACCGTATCGCGCAGCAAGACAACATGCACCAATCCAACCAGATTTCACCAGAGGGTGTATTTCATGTAGCGATGGAGTGTTTTTCTTGTGAAGCGCCCTGTAGAGCCATCTCAGGTGCGCTATATGGACAAAAACACTCATGTAGCGATGCAGCGTTTCCTCAGAATCTGAGGAATTCCGGTAGAGCCACACGATCTGGTGAAACGATCACAACGGAGGCGAGCTCCGTTGTGACTCTTTGAATGGTATCGGAGGCTCCGCTCTGACCGCGTACAATTTCCGCGAGCAGCCGTCAGAGCTGTGCCTCCGTCAGAGCTGCGCCTCTGACGTTGCCGCCGATGCAGCACCTCCGGTTGACCGCCTTGCCTTACGCGTCGAACCAGCTATAGGGATAGCTGGCGTCGTCAATGGCGCGGGCAGCGGCGGCGTATTTCAGGGGGTAGAAGGTGTCGATCATGACAGCCAGTTCGTCTGTGCGCTCGGCTCCGAGGCTTTTTTCGACGGCGCCGGGGTGCGGACCGTGGGGGATGCCGCGCGGGTGCAGCGAGATCGAGGAGCGCTCGATGCCGCGCCGGCTGCCGAAATTGCCGTTGACGTAATAGAGCATTTCGTCGCTGTCGATGTTGCTGTGGTTGTAGGGCACAGGGATCGAGAGCGGGTGATAGTCCAGCTTGCGTGGAACAAACGAGCAGACCACGAAGTTTGGCCCCTGGAAGGTCTGATGCACTGGCGGCGGCTGGTGGACGCGCCCGGTGATGGGCTCGAAGTCGGCGATATTGAAGATCCAGGGATACTCACAGCCGTCCCAGCCTACGGTGTTGATGGGATGAAAGTCGTACCAGTAGCTGGAGATCAGCTCACCCACTTTGACGCGCACCTCGAAGTCGCCGCGTTCGGTGTGCGTGACCAGTTCCCCTGGCCGGCGGATGTCGCGCTCGCAGTAAGGCGAGTGCTCCAGCAACTGACCGTTGGGGCTCAGGTAGCGGCGCGGCGGCTCAATGCTACCATGCGCTTCCACCACGAGGAAACGCGAGCTGGCGCAATCCGCGGGAATCTCAAAGCGATAGGTCGTGCCGCGCGGGATCACGATGTAATCGCCCTCGTGATAGGGCAACAGGCCGAAATTGGTCTCCAGCGTGCCATGCCCCTCGTGGACAAAGTACATCGTATCCGCCTCGCCGTCACGATAGAAGTAGTTCATCGGTTCAGTGGGCAAAGCAAGTCCGATGGTCAGGTCTTTGTTGAACATCAGAATCTGATTACCCAGCACCGCGTCGCCGCCGGGCTTGAGCAGCGCCGTCTTCAAATGGTGATGGCGCTGTACGTCAAGCTCCCACTCTTCAAGCTGGCGCTTCTGAAATGACTCAACCTTCTTCACTCGCGTCGGCGGGTAGTGGTAGTACAGGTTCGAATAATTGTTGGAAAACCCCTCGATGCCGAAAAGCTCCTCCGAATAGAGGCCGCCATCCGGCTTGCGAAACTGCGTGTGCCGTTTGGGCGGAATCTCGCCCAGGCGATGATAGGATGGCATAGTGTATTCCTCTCGTTCACTACACGATAGTGTTTCTTAAAATGCCAATTCCATCGATTTCCAGTTCGATTGTTTCCCCGCGCTGGAACCAGGGGTGAACGCCGGTACCGATTTCGAGCAGGCAGCCGGTGCCAACTGTGCCAGAGCCGATGACATCGCCGGGGCGCAGGCGCACGTTGCGCGAGGCGTAGGCGATGATCTGGGGAAAGCTGTAATAGATCTGGTTGAAGTTGCCGCGCGAGATCTCCTGACCGTCTACCCGCGCGAGCATAGTCATGTCGTAGCGCTCGCTGGCCCCGCTGCCTGTGCGGCGGGCGACCAGTTCGTCCGGCGTCACCAGCCAGGGACCAAGCGAGGTGTCGAAATCTTTGCCTTTGCCAGGGCCGAGGTTGAGCTTCATATCCTGGCGCTGGAAGTCGCGCGCGCTCCAGTCGTTCATGATGGTATAGCCCGCGATATAGTCCGCGGCCTCTTCGGCGGAGATGTCTTTGCCCTCGCGCCCGATCACACAGGCGATTTCCAGCTCAATATCCAGCTCCTGGCTGCCCACGGGATAGGGCACGGGCTCATCATGGCCGTAGATCTCGCTGGTGTTCGTGAAGTAGAAGGTCGGGATTTCGTACCATTCGGGACTCATGCCCAGACCCCGCAGGGCGCGCGCGGCGGCGACATGCTGCTCAAAGGCGTAGAAATCGCGCATGGTCGGAGGATTGGTCACAGGCGTGAGTAGCTTGATCTCCTCCAGCGCCAGCCCCTGTTCGTCGCTGGCGAAAAGCTGGCGCGCCCGCTCCATACCGTCTGGATCTTGCAAAAGTTCCAGCAATGTGGGATAGTTGAGCGGCAACACGCGCTTCTCGCGCACCACTCCGGCATAGGTCGTATTGTTAATGGTTTTGAACGTGACCAGCTTCATTTATAGATTGCCTCGCAATTCTTGTTCGCGTTCCAGTGCCTCAAACAGGGCTTTGAAGTTGCCTTCGCCAAAGCCGCGAGCGCCCTTGCGCTGAATAACCTCGAAAAAGACGGTGGGACGGGCGACGACTGGCTTGGAGAAGATCTGTAAGAGATAGCCGTCCTCGTCGTGATCGATCAAGATGCCCAGTTCGGCCAGTTGCTTGATGTCCTCGTCGATATGCCCCACGCGATCCAGCACGCTATCGTAATAG
>DASVMX010000394.1:0-4931 GCA_036384215.1 Ktedonobacteraceae bacterium | reverse complement strand
GGTTTGCGTGCAAACCATTTTTCGCCCGCTCCTTCCTCAAACATAATTCAAACTATACCAGAAAGTACCATATCAGGCTCTCTTTCAAAGCGATTGCCCAAAAGCTCTCCTCCGTTGCGTTGATTTGTTTCAGCAAGACTTTTCTATCTATTGATTTGGGGAGGCATCTTCTATGTTTCTGTTTCTGCGTTCAGAGCGCTGGAAAGCGGGACAATGGCGTGGCGCGCTGGCAGCTCTTGGCGTTGGGATGGCTTGCGCGCTGCTGCTCGCGGGCTGCTCGCTGCCGTGGCAGCATGGAACGGGCACCAGTGGTCCCGGACCCAAACCGAGCGCGCAGCAGGTGCTGACAACGCTTCAGAAGAATTTCCGCTCGGTAAGCTCTTTTCATATCACCATGAAGACAGACAATCTGGGCAACACCAGTTCCAGCCAGGTGGTAATTCGCCAGGCGGACGGCGATGTGTCGATGCCGGATAAGGTGCGCGCGCAAGCCAGTGTGCTGCTCTCCGGCCAGGCGATGACGGTCAATCTGATTAGCGTGGGCGCTCACCAGTATATTACTGATCCGATCACTGGCCAGTGGCGCGTGGTCACGGGGATGCTCGATCCGCGCGCTTTGACCAATCCCGATACAGGGATTATCGCGCTGGTCGGCAAGCTACAGAACGTGACTGGTCCTATCGATGACAATGTGAATGGCACGGCCTGCTGGCGCGTCAACGGTCTGTTGCCCGCCAAAGACCTGGCGTTTTTCACTGGCGGCGGCGCGCCAGACGGAACCATGCTCAAAACGAGCATCTGCGCCGGCAAAGACGACGGGCTGGCCTATGAAATCACCGTTGTTGGCCAGGCTGCGAGCGGCGATACGCCGCAGACCACGCGAACATTTTTTCTTTCCAAGTATAACGAAAATATCAGTATTGTAGCGCCACAGGTTCAGTGAGCATAATCTGAAAACCGCCTGGCGGAACCCGCGCAGGGCGGTTTTCAGCCGTGATACGAGGATCGAATGTACACATTAGAAGATGACCAGGAGACATCTGAGCGCCTGCGCAAACGCGCTTTACCGGGCGCTCAGGCCAGTGCTCCACCAGATGTCCAGGCGGGTCTGGCACCAACCGCGCCCGCGCGCCCGTCCAGGCGGGAACAGATTACCAGTTCGTTTAAGAAGCTCGCGACCCCCGGCAGCGCGCCTGCCAGCAAGGGCGCGAGGCGCCTGGCTATTATGGCCTTGCTGGTTGCCTGCGCCAGCGTCTTCGTGACTTCGATGGACGAGACGGTGGTGGTGACCGCGCTGCCGAAGATTATAGCTGATCCGGGCATTAATGTTCCCATCTCGGCCCTCGATCATGCCGCGTGGATTGTCAGCGCGTACTTGCTGGGCTTTGTCATTGCAATGCCGCTGATGGGCCGCGTCTCGGACATTTTCGGGCGTCGGCGCATCCTATTGCTCTGCCTGGCCATTTTTGGAGTTGGCTCGGTCTTCTGCGCGCTGGCGCCAGTGCTGGGTCAGAACGTGGATATCAGTTTTCTGAGCAATTTTGGCCTGGACGTTTCATCGCAGGGCTTGATCTGGCTGATCTCGGCCCGTTTTGTGCAGGCCATCGGCGGCGGCGCGGTTGTGCCAGTGGCGATTGCGGTGGTCAGCGACTTTTATGGAAAATCGCGCCTGAGCGTGGCGCTGGGCATCATCGGCGCTGTCACCGAAGCGGGCGGCGTGGTGGGTCCGTTGTATGGCGCACTGCTCGTGCAGACGCTGGGCTGGACGTACATCTTCTACCTCAATATTCCAATTGTCATCGTTCTCATGATCGGCGTGATCTTCTGTACGCCGAAGCACCAGCGGCGGAGAGAGAGCATCGACTGGCTGGGCGCGCTGCTGCTGGGCGCGGCCCTGACCTGCCTGAGCCTGGGCCTGGCGCAGCAGGGGACCGACCTCGGCCCCGGCTCGCTGAATGGAGCCGCGCCGCAGAATAATCCAATCGCCTTGATCCTGGCGCTGGTCTTTCTCGCGCTCTTTATCGTGATGGGACGCCTCAAGAGCTGGCGCGTCTTGAGCTTCTCACTGAAAAACAGGCCGCGTCTCTCGTGGGTGCGCCGCCAGCGCTGGCCGGTGGTCGATCTCTCGCTGTTTAAACGCCTGGCCTTTAGCGCATCCTCGCTGGTCAGCATCTTTGTCGGCGTGGCGCTGATTATCGCCATGGCCGACATTCCGCTTTGTGTCAATACAGTGTTCAGTCAGCAGATCTCGGCCTCTGACATGGCCATGGTCAGCGGCCTGGCACTGCTGAGGATGACAGCGATGATTCCCGTGGGCGCGGTTCTGGGCGGCTGGCTGTGTGGGCGCCTCTCCTGTCGCGTCGTTGGCGTGCTGGGACTGCTTTTCTCCGCGGCTGGCTTCTTTCTGATGAGCCGCTGGTCGATTCGCGTGGACTGGACGCAGATCACGATCAGCACCATGACGGCAGGCCTGGGCTTTGGCCTGGTGATTGCCCCGATCAGCACGACCGCGTTGAATGCCGCGCGGACCTCGCAGGCTGGCATGGGAGCCTCGATTATCACCGCGCTGCGCATGGTGGGCATGATCCTGGGCCTGGCCGCTCTGACCTCCTGGGGGCTGGCCTACTTCAAGCAATTGGCCGCGCAGTTCCCGTCGATGCCGCTCAACGCCAGCGCGGCGCAGTTCGCCCAGTGGACCAACAGGTATGCCCTGCACCTGATCGACTCGGCGCACACCGTCTATAGCTCGATCTTCTTTGTGACCATGATCTTCTGCCTGGTCGCCATCGTCCCGGCCATCTTTCTCTGGGGACATAAGCCGGCTCTGGAGACCACATTGCTGCCCGAAGCCGCGCCGGTTGCGCTGTCCACGGACGCGGATGTGGATCTGCATAGCGCCGTAACCATGGTCGCGCCGCTGAACAGCGGAGATCCAGGCGCTACCATCGCTCCAGCCGATGTGCCCACGGTGCTGCCTCCGCCAGTGCGACCTCCGCGGAGCGCGCAGGTCTCGCGCCGCCGCCTGGTCTTCGCCCTGCTCGGCATCGGCCTGGCCATGCTGCTCGTCGCGGGCGGTCTGACCGCGCTCCTGCTCTGGCCTACCACGGGGGGCAGCTCAAACGCGTCCACCACCGGCAACGGGCCAGACGCGACCAGCACGCCGCTCTCTGGTCCGCGTATGATCGAACTGGCCCTGAACAACGTCGCTCTGACCTCGGTCTTCGTCTCGCAACTTGGCCTGCAAGACGGCACTCTGAGCAATATTCAAACCACGCCGCAGGCCAACGATGGTCTGCTCATCACCCTGAACCTGAATATCAATGCCAACGGGATTCATCGCGTTATGCCGGTTGAACTGGACACCCGTCTTGGCCTGGACACCCGGCAAAACCTCCAGCTCACCGTGATCCATCTCAAACGCGACGGCCTGGACGCCGGAACAGCCGCGGCGGCCAGTATGCAGAGCGCGTTGAACCAGATGATACTCAAAAGCGTGATGCCTGCGCTGCACGGACAGCTCAAGGGCGCGAAGCTGGTCTCCGTTCACACCAGTTCAACGATTGGGTGCGGTCAGGGCCAGGAAATGTTCGTATTGCTGATCCAGGCTCCGCCCATCCAGGGCATCGCGGCCCAGCCCACGCCTTCGGCGCTGTGTTTTACTCAACCTGTTGACCTGAATAAGCTGTTGCACGGCTAGCCAGGAAGGAGGGAGCTATCCTATGCGCATCAAACGTTCTATCCGGGTGTGCGGCGCGATCCTGAGCGTGCTGGCCCTGTGCATGTTGTTCTCAAGCACCGTTCAGGCAGCGGGTCGCCCGCCTGTAACCGGGTCGGATAGACCAACATCTGTGAATGCAAATGTCTACCTTACCGAATCGATGCTTCAGCCCATGTTCCAGACCAGCATCAACCAGTCCATCCCGCAGATGGTCAGCGGCGCGCTCAGCAGCATGGTCAAACAACTACCCCAGCAGGACCAGGGCTGGGCCTTGCAGATGGCCAGTGCCCTGCTCCAGCCCTCGGCCACGCTGGTCAGCCTCAAGGCCGAGCCGGATGGGCTGCTGACCACGCTCAAGATCAGCCTTTACCAGGGCGATCCCAAAGCGATTACCACCAGTGTCCTGGTAGGCTTTAAAGTCACTAATACCTCGACCATCCAGGTCACCGCGCTACCACTGCCAGGTGGCCAGACCAGCCTGGTCAGTGGTCCGCTGACCACCTTTAGCGTGCCAATCGGCAGCCTGACCTCGATCAAAGCGACGCCGCAGTGTGGCGACTCTAACCTCGGCGTCAGCCTCAAGTTCCCGATCTCGCTGGGCCAGGGGGGCACTAACCCCACCCCCACGCCAGCGGGCAACGCGAACTTCACAAAAACACGCGTCTCAGCTCCGGCGCGCGGCGTGCCCGGCTCACATCAGAACCAGCCACTCGTCACATACGCGACCAACTCGTATATTGAACTGCCCGCCAGTTCGCTGGCTCAGTTGGGAGGCAGCATTGGCAACATCCAGGTCAGCAGCAGCCTGACCGCGCAGAACATCCGCGTCAGCGTGGCGGGCAACAACCTGGTCACCACCTCCGACATCCTCTGGCACGGCCTGGGGGTCGGGATCGCCGTTTCCACCATGGCGCCCGGCGCTGTAAACGGCAACCTCGTGGTGCACGTCACCTCGACCGACCTGCAAATCGGCTTTCTGAGCTTCCCCATCGACAGCTATAACCAGCAGATAGAGAAAGAACTGAACGCCGAATTAAACGGTGCCCTGACCGGCGTCTTCTACGTCAACCAGGCAGCGATTGGCCCCAACGCGCACCTCACCTGCGCCGCTGCGAACAGCCTGGTCATGGGAGGAGCAATCACTGCAGGTTAGGTGTTGTCTTCCTCGGAAAATGCTAGCCCCGCCCCTGAGAAAAAAGAAGAGTTGGGTTGG
>DASVMX010000393.1:0-14524 GCA_036384215.1 Ktedonobacteraceae bacterium | reverse complement strand
AGCCTGCAAAATGTACAGCCATAAAAACCCTGGCGAGCGCCGCAGGCACGCTTCCGATCATCCAGGCGGGTTTACCGCCTGGAGAAATTGGGATTCCTACCACCCAAAAGGGCTATCCATCTCTCCCGCTCCCATTGCGATTGAGCATGAAACCGTCTATAATAGAGGCGCACGCACGCAAGACTTCTGGCGGGCCAGCAAGTCTCTTTTTATAATACATGGCTGCGGATGTTACGGGCCGTTTGGAAAAGCCACTGCTTAGCAACTGAGGAAGTATCTTTTTTTCATGCATTATAAGCGCACAACTCTGGACAATGGACTACGCCTGCTTACAGCGCCTATGCCTGGCATGCGATCTGCCAGTATCGCTCTTTTCTTTACTGTCGGTTCGCGCTACGAGAGTCGTCCGCTTGCAGGTATCTCCCACTTTATCGAACACATGCTGTTCAAGGGCACGGAGCGCTACCCGACGGCGCGGCACATTTCGGAGGCAATCGAGGGGGTGGGTGGGGCATTCAATGGCAGCACCAGCAAAGAATTGACGAATTATACCGCTCGCATCCCCGGCGAACACCTGGAAGAGGTCTTGAGCGTCCTGGCCGACATGGTCCGCCGCCCGCTCTTTGAGCCGGAGGAGTTGAAAAAAGAGCGCGGGGTGATTATCGAGGAGCTGCGCTCAACGAAAGATGACCCGCAGGAATGGGTGAGCCTGTTAATTGATGAGACGATGTGGCCGGCTCTGGAGTTGGGTCGCGATGATGCCGGCTTTGAAGAGACCGTGGCAAAGCTCCAGCGCGAGCAGATGCTGGCTTATCTCGACGAGTTCTATCGCCCCAATAACCTGGTGATTAGCCTGGCTGGCAATATTAACGAGGAGCATGCCCTGGACCTGGTACAGCGGCTGTTTGGCGACTGGCAACCCGGTCCCCACGGATCGTACGCACCCTGCCCGCCGCCGATGGACGCCATTCCAGTCTCGATCATTGATCGACCTACCGAGCAGGTCAATCTCTGCCTTGGCACACTGGGCATTTCGTATGCATCACCTGATTATTATGCATTTATGCTGGCAAACTCGATCCTGGGAGACGGCATGAGTTCGCGGCTCTTTCAAACCATTCGCGAGGAACAGGGTCTGGCCTACGATATTGGCAGCTATTTTAATAGCTATGCCGAAACTGGCAATTTTGTGGTCAGCGCCGGCATCGATCCGAAACAGACAGAAGCGGCTATCCGCGCGGTTATTCAGGAACTGACCCGTCTCTGTGAGACGCCAGTCGCGGCTGATGAACTGGCACGAATTAAAGCCTACACCAGGGGCAGCATCCTCCTGGGCATGGAAGGCACGCACCAGATTTCCTCGTGGCTGGGCAGCCAGGAGAGCCTGCGCAGCAAGATTCTCGATATCGATACTATGGTCCAACTGGTCGACGCGGTCAGCGCGCAAGATATTCAGCGCGTCGCGCAGAGTTGCTTCGCTCCTCAATGGCGCCGCCTGGCTATTATTGGCCCTTGCAAACCAAAGCAAGCAGAACGTTTAGGAAAGTTACTCCAGGGTGGCCTGTAAGTGCTGGCCTCTTAGTCCAATTTGACAAGCGACCTGATTGTCGTTTTCAACGTCAAATCGGAAAGGAGGCTCTCTGGAAGGTCTGGCCGTGCCGGGTAATACGGCTCCCCGCGAGGGGCAAGTCTGAGAAAGGAGTCGCCGACAGGCGACGGCGTGTCTTCCCCTGGCTCTAAGCCGCCAGGTTTCCACGCCGCGGACATCATATGACGCAAACGACGCTTCGTGAGTATTTACGCACGACAGAGGATGCTATCAGCTCTGGCCGCATTGAGGAAGCCATGGCCAACTGTCAGAATATCCTGACTTACTTTCCTGAAGCACTTGAAGCACAACGCTTGCTTGGTGAGGTTTACCTGGCGCAGGGGCAGATGGAGGAGGCGCAGCAGACTTTTGAGTGGATTCTCACCAATGACCCGGAGAATGTGATTGTCTACTGCGACCGCGCCCTGATCAGTGAGCGCACATCGGATATTGATACCGCGCTCGATTGCTATCAGCAAGCGTATGAGCTGAGCCGGGGCAACGCGAGCATTCGCCAGGAGTTTAATCAGTTGAGCTCGCGTGTTGGGCAGCAGGAGTTTATGTTCTCGCGCGCTGGCCTGGCTCGCCTGTATATGCGCGGCGATCTGCTGACGCAGGCAATTCAAGAGTGGGATGCGGTGCTGTCAATCAGTCCTGACCGCCTGGACGCGCGCCTGGGGCTGATGGAAACGTACTGGCGAGAGGGAACATACGACAAAGCCGAGCAGGTGGCACAGCGACTGCTGGAGGAGGTGCCGACCTGTCTGAAGGCGCTGCTCTTCCTGGCCCATATCGCCTCGATTTCTAATATAGCACGCGCCAGGGATCTGCTGGTACGCGCTCAGGCGCTGGACCCGGACCTGGCGATGGCGCAGGAGCTATTCGCTGACCTGGTCGCGAGCCAGCCAAACGATCCTTTCCTGGAACTGTTGAAGAAAGAACCCATCCTGCTGGAAGATGGCCACCCGGTCAGCGTTGGAGCCGCGCGCGCGTACGCGCAGCAGCCCCAACAAGTGCCAGCTCCCCTGGAAAATACCTATGGCAACTGGGAGACGCTGGACACCTGGGATCGCCAGACGCAGAACGGTTCTGCCCCCGACCTACCTACCCTGGAGAGCCAGCCCTGGAACGGCAGCGGCACAGATTATCCGACCTATACCCCGTCCCAGCCGGAGCAACCCGCCGCGTGGGTGTCCCAACTGGAACAAAACGAAAGCTCCGAAGAGACAGCAGGCCCCCCGGAATGGCTGGGTACGCTGACACGGGGCGAGCAAGCGCAGGCGCCCGCCAGTTCTTTCCAGGAGCCTGCCCCGCTTCAGCCGCCCGCTCCCGCCCAACCATCCGCGCCTCACCCGGCGGTGAACGCAACACCCGTCGCGCCCGCGAGTCCCACTCCTGCGGCACAGCCCGAACCCGAAGATGAGGCTATGCCTTTCTTCTTCCCATCCGATGACGAGGCAGAGGGCGAAACAAGCTGGCCCGAGTGGCTGAAATCGCTGGGCGCTGAAAGCCTGGAACCCGAACAGACCACACCGTCCGCGCCGTTGCCAGAAGTGCCGCCTGTTTCCAACCAGCCCGGCGCGGAGATCTCCACCTGGGAAACGCCTCAAGCGCCCCAGGCCGTTCAGCCTGCTCAAGTAGCGCCCGAAGATGACCCATGGGCTTCGCTGCCCTCGCTCAGCGCGCATAATGATGCCTGGGCGGATGGAGCTAACCAGCCCAACTGGATGCAGCAGATCTCGCCCGTGGAGCTCCCGCCCGCGCAAGAGGCAGCCCCCGACTGGATGCAACAACTCCCGCCCGCGCAGGACGCTCCCACTCCCACCTGGATGCAGCAACTCCCGCCCGCGCAAGATACTTCCGCACCCACCTGGATGCAGCAGTTCTCAACAGTCCAGTCGCAGAGCCCGCAGCAGAATTCGACTCCCACCTGGATGCAGCAACTCTCTCAGAGTGAAAACCAGGCGTACCAGGAAACGGCCACCCCCGCTGGCACGCCGGTCAATGACCAGGAGCAGCGCTACCTCGCTTCCCTGGAAGACCTGGAGAAAAGTCTGCAATCGCAGGGCTTTGTCCCCATGGAGCCCGGCTCCCTGGCCGCGATTGCCCAGTCGCAGAATCCCCCGGCCCAGCAGCCCACCGCGCCGTTCCCACAGGAAGCTCAGCCTTCGCTCTCGTCCGCGCTGGCCCAGCTTGGCAATTTTGCCCAGCAGCCCACCGCGCAGAGCAATGAACCCTGGTGGAATACGCAGAACAACGAGCAGACCATGCCCGGCATTCCACACACGCCTGGCGAACAGTTGAATCCCTTCGCGGCGCTGGGCGCCAGGGCGAACGACGAGGCACCACTGCCCTTCGCTCCCCTGCCCGCTACGCCTACGCCGGAGATTGCCCAAACCCTGACCCCCGCGTACCGCTCAGACGCGCTGCTGGATAGCGATCTGGAGACGACCATGAAACGCCCGGCGATCACCCTCCAACCTATGAAACCCGGAGCCACCCCGAACGAACGCGGCAATGGGAAGGGTCGCGGCGAACGCAGACCCGCGGAACACGTTGATGAAAGCAACCTGAGCAACCATGAACGCCTGATCAGAGGTTACCAGTACCAGCTCAGCGGCGCCTACGAAGAGGCCATGCAGGAATACCGCCTGGTTATTCGCAACGCCCCCGAACTGCTGGAAGATGTCATCAGCAATCTGCGCGCTTTGCTCAAAATTAACCCACGCTTCTCGCTGGGCTATCGCGTCCTGGGAGATGCCTATATGCGCAAGGGCGAATACCTCCAGGCCATGGAGTCGTATAACAAAGCCTTGACAATGGCCAAGAAAGCCAAGAATTAATAGAGAAGGAGCCGCAATGGATAGCATTCTACAACGATTAGCTGAACTCACTGAAATCACCAGTGCCATTCTCATTGGCAAGGACGGGCTAATCGTGGCTGGAACTGTACAGAACGAGGAGGAGGAACTGCTCGGCGCCACCTCGGCGGCTGTTTTCGGCTCTATCACCGATTTTACCAACCAGGCCAGCAGCAGCGGAACGCATCATGCGATCATTGAGACAGAAAAAGGCACGGTCCAGTTTGCCGAGGTCGGCGAGCTTATCCTGGTCGTTACCACCAATGGCAGCGGCAACATGGGGCGCGTTCGCCTGGAAATGAAAAAAGCCTGCCACCAGCTCGCGGAACTGGTGGCAGCCTACTAAGTTAGAATAGAGGAGTTTTTTCCTTACTATGGAACGTACACTGATTATCGTCAAGCCCGAAGGAGTCCAGCGCGGTCTCGTCGGCAATGTGCTGGCTCGCCTGGAGCAGCGCGGACTGAAACTCGTCGGCTTGAAACTGATTCACATTACGCCTGAGCTGGCCGAAACGCACTACGGGGTTCACAAGGGCAAGCCTTTCTTCAATGGCCTGGTAAAACATATCACCTCCAGCCCGGTCGTCGTGGGCGTGGTGGAAGGCCCGAAGGCGATCAGCGTGGTGCGCACAACCATGGGCGCGACCAACGCAGCCGAGGCTATCCCTGGCACCATTCGCGGCGACTACGCTCTGGAGATCGGCTTCAACATTATCCATGGCTCCGACGGTCCTGAGACTGCCGCGCAGGAGATAAGCCTGTTCTTCCACCCTGAGGAACTGGTCGAGTATACCCTCGCTACTCAGCAATGGGTCTACGAAGGCTAAGCTTGCACCAGACGCACAACAAAAACACATACCAGTGAGCGGTGGAGAAATGCAGCTTTGGATGCCAGCGGTTTCGGCTGCTGGCATTTTCTTTTAATGAGGAGATGAAGACGAGCTTGATGAACCAGACGCTTTACCAGCCGTGGCCTCTTTTGGAGCAGCCTCTTTGGGGTTTGTCTCTTGCGCCTGAGCATGACGCCAGCAGCCATTTTTACTGTGCATACAGCGATCTTGCTCTTCCCAGCTCACTGGTGGCGTGCCCTGCATACAAAACACCTGGTACATTGGCTCGCCCAACGAGGCATCGTTGCAGGGAAACCAGCGTTCACGGTACAATGGACAGGCGTTCTTATGCTTACGCCAATTTGAATTTTCAGATGGGTTTATATCTATTGTCCCAGCCACAAGCACTCCTTCCTGAAATGTGGAACCTCTTGCGGTACAATGATGTTGCGAGTAGTATAACACATTCCATGCTGGATTGCTTCCCGATTCTCGCCGGGATACGCACCTTTTGCTCATACTAATTTCGATTTAGCATATTCTGGAGAAGCCTTTGATAGATCAAGAGCCTGATACCTCCAATCAGCAAGGCGGCGCGCTTTCTGCTAGCGCCCGGCTGAAGCTGAACTGGGTTCCCTGGACGACGCAGCAAGCCTTCCGAGGCGTGCTCTTTACACTGATTCCCTGGATCGGCTTCAACATGCTGCTCAATGCGCTGGGCAAAAACGCTGCCCCTCCTACGAAGCCGATCTCATTCAGCGACGATCTCGCTGGCATTTTTAGCACGATCATTTTGACGCTGCTGATCGAGGGTGCCTTTCTGATCGCACCCTTTATCTACGCGAACAGGACACTGGCCCTGGATCTGCTACGCGAGGGGGAAACACGCCTGCGCGCGGCTGGCCGCTACCTGGGCCTGCGCCGCTTCCAGTTATTGCGCACGCTGCCCTGGATTGTCGGCTTGATGGTACTGATCATCGGCGCGGACTCGCTCTATTCGTGGGTCGTGAACGCGCTGCACCTCAATCTGCAAACCAACGATCAACTCGTGCAGCAGTATAGCGTCTACGAGCCACTGACCACCTACGCGCTCCTGGCAGGTTCAGTCTTCATCGCGCCCTTCTGTGAAGAGCTATTCTTCCGCGGCTTCGTCTTTGCCGGCCTGCTGCGCGAACTTTCGCCGCTCTGGGCAGTGATTGTCAGCGCCGGACTTTTCGCCGTGGCCCACGCCGATCCGGGCTCGTTTGTCCCACTCTTTCTGATTGGCCTGGGTCTGGGCTTCCTGCGCTGGCGTACCGGCTCGACATGGGCCAGCATGTCACTGCACATACTGAATAACCTGGTAGCCAGCGTGGATATCATTCTCTCCATGCATCACATCTTCCTGCCGTTTTAACTAAGATCCATTGAAAGCGAACAGGTCAGAAATGCATTTCATGCATTTCTGACCTGTTCGCTTTCAATGGATCTTAGTTTTTTCGCCGGTCTTCGACGCGCGCGCTGGCGGTTTTGGATTCACCGCCGCTGGCCCGCGGCAGACTGTCGGGCAAGACCAGTTCGACTTTGGGCGAGTTGCCGGTGATGGTCTTGACCGCTTCGGCCATCAGGCGCTCCAGACGTTGCACATGTGCGACATCATCCAACAGAGCAGGCTCTTTGATCTCGACTTTCAGGTCAAAGGTGTCCAGGCCATTGCGTTTATCGACGATGACGCGGAAGTTCGCGCCGGTTTCGGGGAATTTGACCAGCGCGGCTTCGACCTGGCTGGGGAAAACGATCAGGCCACGAATCGAAACGGCGTCGTCGCTACGGCCCTTGATGGCGCCGATCTTGGGATGAGTTCGACCACAGGCACAGCGCTCCTCCCACCAGAGACGCGAGAGGTCGCGGCTGCGATAGCGGATCATGGCAGTGCCATCGCCGGCCAGCCAGGTCCAGACCAGTTCCCCGTCCTTGCCCTCTTCCACCCACTCACCAGTCTCCGGGTCAATGCACTCGACCAGGAACGCGTCAGCCCAGGCGTGCATACCGTCGCGTGTCTCACATTCACAGGTCATGCCCGGTCCCAGAAACTCGGTCATGCCAAACTCATCGTAGGCCGTAATGTGAAACAGTTCTTCCAGCTTCAAACGCGTCTCCCACGGCCAGGGTTCGGCGCCAAACAGACCAATTTTCAGCTTTGTCTCCTGAAAATTCACCCCGCGCTCGCGGGCCTTATTCCCCACGTAGAGCCCGACCGAAGGAGTCATACACATGCCGGTCACGCCAAAATCGACGATGAAGTCGAGGAAACGATCGTACTGGCGCGCATCCGAACCCATAGGAATAGTCATGACATCCATGGCCATCGCGCCATAGTGGAAGCCGAAGCCGCCCGTGGGCAGGCCATAACCATAGCAGTTCATCAAAATATCGCCGGGCCGAAAGCCGGTCATCCACAACTCGCGTGCGTTGAGATCCGCCCAGTTGCGAATATCTTTCTTTGTCGCGAAAACCGGCACGCTCTTGCCAGTCGTGCCGCTGGTGGCGTGCACCTGGAGCGCGCCTCCCTCAGTGCCAGGCCGCGCAAAGGCCATACCATAGGGATACGCCTTGCGCACCGTCTTCTTCTCTAAAAAGGGCAGCTTCTGAATATCGGCCAGGGCACGAATATCGGCAGGTTTCACCCCGGCTTCGTCATAGAGCTGGCGGTAAAACGCGTTCTGGCTATAGGCACGCTCGACAATGGCCTGCAAACGTTCCAACTGCAAACGTTGGAGCTGGCTCTTGGGCAGCGTCTCAATCTCTTCCTGGTAATACTTGCGATCACTCATCAAACAATCTCAACCTTTGCGTCATAGAATCCAATTAAACACGTCTTCCTGACATATCGCTTTCATTGTACCATGCCAGGTTAAGCCAGGCACCACTATGCTCTGGCTGCCTCGCCTAGAAGCACCTTTTGCGCGTCTCGCACGTCTTGTAACGAGGCTGCGGGATAGCCACGCACCAGGAAGCCGGGTGAGGTAGCATGGTTGGCTTGCAGCAAAGCGACGATGGGCTGAAAGCCAGCGCGCTCTACTCCTGCCTGGGAAGCAAGGTTGTCGGCGTCCATGCCGATCCAGACGCGCCAGTAGCCGGCGGCGCGCAGGTCGCGCAGCATGACGGAGAGAAGGGCGGGATAGAGGTGCTGCCCACGATAGGCTTCCAGAGTGGCACAATCCCAGATATAGGCTTCACCCGGCTGGAGACGCACTTTCAAGCCCAGCGAGCCAATGTCCTCTTCATCAAAAGTAATCCAGCCGTAGCTGACGAGTTGAACGGCGTTTCTGGCGATGTAGCACTGGCAACCACGATCAAAGCGCTCGACAACGGGTTCGGTATCGTCAAGACCCATGGCGACCGCGAGTTCGGCGCTCTCCTCCAGGCCCGCGCGCTGAAAAGTGGCGGCCAGGCCCGGCTCGACGGCGGCCAGTTCTCTGTCCAGTCGCAGCATCCAGAACAGGCCCATCAATTGCTCGCCGGGATCAACAGGAAAGTTCATCAGAACCACCGCCTTTGGAAACCCCGACATTTATGCCGGGGAAGGAAAACAGACACGAGCTCCTCCCTTCAAGGATGGGGCAACTGACGCCAGCACTCCCATCTCTTTTCTATTGCGTTCGGATGATCTCGCACTCACCACGCGGCTCTCAGCAGGGCTTCCAACTGGTCCGCGCTGGCGATGAGTTTGGGATTATTGCGCACTGTCTGGCTCTGAAAGGCCAGCTGGGCCAGGCGCGCCAGGTCAACCTCTTTCACGCCAGCGTCGCGCAGGCGGCGGGGCAGATTGAGCCTGTCAATCAGTTCGTCAACGCGCTCGATGGCAGCGGCAACGGCGCTTTCGGCATCCAGGTCCGCCAGGGAGATACCCATGGCCTCGGCGGCTGGCGCGAGTTGCGACGCGGTGGCGGAGAGATTGAAGCGCATGGCGTGGGGCAGGATGATGCTGTTGGCAATCCCATGTGGCACGCCTGCGGTTCCGCCCAGGACGTGGCAGATGCCGTGGTGAAGCGCCATCGCGACGTGCGCCAGCGCGCTCCCGGCCAGGTACGCGCCCTCCAGCATCAACGTGCGTGCCTCCAGGTCGTCTCCGGCTGTGTAACAGCGCGGCAAAGCGGAGAAAATCGCGCGCACGCCCGCTGCGGCGCTGGCAGATGATACAGGATTGCACGTAGGCGAGTAGAGCGCCTCAATGCAGTGCGCCAGGGCGTTGATGCCAGTCGCAGCAGTGACGGGCGCTGGCAAATCCAGGGTCAGCAGGGGATCGTAGAGTACCAGGCGCGGGGCAATGCGTGGATCGCTAACGGTGAGCTTGCGCGGCTGCCCATCGAC
Organism: Ktedonobacteraceae bacterium; assembly: GCA_036384215.1. Taxonomy (GTDB): domain Bacteria; phylum Chloroflexota; class Ktedonobacteria; order Ktedonobacterales; family Ktedonobacteraceae; genus Paraktedonobacter. The sequence goes on along the minus strand of DASVMX010000393.1, from coordinate 4,892 downwards.
CTCGCGCGTGACCCCATAGGTCGGCGTCATCTCCGAACCCGCGTAGGTTGTGGGAATGGCGATCACAGGCACGCGTGCCTGGCTGGACGACGCGCTCATCCTGGTCAGGGCGGTTCCTGGCTGCTCTTCCAGCGCGAAACTGACCGCCTTGGCCAGTCCCAGCGGACTTCCTCCGCCCAGTCCCAGCACAACGTCAACCTGGCGCTCCCGCGCCAGCTTGAGCGCCTCGTCCACCTGCTTACCAGGCACGTGCGCCCGCACCGACTCGTAGACCGCGACCAGCCGCTCGCCCAGGATATCCCCCAGGATATCCAGCGTACCACCCCGCCGGGCGGACCCGCTGGCGCTGACCAGCACACGCCTCCAGCCCATACCCTCAACAATCCGCCCAAGTTGAGCCAGCGAGCCTGGACCAAAAAGAATCTCCTGGGCATAACTGGTAAAATGGAATTCATTTATCATCATCTCACCCTTGAGCAACTCGCGCTGCATTGATCGGCGGCGCATGTTTTTCGCCAGAATTATTTCCATTATATCACCGGCTTCTTGCTCAGAAGGGCGCTAGATCAGATGCCTGGGACAGACCGGGGAGCTCGCGGTAACCAGCGCGGAACAGCCTGTACATAGCTCTCGTAGCTCTCCCCAAATTGCCCGCGCAGCGACGGCTCCTCGAAAAAGACCACAAAGAGATGTACGATGATAGCTACCAGCAGCGCATACCCAACAAGGGTGAGGGCGTGAAAAAGGATCGCCTCTCCCCTCATCCTTTTTAATCCTGAAGCACAATCAGCAGGCAAGTGTGCCGTTATGAGCGACGGGAGGGAGCAAAAAGAGCCTGGCACCAGGGCTTTTTGGGGGCCGAGGTCTAAATGTTTTTCTTCTCACCAGGCACCAGGCTACATGAACGTCTTTTCGCGTGCTTGCTCCAATCAGCCAGCTTATGCGGGAGAACTGGCGGACCCGTCGCCGGCCCTTTGTTGGAAGACCAGGTCGTTGGCGATGCCCAGGCCTGTGGCGATGGCTCCCAGGAGTACGACATCCTGGCCAAGCTGGCTGGGCAAGATACGCGGGCGAATCAGGGTCATTTCCTGTAAATGGTGCTCGATACGCGGGCCGAGCAGGTCGAAGTTCTGGCCGACTCCACCGCCGAGGATGACCATGGAGGGATCGAGCACGGCGGCGACGGAGGCAATGGCCTGGGCCAGCAGTTGGGTTTCTTGTTCAATCACGGTCAGCGCGAGATTGTCACCCGCCCGCGCGGCGTCGAAGATTTTCTTGGCTGATAAAGGAGGCTGCATGCCCATGGTCAGTGCCAGGCGCACAATGCCCCTGGCCGCGGCGACCTCTTCGAGCATGCCCCGCTGAAGCGCTTCGCTGCCTTTGGCAGGTATGTCTGCCATCCCCAGTGGCAGGTAAGCAACCTCGCCGCTAGCCCCGTGGGCGCCGCGATAGAGGGTGCCATTGGCGATAATACCCATGCCAATGCCAGTGCCAATGGTGAAAAAAACGAAGGTCTCAACCTCTTTGCCACAGCCAAAAACGCGCTCGCCCAGCGCGGCCAGGTTGGCGTCGTTATCCACGGTCAGACCCGGACCCAGCGCGCCCTGGAGCAACTCGATAATCCCGCGCCGCTCTAAACCCGGCAGATTGGGCGCCAGAATCACGCTCCCGCTGGCCTGGTCAAAGACGCCCGGTGTGCCTACCACAGTATGCACAACCTGCGACCAGGCCAGTCCTGCTTCCGCGACGGCTCTTTTCGCCAAACCTTCGGTCATCTCCACCAGTTCCGCCGCGGTCTGCGCCTGGTTGCTACCATCGCGCCTCACCACAATCGCGCCCTTGAGATCGGCAACCGCGACGCGTACCCAGCTTCGGCCAATATCTACCCCCAGAACATAGCCCGCGCCGGGGTCGGATTCATACAAAATACCATGTCGGCCTCCGTGCTCGACACTTTTCTCGCCCGTTGGGCGCACCAGGCCCACGCGCTCCAGATTGCTCAGCGCGTTTGAAACGGTTGGCTTGGACAACCCGGTCGCGCGAGCCAGTTGCGCGCGTGATAGCGGACCGTTGCCCCGCAAGTGTTCCAACAAAATACGTTCGTTGATAGCACGCAAAAGCCTCGGCGTCCCTGGCTGGCTCTCGCGCTCCGCTCCCTCACCCGCGATCGTCACTACTCTTGTTCCCTCTTCTTTTCTCTTTCCTGGCACCCCGCGTTCTGGCGGAATATCTCCCTCTATTATACTTGACAAGCTCGGCTTAGGAAAGGTATAGTTACTACATATTAAGTTAGGAAACCTTCCTAACTTAATTATCTGGAGCCAGCGTGTCGACTGGTGCGGAGATTACCTCGTTTCCGATCTTGCAAACGTCTCGCTCGACGTTTCGCACGCAAAATCGGCATAAGGTGAGAGCAGGCGTGAAAGTTGCCAGGACTCACGGGACGCCTGCTCTGCGGCGGCCAGAAGCACGCTGGCGATAGAGCTATCGACACATAGATGGTTTTACCGTAAAGGAGTTCGGTACATGAGTCTTTCAAGTAGCTCTGACGCTGCTGGGGCAGCAGTCGGCAAAGAGGGCGCGCAGGAGCGCACTGGCTTTGAGCGCAGTGTAGGCTTGTTCCAGGCGATTGCCATCAATATGACACAGATGTGTGGGATTGGCCCATTTATCACCATCCCGCTGATGGTCGCGGCCATTGGTGGCCCACAGGCTATCATGGGCTGGATCGCTGGCGCGATTCTGGCGCTGGCTGATGGGCTTATCTGGGCAGAACTGGGCGCGGCGATGCCGGGAGCAGGCGGCACGTACCTCTATTTACGTGAAGCGTTCCAATATCGCAGCGGCAAATTGATGCCTTTCCTCTTCGTATGGACCGCGGTGCTTTTTATCCCCATGATTATGTCCACAGGAGTAATAGGTCTGGTACAGTATCTCGGCTTTCTCTGGCCCAACATGACAAACTGGGAAACCTGGCTGGTCTCGGTAGCAGTGGTGGCGATTGTAGTCTTCGCCCTATGGCGCAGAATTGGGGAAATTGGTTTCCTGAGCACGGTTCTCTGGGTAATTATGCTGCTGAGCATCCTGGCGGTGACGATTGCCTCATTCACTCATTTCAGCCCGTCCCTGGCTTTCACCTACCCTGCTGGCGCGTTTACCCTCGATGGTAAATTCTTCATGGGCCTGGGCGCTGGCCTGGTCATCGGTATCTACGACTATCTGGGGTACAACACGACCGCCTACATGGGAAGCGAAATCCGCAAGCCTGGTCGCAACATCCCGCTGTCGATCTTTGTCTCGATTCTGCTGATCATGGCCTTCTACCTGGCCATGAACATTGGCGTGCTCGGTGTCGCGCCTGTGAAAGACATCATCGCTTCATTCTCAGTCGCCGCGCTGGTATTGCAGAAAACCTGGGGCACAGTGGCCGCGCAGATTGTGACCGTGCTCATTCTGATTACGGCCTTTGCTTCGGTCTTTATGGGCCTGCTGGGCGGTTCGCGCGTGCCCTATAACGCGGCGAAAGACGGTCTCTTCTTCCGCCAGTTCGCTACTCTGCATCCCAAACACCACTTCCCGGTGCTAGGTGTACTGACCATGGGTGTACTAACCGCTGCCTTTTCCTTCTTCCCTCTGGGCACGGTCATCAGCATGCTTACAGCGGTGATCGTACTGGTGCAGGGTGTGGCCCAGGTAGTAGCTCTGACGGTTTTACGCCAGCGCCAGCCAACCCTGCGCCGGCCCTATCGCCAATGGCTTTACCCAGTGCCAAGCATCATCGCGTTGATTGGCTGGGCTTATGCCTATTATGCTGCTGGCTGGCTCCCGATTGTGCTCTCACTGGCCTGGATCGTGGCTGGCGTGGTCGCCTTCCTGATCTTCGCGAGAGTTGAGAAGATCTGGCCCTTCGCCCCGAACGAGATCAAGGAAGAGTATCTCAATGCTGAAGCTGAGACGGAGAGTGAGAGCGTCGCATGAACACGGTGTCGGAAGGAAACCCGATCTCTGATCACAGGTCTGATCCGCGCGAGGAACCGAGTGGCGATTTTGTGCTCGCCATCGATTTCGGTGGAACCAAGGTTGCGCTGGCCACGGCGGATTTCACGGGTCGGCTCTTAGAGCAGACCCGTCTTGAAACCAATGCAGCGCACGGGGCGCTCCAGGTTCTGGAACGCACCTTTCTGGCGGCGCATCCTCTCATCGAACGTACAGAGGCCGGCACGGGCGGTCGCTGTGTGGCCGCGGGCGTCATCAGTCCTGGGGTAATCCTTCCAGACAGGATTTTACTGGCCCCGAACATCCCTGGCTGGGGCGAGATCGCGCTGCTGGACAGTATGCGCGCGGGTCTGGGCATGGCGCGGGTGGCGGTTGGCAATGATGTCAAAGCCGCCGCCGCTGCCGAGGTACGCTGGGGCAGCCTGCAACGGGCTGACCCGGCCATCTACCTGAGCCTGGGCACGGGCGTAGCTGTGGCTCTGGTGGTCAACGGCCAGCCTCTTGCTGGCGCGCATGGAGCCTCCGGCGAGTTCGGCTATAACCTGCGCAGCGTGTCCGATACCAGGGGGGCCGCGGACGATTGTGCGCCCTTGGAGGAATGTATCGGCGGCAAGGCCGTGGGCGAACGTGGCAGCCTGCTCCTGGGCACAAACGTCAGCACCGCCGACCTTTTCGCCTCGTCCAACCCCCGCGCGCTGGCGCTGATCGACGAAGTCCTCGCCGAACTGGCGCTGCACATCACCAACATGGCCATCGTCCTCGACCCCGCGCGTGTCGCCGTCGGCGGCGGCTGGATGGCCGCCGGCGACCGCATCCTGGCCGCGCTCAAGGCCCGTTTCAGCTTTGCCGTCCCCTTCCCTCCCGTAGTGGTCCCGGCAAAATTCGTCCACGACGCC
>DASVMX010000392.1:0-8688 GCA_036384215.1 Ktedonobacteraceae bacterium | reverse complement strand
ATCAGTGACGCCAGCGGGGATTTTGACTTCCAGGCGCCTGCTGCCGCCATCAGGCTCGCTCACTTCGAGCAGCCGCGTTCCCCCCTTGTAGGCTTCACCCAGTGTCACATTGACCTCTGCCTCGGTATCCATCGCCGGAGGCGCAGCGGCGCCGTGGGGCGCGCCCGGTTGTGCGCGTCTGTCCTCTGGCCCCTCCTGGCATGCCCGCGCCAGGTTTCAAACATGACTTTGAGCCACCGCATAATCCTATTGACAGGGAAAAGGGTGGAGCACACATTTCATCGAGGGCAATGGCTCAACCATCTTCTCCATTATGCTTGTGCTTATTGTGCTTCTGTGAGTCATTGCCCTGATTATCTGCTTGACTCGTTGGCGTTGGTTCCGGTTGCGTTGGTGACCTCAGGGGCGGTGGGCGCGTGGTGGATGGATAAGCCGGAAGGGAAATCATCTGCGCGCCCGCGCTTGCTGGCGGGGGTGGCTGGCTTTGAAATACTACGGCCAGAGTGCCCAGGCTCAAAGGAAACAGCAGGAGCAGCAACGCCATGGCGAGAGCCAGGGAACGTCGGTGTTTTTGTGGAGCGAGCCCGTGTAGATGCCGCCCGCGTAGTGGCACCCGCATGGCCGTTTTTTCTAACGCCAGAGGGACAGGGGCTTTGGGATGAGGCATGACAGTGGGAGCAAGAAGCGCGGCCTGATATGCTTCTACCATCTCACGTGCGCTCGAAAACCTTTCTTCTGGCCTCTTTGCCAGAGCGCGTAAAATGACGCGCTCGACGGCTTCTGAAAGGCTGGGATTGAGCGCTGAGGGCAGTGGTGGCGATTCATCGATGTGTTTCCAGCAAATCGCTACAGAAGTTGGCCCTGTGAAGGGGGGCGTCCCTGTCAGCATTTCATAGAGCATTACTCCTAATGCGTATATGTCGCTGCTTTTACTGGCTGAATCTTGCAATAATTCAGGAGCCAGGTAGTGTGGGGTGCCGAACAGGCAATTGCTCTCCGTCAAATCACCAGACCTGCTCACGTCCTTTGCCAGGCCAAAATCTGCCAGCCAGACATGGTTCATGTGATCCAACAAGACATTTGCTGGCTTGATATCCCGGTGGAGCAGCCCCAGTTCGTGGAGAAACTGCAGAGCCTCTCCTACCTGGCTCAAAATAGGCGCTGCCTCTTCCGGGCTGAATGGACCCTTGATTAAACGTTCTCTGAGAGAACCTTGTTCAATATAGGGCATGACATAATAGGCGATGCCGTCTTCTCCTTCATGATCGTCTACAAGGGGAAGAATATGCTCATGCTGCAAGCTCTTGAGGAGGGAGGCTTCGCGGCGAAAATGCTGATAATAATCCGCACATTCCTGTTTGACCAGTTTGAGAGCGTACCGTTGTTCATTGCTCTCATCACGTACCAGGTAGATATCTGACATTCCCCCGCTGGCCAGATGACGCAGCAGGTGGTACTTCCCAAGCTGTGTGACGGGCTTCATTTCCATGTCGCTCTCTGTGCTTTCTTTTTGATGATCCTCTATCTCTCTCTTACACGTTCTGCTTTGATTAGCTGTTACACAGCCTTTGTGAGAGTAACTCGCTCAAAGCGTCAAGAAGTAAATGGCAATGATCAGGTAATAGCAGCCTCCTCTCTGCGTGTTTTTGAGACAAGAAAGAAGGGCATAAGCCAGCTGAAAACCGGTTGCGTCGTTGGGCGCCGTGTTGTGAAAACTCAACAATAAAAACACTGATATTGCGTTTCTTGTGAAACCATTTAATTTGGATGTATTGATACAGAGGATAGATGAATTGCTAGCGCCTGGCTCCCGCCAGTGGCTTTTTCAGCACACAAAAAGGCGCTATCCTCCTGAGATAGCGTGCGCCACTGGTGCCTTGATGGGAACTCAGCTTGGGTGAGGCCGCCTTTGTGCCTCAAGCTGAGCTTGTAACTCAGCACGCTCTTTCAACAGGACCTGGAGAGCACCCTGGAGGCGCTGCTCTGGGGGCTCTCTGCGCGAGACGAGAATAGGAAATCCCTCGTTTTCCCGCCTCTGTGGGGTGCAACTCACCTTGTTGCAAACGGGGCTGCTGAGCACCCCCTCTGTGGTAACGCTTTTGGAACGCTGTTCAGTTATACTATACTGAAAAAGATCTTGTTTCTTCTCGGAAGGATTGCGCGTGATGGAAACTCGTTCCCGGCTCTGGCGGCTGGCTCGCCTCGCATGGCCTCCGCTGGCCCTGCTCCTGTTGGCCCTCAATGCGGCGGTCATCCCCTATTACTATGCTCTGCTCACCTCCATATGCTCCGGCCATGCTCCCTGCATCGCCGACATTCAGCTCCAGCCTATTGATCTGCGCCTGCTCCATCAATATGGAGTCACCCCCTCTTTCCGCGCCATTTACGAGATTTGCCTGGAGATGGGGGAAAGCATTCTCTTTACCCTGCTGGGCGCTCTGCTCTTCTGGCGCAATGCCTCCAACCGCATGGCGCTGCTCTGTGCCTATATGTTGACCTTCTTTGGCTGTGTGATTATGCCCTCAGGCCTGCAATATGTGCCCGAAACTATCGCTCTTCTCGCCTATATCCTCTATGTCGCCTTGAACATCTGCGGCCAGCTCATGTTTATCCTCTTTATGGCGCTTTTCCCCAGCGGTCGTCTGGTCCCGCGCTGGATTCTATGGGTCTGTCCGCCTTTCGCGCTCGTCCTGGCTCTGAATTATGCCACCAGCAGCATTTATCAGGGAGTCACCCAGCCAACCCTGCTTTTTACTATCCTCACCTTTCTGCCATTGCTGCTGGTCGTAGGGGGACAAATCTACCGCTATCGCCGCGTCTCGACTTTCCGCGAGCGTCAGCAGACCAAATGGGTGCTCTTTGGCATCGTTCTGGCCATTCTGGGTCTGATTACCATCGTCACTATCGGCAATCTCACCCTCTCGCCTGAAGTCATTAATTCTGGGGTCACGTGGACCTTTGGCCTGAATACTATCCTTGGCCTGCTTTTTCTCCTTATTCCGCTTTCGCTTGTCATCGCGATTACCCGCTCGCAGCTCTACGACATCGACACGCTCATCAACCGCTCGCTGGTCTACCTGCTGCTCACCGGCCTGCTGATTGGCATCTACACGGGACTGGTCTTCGGCCTGGAAAGTCTGCTGAGCTGGCTGACGGATCAGACCTCTCAGCCGGTGGTGATTGTGATCTCTACTCTGACCATCGCCGCGCTCTTCCGTCCCCTGTTGCGTGGTGTGCAGGCTGTGATTGACCGACGCTTCTACCGCCAGAAATACGATGCCGCCCTCACGCTTGCCAGCTTTGGCAGCAGTCTGCACGCTGAGATCGATCTGGCACAATTGAGCGATAATCTGCTCAATGTCGTCAACAAGACGATCCAGCCCGCGATGCTCTCCCTCTGGCTGTTCCGGCCAGAAACACGTCAAAGCCCTGAGGCGGAGGAAGCGGGCGCTGAGTCTATCGCCGATTAGGCAGGGCTTTCCCATTCTCCAACCGGGAGGTAAAAAAGAAGAGTTTTTCTTGCAGGTTTGAAGCATTGGTGACCGTATGCCCACGCGACGGCCTGGTAGTATCAGATGTGCAGGCGGGCACTCGCCTCATAGGCAGCAGCGAGATGCCTCCTCCCCCGGACAAGGACTCATGAAACACTCGGGCAACATGGGCCCTGCTTTCTTCTGAAAGATCGTTCTTGAAACACACGTTTTGGGCATCTTCGATCACATCTTGAACGACCCGTTCCCAGAGATAGTATGAAAGCAGCGTCCAGTCAATCTCGATGAGGCCGTACCCTTCCCAAAATGCGTCAGCTTGTGGTGTCCTGACAAAGATGAAATCGCGCTCTTTAGGCGCCAACATCACCTCATCCCAATCGATTACAAACACGTGATCGTGCCGGTCTCGGAGCAGATTGGCTGCATGCAGGTCCGCGTGACGGGGATCAAGTCATACTGGTCCTGCAAACAGGCTCGTAGGCATTCCTCCGGGATCTCTGGCTGCTCACGCATAGTTCATTCCATCCTCTCTTTGATTGAGAAACAGGCGCTTGAAGTGCTCTGGGGAGGAGCAGTATTATCCGCGCTGAAACCGCCTTCGCCATCATCGGCTCAGGTATCGCGCGTTCGGGGCAAGATGACGGTAAAGGTTGATCCTTTCCCAACGGCGCTGTCCACCGTAATGCTTCCCCCATGACGCTTGACGATCTCCGCCACAATGTAGAGCCCCATCCCCAGACCGGGGATCGCCCTCTGCTTAGGGTCAGCAACCCGATAGAACCGCTCAAAAATTCTGTCGCGCTGTTCGCGCGGGATACCAGAGCCGTGATCGCTGACACGGATCATGACCATCTCTTCTGATGCGCTCAGGTCCATTTCGACTGCCTCTGCGCCGGGAGAATACTTGATGGCATTACTCAGCAGGTTGGTGAAGACCTGCCCCAGCCGATCTTGATCCCCCATCAGACAGGTCTGCGTTGCGCCACGCACCATAATAGTATGACTGGGATTGGTTTGCTGCATGGTTTCGGTAATCTCCCGTAGCAACGCGTCGAGATCCACTATCTCCTGGAGGTACTCCAGCCTGCCCGCCTGGATTTTGGAGATGTCCAGCAACTCTTCCACCAGCCGGGTGACTTTATTGATCTGGGTCTCCATCTTGAAAAGGGCTGGAGCCGAATCCAGGATGCCTTGCTTTGCCAGTTGCCGGTGCAGCAAGGTCGTCTGCAACTTCAACGCTGTGAGCGGGTTTCGCAGCTCATGGCTGGCCATGCTGATAAAGGCATCTTTACGTTGTTCCAGTTCCTTGCGCGCCGAATTATCCAGCACAAAGCCGACCCCCTGGAATGGATCATGCGATAAGACGACCCCACCCACGAGCACCGGAAGGCGACTGCCATCCTGGCACATGTACTCTTTCTCATAGGGCGTCAATGACTGCTGGGTAGCCAATTCTTGATGGGCCTGCTGGGTTCGAGCCAAATCCTCTGGAGCAGTCATCTGCAGTATGTTCATGCGCCCAGCACGCATGTCTTCGCGGGTATAGCCAGTCATGCGCAGAAAGGTGTCGTTGGCGTCCACAATCTGCTTTCCTTCGATGACATTGATCCCAATAATATTCGATTCCATCAGGGCGTTCGCACGCTCCTGGCTTTGGCGCAAGGCTTCCTCAATGCGCTTCTGCTCATCGATATCGGTGTTGGTGCCAAACCACTTGACGACCTGGCCTGCTTCATCACGCACCGGCATAGCGCGGGCTAAGAACCAGCGATAGCGGCCCGTCTGGCCCTCTCGGAAACGATATTCAACCTCATAGGGGACGCCTGTGCGAAACGCTTGCTCTCGCTCCGCCAGGGTACGCGTGTAATCCTCCGGGTGCACGAACTGGCTCCATCCATAGCCATACAGTTGCTCCCGCGTGGCATGGGTATATTCACGAAACCGTTGATTAAAATAATCTGACAAGCCATCGGCTCGCGTGGTCCACACCAGCTGTGGCAGCGTTTCGGCAAGCACCCGCCAGTTCTCCTGACTTTCTTTGAGCTGCTGCTCGGCTCGTTTCTGCTCATCGATGTCGGTGCAGGTGCCCACCCAGTGCAGGATTATGCCCTGTGCATTGCGCTGCGGTACGCCTCGGGCCAGAAACCAGCGATACGCTCCGCTGGTTCCGTCTCGCAGGCGATGTTCTACTTCATAGGGCACGCCCGTCTGGATGGAGGCCTGCCACGCTTTCAAGACCCTGAGTCTATCATCAGGATGCACACCGGCCATCCAGCCATCTCCTTCAGCCTGTTCATGGGTCATAGCCAGATAGTCGATCAAACGCTGATTGTTGTAGGTGATCGATCCATCGGGTCCTGCGATCCAGACAAACTGGGGGATTGCATCAGCCAGGGTGCGTCGTTCGTCTTCGGCCTGCTTGTGTTCGGTGATATCCCGGCCTGCACAGATGAGATACTCGATCTGCTGGTTGGCATCTCGATGGGACGTAATCGTCATCAACAGGTCCAGATCCTGGTCCGTTCTTGGGTGGATTCGGGCTTCAAAACGCGCCGTTTCTCCCTGGCTAGCTCGCACAATGGCTGCGCGCAATTGCTGCTGGGCCACAGGGTTAGCGGACCACGCAGGCAGGTCAGGGAACAGGGTGCCAATGACCTCTTCTCGCCGCAGGTGGGCATCGGCCAGGGGACGCTGATTGATGTCCAGGATCAGCCCGTCGGGCGTCACGATTGTGACGCCATCAGAGAAACTTTCCAGCAAATCCCGATATCGCTGTTCATTCCCGCACAATTCATCCCGGAGAGGCAGTGGTTCCCGCTGGTCCTGGAAAAAGAGCACAAGGCCGTTGTCTGTCGGCGAGAGCGATACATGCCATCTCATGGAGGTGACAGAAGACACATACACCACGTCGGTGGGTTCGCGGGTTTGTTTGATCTTCTGGACTGCCTGGTAGAGCGAGGGACTGACCAGTTGGGGAGCGCGGCGCCACAAGGACTGACCATAGACATCCTCTCGCCTGGTGCCGAGGATGGCCAGCGCGTGTGCATTGGCATACATAATCGTCGTGGTGTCATCGACGACAAATAAAGCACCAGGAAATGCCTCAAGAACGGCGAGGAGCGTGTCACGCGACGCAGGAGCGACACGCCTGGTCTGCTTTGTCTTAGCCATAGTGCAAGAGTTCTCCCTTTCACATACCCCATCCCTGGGAACAACGAGGTGTTCCTGTGCCGATCGAAAGCGAGAAGCATGCAATGATCTGCTTGAATAGAGTAACAAGCGAGCGAGCATTTGTATTCCCAGTCGAATCGCTCGTTCGTCTGAGGGTTCAGGCGAGATGTCGATGGCGTCCCTGGATTGCCTCTTTCCAACTGGAGGATGAGAGCGTGCTATTTGATTCTAAATAAAAGATTTCAACATCAGTCATCGAACTCTCAAGGGTCACGATATGGTGCGACCGGACACTTCGTCGGAAAAACACAGACAGACTATGAGTAACCAGGAGCCACTCTGAAGCGTGTTCCTTTTGGGAAAGGGAAGCAACATGCAAATGTGCGTCGGCTCACGCGCTGGTCACCAGTAACAGCGTCTGAACGAGCCGCATTAACCGGTCTAGGAAACAAGAGGCGATACTGCAATGGACAGTCATCAGCCATCTCTCCCGCAGGGAATCAACCCGGCTTCGCTGGCAGTTCAACCGCAGCGAACTTGGAAATTGGGCCAGAGAGCAGCGCAGGCAGCCCTCGTCTTCTTGCTGTGCGTTGGCGGTTTCCTCTCGCTGTTTCCCTCGGGACGGGCGCTAACCCGTGGCGCCTTCCTGCTCCCGGCGCTGCTGAGCGCTTCTGAAACAGCGCCGCTCGCGCTGGCTGGCGATGGTGTGCGCTTCAAGCGCCTCACGCTTTATCCGAACACTTCTCGCACGGTCTATCTGGACATCTACGAGCCGACTACGCCGCCGCCTTCGTTCCCTGGCGGACGTGAGGCCATCGTCGATGTTCCAGGCGCTGGCGATAACCGCGCGGTTCCGCAACTCGTCAACCTGTCGCAATCCCTGGCACGCGAAGGCATTGTCGTGGTCAATGTCGGGACGCCCACGCTCTTTGACTACCGGGTCTCGGCGCAGGATGGCGAGGCAGTGGTGCACGCATTCAAGCTCATGGAGCACTGGCCAGGCGTAGATCCCCAGCGCATCGGCATGATCACCTTCAGCGTCGGCTCTTTGTCTACTTACGTCGCGACAGCCGACCCGCGCATCCGCGACCGCGTCGCGTTTGTGGGCGTACTCGGCGGGTATGCTGATGGAATGAGCCTGTTACGCGCTGTAGGCACGCGCGCTCAGGACGTCAATGGCCGGATGCAGCCCTGGCAGCCAATCTCGACGACGCTTTATGTGCTGAACCGCACTATGAGTAACCTGTTCTCGCCTGCAGATCAGCGGCTTCTGCAGAAAGCGTTTCCGCTCGAAACGACCCTCGCTCCCCCGCTACCAGCACGGCAACAAACGCAACTCTCGTCAGTCGCCGCTGCGTACTATCATCTGCTGGAAGGCGATGAGCCAGGCAGCGTCAACCGCAATCTCGCAACACTCTCGCCCCCATTGAAAACGCCGCTCAACCGGCTCTCACCTCTCTCGATCATGAACCAGATCCGAGCACCGATCCACTTACTGCATGACCGCAACGACCCTGCCATCCCGTTCACCCAGGCGCAAGAAATGGCCGCGACGCTGGCTCGCCTCCATCACCCCTACGACTTGTCCGCTTACAGCATCTTCTCGCATGCTGAGGTCCAGGGGAACCTCACTTTGCAGCAAAAGCTGGGCGATGGTTCCAGGCTGCTTGGGGTCCTGACCAGCATTCTGCTGGTTGGCTCGTAAGCGCGGAGATGCAGCAGAAAGCGAGGTGCCATGATGCTGATCCTTTCCTTCATCTGGGTGGTGCTGGGCTTGCTCATTGGAGCGCTGGCGAACGCAGCGAAGTTGCGACCAGCGGCGTGGGGTCGCGGTAGATGGCACACCATGCTCGAACTGGGGGCGCTGGTCTCCTTGCTCGGCGGGTGGTTGGGTACATGGGCGCTCGGCACGCTCTTTGCTACGGCGACTGCCCTCTGGAGCGCCGTACTGGGCATGGCACTCCTGCCCTGGCTGATCACGCGGTGCGCCTCTTTCCTACGCACTTTTTAGATGGCCTGGAGAAAT
>DASVMX010000391.1:0-6100 GCA_036384215.1 Ktedonobacteraceae bacterium | reverse complement strand
TGATCGCGCCATCATCCGGGTAGGCGGCATGCAATGCTAAAAGAAGCTTGCGCGCCTCTCCCAGAATAGCCTGATCCTGTTTCGCCCGACCCTCTTCACGCAGTTGAATAGCTTCCGCTAAACGTTCTCGTTGCATTCTTTCTTCTCTCTTCCTTTCTCACTTTGCTTATCACATGTGTTACCAACGCCTATCAATCTCTCAGCCAATCAAGGAATATAGCCGGGCGAGTTTAACATGCTTCGCAAGAGGTGTCAAGGAAAATGATGCTACCATTTCACTAAACGAATATCCAGCGCCCACGGAAACACAAAGAACAGGGCAACACCATCAAAGCGTGTTGCCCTGTTCTTTATTTGAAACCGGAGGCTTTGATCGAGGTCACCAGCTGCCGTTGGAAGAAGAAGAAGAGCATCAGGGTTGGGATGGCCGCCACAACCGAGGCCGCCATGATATAGTTCCAGGAACCGGCGTACTGATTCTGGAAATTTGCGATCCCGATCTGTACCATCCACAGGTTCTGGTCATTGGTAATGGTCAGGGGCCAGAGAAAGCTGTTCCAGTTAGCCAGGAAGAAGAAGACCGCGAGAGCGGAGAGCACTGGCCTGCTCAGAGGGAGAATCAGATGCCAGTAGGTCTGCCAGTAGTTGCACCCGTCGAGGGTCGCGGCCTCGCCCAGTTCTTTGGGAATGCCCAGGTAGAACTGGCGTAGCAGGAAGATACCAAACGCGTTGAAAAGCGCCGGGATAATCAGTCCGCCAAAGTTGTTGAGCAGGCCCAGGAATTTGGCCAGGATGAAGAGCGGCACCAGGATAACCGGCAGGGAAACCAGGAAGGTCGAGAATATCGCCAGGAAGATCACGTTGCGGCCAGGAAATCTCAGCCAGGAGAGCGCGTAGGCCGCCATGGAGTGAAAGAAGAGCGCGCCAACCGTGACCACCGTTGCCACAAAAAAGCTGTTGAACATGTAGGTCAGGAAGGGCACTTCGGTGAACACGTAGACGAAGTTCGCCAGCGTGGGCGCGGCAGGAATCAGGCTGAGTGAATTGACATCGTTGAGGCCTTTGAACGAGCTGGAGAGCATCCAGAGCAGCGGAAAAACCGTCAGAACCGCCAGCAGCGCGGTCACGAAAAAGAGTAGCCATTTTTTGGGATGGAGACGCGTGAATCCCGACCTCGACGCGGAGCCGTGGGAGGAACGCGTTTCGACGGCGCGATCAGTCAGACTCAAAGCTGCCTCCTTTTGTCACTGCGAACATGATGATAGTTGCGACCAGCAGGATCGCGACCACAAAAGAAGCCATGGCCGCCGCGTATCCATAGTTATTAAACTGAAAAGCCTGCTCGTAGATGTAGAAGATACCCAGTTCAGTCGCGTTGGCGGGACCACCCCTGGTCATGACATAGATCAGATCAAAGCCCTGTGAACCGGCCACCGCCGAGACCAGCGAGACCAGCAGCACAAAAAAGCTGGTCGGACGCAACAGCGGCCAGGTGACCTTCCAGAAGGTCTGCCAGGCATTGGCGCCATCCAGCATCGAAGCCTCGTAAAACTCGGGCGAGATCTCCTGGAGACCCGCCAGAAAGATAATCATGTAATAGCCCATGCTGAACCAGATGGTAATCGCAATCACGCTCCATAGAGCCAGGTTAGGATCGCCCAGCCACGAAATGCCGCTGATCCCCGCGGATTGCAAAATCTGGTTGAGCAGGCCAATTTTGTCGATCAGAATAAACTTCCAGACAAAGCCCACGACAACCAGACTGATTACATTGGGTACGAAAAACATACTGCGCAGCACGCCAACAAAAGGAATCTTCTGCTTCACCAGCAGCGCGAGCAGCAGACTCGTGATGAACAGCCCCGGCACAAAGGCCACGATATAGAGCAACGTGGTACGCAGGCTGTTCATAAATTGTGCATCTGAAAACATCTGCACATAATTACCAAAGCCGACAAACGTAAAATTGCCAAACCCATCGGCTGAAAAGAAGCCCAGCAAGAGAGACATCAACATGGGAATGCCCAGGAAGATGAACAGCCCGATCAGGTCTGGCGTGAGAAAGAGAGCGGCGGCAATCCATTCGCGATGTTTCCTCGAAAGACCCCTTTTTGGGGGGTCTTTGCGAGGTTGAATGGGCGCCTGCTCTTTCGCAATGAGAGAGCCGGACGTCATAGAATAGGTGCTCCTGAATAGCTGGCCAGGTAGGTATCAATAGCCTGGGCCGCAGTCGCGGCCTGCTGAGCGGGATTGGCCCCGTTGAGCATACAGGCCTGGATCGCGTCGGAGATGGCTTTGTAGACCGGCGCGGGGTAGCGTGGCTCACCGCGGGCTCCAGGGAAGACATCTTCTTTGAAGGTTTTCAGCGCGCCAGTGCTAAAGGCGCCGTCCTGCGTGGCCTTGTCCATGACCGAGGTACGCGGGCCGACATCGGATTTCACTTTACTGATCCAATCCACACCGCGCTGGATCGAATCGGGCTGCATGGAAGCCAGCGCCCAGGCGCAGAACTTCGCGGCCTCTTCGGGATTGCTGCCCCTGGCATTCGCCACAAAGGCCCAGCCACCGGCGACGGTCTTATAGGTGCCGCCCGTTGGGACTGGCAGTTTGAAGACCCCATATTTAAAGTCAGGCGCGTTGGCCTTCAGGTCCGCGACGCTCCAGATACCTGTATTCTGAATAGCGGTGTAGCCACCAACAAGGTTGGCGATGATATCGCCGCCGCCGGTGCCCTGGAGGGTGCGCGGCGCGATGCCGCGTTTCACCGCGTCCTGCCAGAACTGGAGCGCCTGAATCGCGCCCGGCGAGTTGAAGCCGCTCTTCTTCGTGGTGGAATCAACGGCATCGCCGCCGCCCTGCCACATGAAGGGATACCAGGTGAAATTCTGATAATAGCCAGGGCCGGTCTCAAAAGTAATGCCATAGCGCTTGCTGGTCTTGAGCTTCGCGCCCAGTTCGAGCAAACCTTCCCAGGTAGTGGGGATATCGTTTTCGTTCAAACCGGCCTTATCAAAGGCATCCACACTATAATAGAAGGCCATCGGCTCAACTTCCATCGGCACACCGTAGATCTTGCCATTCACCATGCGCGTACCCATCACGCCCGCCACGAGGTCCTGCTGTGCGGTCGAGTCGATGTACGGTGTCAGATCCTGCAAAACGCCGCCATTGTAGTAACGCAGGAAGTCGCCAGGGCTGAGCAGAAAGATATCCGGCCCCTGACCCGAAGCAAAGGCAGTCTGTAGCTTCGAGCCGCTGATATAGTCGTTGGTCGGCACGTACTGAAGTTTCACCTGGGTCTTATTCTGCTTATTCCAGGCCGCGGCCAGGTCCACAAACCACTGGCTCTGCCCCTTGACCGTGCCGCCAGGTCCATAGAACTGCCAGAACGACAGGGTTGACGAGCTTCCACCGCCACCGCTGGAGCCGCAAGCGGAGAGAAAGGCCGGGATGCTGGCGGCGCTCAACGTCGCCAGGCCTGCCGCGCCCGTGCGTTTCATAAAACTACGACGCGAAAGGGATGTCTTTTCAATAGCGTGAGATAAGGACTGTTCAGCGTCCATATATTCTCCTTTTATCCTCGTGTGAGGCTGCTCCTCATTTTTGAGTAACAAAAACCTGAACCATTGACGCAGTGTGCCAATGGATAACCGGGATTACGCAGGAATCCCCTAATGCCTTCGGGTCACAAAATAACAGTGGATACGAACTAGCAGACAGAACGCGCATCACCGATGAGCGCCGGAGATGGGGTGTGCATGGTTACAGCTCCTTTGCAACAAAATACTTTCTGATCCATGTAAAGGTTTTCAGGGACCATTCGCCGCTTTCCTTGTTCATGAAATGGTTTTCGTGGATCAGTTCTGATGTGAATGATACACAACCGCACGGTTTTTTGTCAAGTGGTGGGAAAAATCCGCGTTGTTTTTTTGCCTTTCAGTAGCATGAAATTCGATAAATACAAGAGTTTTGTCGGAAGAAGCTGGCGATTTCTCCCTTGACAAAGCGGCAAAACCTCATTTATACTACTCATCAGTACTGCTCAGACAGCAATGCTTACCCCTTTTCAAGAAAAGGTTTACATTGACTCCTTGAGCTATGTAAAAGAGCGATGTTCCCACGAAAAGGTTTACATACTACAGAGATATTTTTCTGCTCGTCAAAGGGAGTAAGGCGGATTATGGCGAACATTCAGGATGTGGCCAGGCTTGCGCGCGTCTCAATTGCCACGGTTTCGCGCGTGCTGAACGGCACGGCATACGTGGAACCAGAGGTTGCCGCCCGCGTGCGCGCCGCCGTCGAGGAGCTGCAATACCAGCCCAGCCGGGCCGCGCGTACTCTGCGCGGCAACCACTCGACGATCATTGGCCTGCTGATCACTGATATTCAGAACCCTTTCTTCACCTCTCTGGTGCGCGGCGTCGAAGATATGGCTCAACGCAATGGCTATAGCCTTATTTTATGCAATTCCGATGAAGACGCGAATAAAGAACGCCAGTATATCGAGGTGCTCTGCGCGGAACGAGTGGCGGGCGCGATTGTGGTCCCGACCCGCGAGAACCAGCGCACGTTCAGGCTCTTTCAGGATCACCACATTCCAGTGGTGGCGGTGGACCGGCGCGTGAAGGATAGCGAGGTCGATGTGGTGCTGGTAGATAATGTGCGCGGCGCGCGCGAGGCCACGGCGCACCTGATCGCCAATGGCTATCGCCGCATCGGCATGATTTCTGGACCCACGCTTACCACCAGCGGGCGCGAGCGCCTGGAAGGCTATCGCCTGGCCTTGCAGGAGGCGGGTCTGCTCTACGATCCGGCCCTGGTGCGCAGCGGCTCTTTCAAAGAGCAAAGTGGCCTGGAGTTGACCCGTGAGCTACTCGATCTGGAGCAGCCCATCGACGCGCTGTTTGGCGCGAATAACCTGATGACCGTGGGCGCGCTGACGGCCATTCGCGAGCGCAATCTGCGCATCCCCGAGGATCTCGCGCTGGTGGGCTTCGATGAGATGCCCTGGGCGGCTCTGGGCTCTGTTACGACAGTTACCCAGCCAGTCTATGATATCGGAAGTACCGCGGCTCTGCGCCTCTTCCAGCGTCTGCAACACAAAAATACGACGCCCATTACCAGGCAAGAGATTGTTCTGGCTCCAACATTAAATATTCGCAATTCCTCGCGGCCTCACGTGGCCGTGGGAGCGGACCTTTCCAGGATCAGAAAAGGGCAGGAAGATCTTTCCTAGCTCCTCTGTAGCCTGGTATCTGTATTTTTCTTGAAAGGATCAGAAAAATGACACGTATTGGTCTCCTCACCTTCTCCGATGGACGGCCTTTTGTCGCCCAGGAAGTCGATGAACTCAACCGCGGCGCGCAACAGCGCATTCAAGCCAGGTTAGAGGCTGATGGCTACGAGGTTGTCCCTGGCGAGATTATTTGCACCAACGAGCAGGCGGTCAGCGAGGGCAAGCGCCTGGCTGCTCTGGGCTGCTCCTGCACGATCTTTCACTTTTCAGTCTGGGTCTTTCCTCATCTGCCTGCGCTGGCCTCGCGCTTCGCGCCAGGACCCTTGCTGCTCCTGAGTAATGTTAATCCGAAGTATCCGGGCCTGGTAGGTATGCTGGCCAGCGCCGGTGGACTCAGCCAGGCCGGCACGCGCTATTCTCGCGCCTACGGGGATATCGACGATCCGGTGGTCTATGGCAAGGTGCGCAGCTTTGTGCGCGCCGCCAGCGCGGTCTCCGGCTTGCGCGGACAAACGTTCGGCCTGTTTGGCGGTCGTCCAATGGGTATGTACACAGCGACGGCTGATCCCGCGACCTGGCTCAAGATCTTCGGGGTCGATGTCGAGCATATTGACCAGTGGGAAATTGTGCGCCTGGCCGCCGAGGTGCCCCAGGCTAAGGTGGACGCGGCCTTCAAATGGCTGGAAGAGAATATTGGCCATATCCACTATGACGGGAAACAACTCACACCTGAGAAGCTTAAGACGCAGATCCGCGCGACCGAGGCCATCAAGGGCATGATCCGAGATTACCGCCTGGACTTCTCTGGCATCAAAGCGCAGCCGGAGCTGACGAATCATTTCTGCACCATGGATGTGACCGAGG
>DASVMX010000390.1:0-4688 GCA_036384215.1 Ktedonobacteraceae bacterium | reverse complement strand
GGCCACCTGGTTTAGCCAGGCCATCCTGGCGGCATCCCCATGTCGAGAGGACTGTAAACCATTGGAACAGAGCAGGGAGGGGAGAAAGACAGATGGAGTATCCCACTGGCATCGGTTTCTCTGAGGCCGCCAGCAGCGATGGTCCAGAGGAGCAATAGCCAGATTTTTCCCCGAAAATAGGCGTCAGAACAGAGCCAGACCTGATTATTCAAGGCAAAAGCAGCCAGGCATTACGAGGAGGTAATAGTATGCCAGTCAATCCTATGGACCCCGGTAGCAAAGAGACCGTTCTCGACGTAGCGCGTACCGAGCGAGCCAGATTCTACGCGATCATCGATGATCCCGCCAACTGGTATGTCCAGACCGCCTGTAGCGAGTGGCAGGTGCGCGATCTGGTTGGGCATATGATCGACGTTACAGAGGGCTACCTGACAGCCTGGGAAATGGCTCGCAAAGGCGAACCGGGCGAGCCACTCGGCCTGCTCATCATGGGTTCGCGGCTCAACGAACACGCCCAGGCTTTCCGCAGCCTGCCGCGCGAAGAAGCCATCTCCCGCCTCAAACGCGACTCGGATGAGATGTTTGTTATTTTCGACGCTCTCACGGCGGAAGAGTGGATGGGGAAGACCATTCCTCATCCCTACATGGGCCAGATCCCAACCTGTTTTTATCCCTCCTTCCAGATCATCGACTATGGCATTCACACCTGGGATATGAAGTGGGGTCTGGGAGAGAAAACTGGTCTGCTCGATGAACGCACCGCCGGTATCTTAATGCCGTACATGTTTATCGTCATGCAGTACACTGTGGCCGAGGAGTCAGCGCAAGGGGTGAACGCGGTCATCGGGATTGTCGTTGATGGCGAATGGGGTGGTCAGTGGCGCGCTACCGTCAAGGATGGCCAGTTCGCCTGCGTGCCAGCAGACAACCTGGATGGCGTACAGGCCGTTTTCCATTTCAAAAATGCCTCGGATTTTGTCCTCACCACCTACCAGCGTTTTCCAGGTGGCGAGACAAGTGGCGATCCCAAAGTCATAGACCAGATTCGCCATCTCTGGTTTAGAATTTAACAAACGCGGGTCATCTGTGATTAAAATAGGAGAGAACCAGCAATCTTGTCTGCTGGTTCTCTCTTCCAGAAGGAGCCATACCTATGTCAATAGCAAAGATCCAGGCGCAAGGCGTTCACCACATCACTTTTGTTGGTTCAAATCGCCAGGCAACTATAGATTTCTACCAGGATGTGCTGGGCATGCCCCTTGTCTTCGAGCAGCCCAACCTTGATGTTCCAGATGAAACCCATCTCTATTTCGATCCAGGTGATGGACGCCTGCTCACCTTTTTTGTGCGCCCGACCCGCACAAATGATCCTACGCCCAATCCAGAGGGCATCGGCAATCTCCATCATCTCGCGCTGAACGTCTCCCGCGCCACCTACACGCAGGTCGCCCTGCGCCTCAACGAGCGCGGAATCTGGAACACAGGCAACATCGACCGCGGCTTTATGGATTCTATCTATTTCAGAGATCCCAATGGACAACTGCTCGAAATGGCCTGTTACAAGTTTGTCGCCCCCGAAGGCTACACCGCCGCTGACGTGCTGGCTACCGCCCATCGCCTGCGCGTGGTGGCCGGAGATTATAGCATCCAGGACAATCACATCGCCGACGCAATCGCCGAACTGGTCCAGCGCAGAACCACTTCCATTGCAGAGACAGCATTGAGATAAAAACTAGCCGAGTGTCAGCGTCGGGCGATTTTGCCAGCGTGCCCAGTCGGCACTGATTGCCGCGGCGGCCTGCAAGAGAAGCGGGAGATATTCCCCGGTCAGGGTCTCAATGCTGGTCTCTGCCGCGTGAACGCTCACGTTGAGCGCGGCAACCACCTGGTTTGTTCCGTCGCGCACAGGTGTGGCAATCGAACGCACGCCGCGTGCCAGGTGTTCATCGGAGAGCGCCCATCCCCGTGTTCTCACTTCGCATAAAACATGGTCGCGCTCTTCCTTTGTCGGATTCCAGAGCGGGGTAATGCCAGAACGGCCTGGCTCGGCAAGGGTTCGCTCGAGTTCTTCCGGCGGCAAATAAGCGAGCAGCGCCTTGCCAAGCGAGGTCTGTAGAGCTGGAAAGCGCGTGCCAATGGTCACGGCGAGAGTGATGATCTTGGGAACCGCCACGCGGGCGATGTAAACGATGTCCGAGCCATCGAGCTGCGCCAGCGACGACGACTCGTTGGTGCATTCCACGAGGCGCTCCAGGTGCGGGCGGGCGACCTCCCAGATGCTGGTTGAGCCGATGTAGGCCATGCCAAGCTCTAAAATCCGCGGGGTAAGCGCGAACTTGCCCTGCGTGACGCGGACATACCCCAGTTCCTCAAGAGTCAGCAGCATCCGGCGCGCTGTCGGGCGAGCGAGCCCGGAGGCGCTGGCCACCTCACTCAGTGTCATGATCCGCCGGTTGGGGCCAAAGACCCGAATCACATCAAGCCCGCGGGCCAGCGCCTCAACAAAATCAGCCCCTGTCTCGCCGCGCATTCTGCCTCCTCAACGGTACCCCGACGCCCATCTGTACAGGTGAACGTGGTGATGGTTTGTTTTCATTCGCGCCTATTGTAGCAGCAACGCCGCCCTGCTGTCCACGCCCCAGCAGGGCTATGCCTTTGGGGGTCCCTGCCAGATGCGAGCGCGCATGGCTTCAAGGGGCCAGTCGGTCCAGCTTCCCCAGCGCTCGGGCAGGATTTTTTCTATCCACCAGGTCACGCCAACCTCCTGATACGCCGCGGCGATTTCACCATCGTGGACTTTATCTCTACCTGTGCTAATGCCTGAATGGATAACCTCGAATGGACTGGTATAGCCGGGCTGCGCGGTCACGTAGCGCACAATCTCCCCCATCTCTTCCGGCGTGAGCATACCCGCCAGAGGCAGATCGCGTCCAATGGGCATTACGCCATCCCAGCGGACCGCGCGCCGCAGGGGAGCTCTGGCTGGCCACATGCCCGCGATCCAGACGGGAATGCGCGGAGTTTGCAGCGGGCGCGGCAGAAACTGCGCTGTCTCAATATGATACGCCGTCCCATCGTGGTGATAGGGTTCCCCGCTCCAGAGTCCTGCCAGCACCTCCAGACCCTCATCCAGCAGCGCCGCCAGTTCCTTCGCGTCCGCAGGCTCGCCCAGCGCCTCAAAGTCGAAATATCCACCTCCCGATCCCACGCCAAATATCAGCCGCCCACCCGACAGGTGATCCAGCGACACCGTTTCGCGCGCGATCACCCACGGGCGCCGCCGGGGCAGAGGCGTAACCAGCGGTCCCAGGCGCAGCGTGCGTGTGCGCAGCGCCATCGCGGCCAGCGCAATCCACGGATCAACCATCGGATCAGCGCCTGGCGTCAGAGTCGTCTTCGATACCTGGTCCCACAAAAAGAACCCATTCCAACCAGCCTCCTCCGCCTCGTGCGCCAGCTCGGCAAGCACACGCGCATCCGCGTACGGCCCAAAATTGGGCACATAGACTCCATACTGCACGGCATATTTCCTCTGCGAACATTTCCTTCATTGTCTCACATCAGCCAGGTATTTGATTACAGCTTTCCTGAACCCGAAGTTGACCACCTCTTTTGGCTTCCCACCTCATCTGTCTCAATAGCAGTGGCTTCACATAAAAGAAAAGCCTCCTCTCCCTGGCACAAGATCTTGTGCCAGGGAGAGGAATGCTGCTGGCTCAGGCGTGCGAGATTTCTTATCTGAGGGATGGAGACAGGGCTTCGATCCATTCCCTGGCGCTGCCAGTCTGTATCCAGTGAGAGGTGCTGCCCAGCGCGCCGCGGGTAGTCATTTCGTAGCCCAGCATAATGACATACTCTTTTTTGTCGTAGTTGAGCGCGAAGGCCTCGCATTCCAGTCTGCCAACCTGGAAAGGCTCGCGCTCGCGCACCCAGCTTAGCTTGCGGATGGGAGCGGCGATGAAGACCCGCCGCTGGCCGCGATTCTCCGCGCAGAGCAGGTTGTCTCCAAATAGATAGAGACGCCCGCGCGCGACGGTCTCTTTTTTGGAATTGAGCAACGTAGCGAAAGTGAACAGACCCGGCTGGCGAATTTCCACGTGCTCGGCCAGCGCGTGCTGGACCTCTGCGCGCTGCTCCGGCAGCAGACCTTCCAGGTGCAGGCGCAGATAGCGCTCCCTGGCCACCAGGTGCCCATAGCCCTCTTTGCCTTTGCTCCTTACCAGGTACTCTTCGCCCTCGTCCACGGCGTAGAGCGCCTCCGACCAGTCCATGCGCTGTTCATCCTCTCCGGGAAAATGCACGCGCACCCCCTGCTCACTCAACCAGAAACCACCCCGGCTATAGCCGTAGAAAAAAACCAGCAGCGGTATCAGCGCAATCAGGCTCAGCACGCCCAGCGCGAAGGCCAGTCCCACGACACAGCCCAGCCCTGGCGGTAACACATTCACAACAGCCAGCGCAACAATCAACCCCGCCACCAGCAACACAATGGCCGCCGGAATGGCAACCCTGCGCATACGCCTCGTATCCCGCGCGAACGCGTAGCGCGTCTCGCCGATATTTTGTGTTTCGTTTATCATCACTATCCTCTTACCAGTTCATACTGCTCTGTGCTCGCCCAAAAGAGAGAGGGCAGGAAAAGGGCTACCGATGAAGCAGAAGCGTTTTTTTTGCAAAAAACGCTTCTG
>DASVMX010000389.1:0-7194 GCA_036384215.1 Ktedonobacteraceae bacterium | reverse complement strand
GTTTCATCGTCGCTTCTCTCATTGAGTGAAATCTCTTAGCCCAGGAGCTTATCAAGGGTGATGGGCAGGTCGCGCACGCGGATGCCAGTGGCGTGGTAGACAGCGTTGGCGATGGCCGCGGCGGTGCCAACGATGCCGATTTCGCCGATGCCCTTGACTCCCAGCGGGTTGACATGCGGGTCGTGCTCGTCGATCCAGGCGATATCAATGGTGCCGATGTCGGGATCGCTCGCGATATGGTAGCTCGCGAAGTCGTGGTTAACGTAGTCGCCGAAGCGCTGGTCCATATAGCTTTCCTCGTCCAGGGCCATGGAGAGTCCCATGGTCATGCCGCCCAGGAACTGTGAGCGCGCTGTCTTGGGATTGATAATGCGCCCGGCGGCAAAAACGCCCAGCAGATAGGGTACGCGTACCTCGCCGGTGTCGGCGTTCACACGCACTTCCGCGAACTGCGCGCCGAAAGAGTGCATTGAGAAGCGCTGCGCTTCGGGATTTTCTCCAAGTTCTCCTGTGACTTCAATGCCCGCGGGCGGAATCAGGCCATTGTGTTCATCGGCCAGGCAGGCGTGGAGTTTGTTGGCGGCGTCAACGATGGCGGTGCCCCAGGAGGCGGTGCCCCGGGAACCACCTGCTCCGGTGGCAGGTGGCAGGTTGGTATTGCCAATCTCAACACAGACACATTCGACCGGGACCTCAAAAGCATCCGCCGCGATCTGTGTGAGGGCAGTCCTGGCCCCGGTGCCGATATCGGCGGCGTCGATCCTGACGGTGTAGTTACCCTCGTGATCGACATGTACGCGCGCATGAGTAGGATCGGGGGTCTGGAAGACCGGGTAGGTTGAAGCTGCTACGCCGCTGCCGACCAGCCAGCGACCCTCCAGGTGCGCGCGCGGGCGCGGATTGCGCCTGTCCCATCCGAAGCGCCGCGCTCCCTCGCGCAGGCAGGCCACAAGGTTGCGACTGCTATAGGGCAGGCCTGTCTCTGGATCAATCTCCGGCTCGTTGCGAATGCGAAACTCAATCGGGTCGAGCCCGCAGGCCAGCGCCATCTCATCCATGGCTGACTCCAGCGCGAACATGCCGGGCGCTTCGCCGGGAGCGCGCATCCATGCTGGTACCGGCACGTCCAGGCGTGCCAGGCGATGAGTTGTGCGCCGATTGGGGGCCGCGTACATGGTGCGCGTTTGCACCGCGGCCTGCTCGGCGAATTCTTGGATTCTCGCGGTCTGCGTGATCACATCGTGGGCAATGGCGGTCAGCCTTCCATCTTTAGCCGCTCCCATGCGAATGTGCTGGATCGTTGGGGTGCGATAGCCGGCGACCGCGAACATCATCTGGCGGGTCAGCGCGAGCTTTACCGGGCGCCTGGTGACCTGCGCGGCCATGACGGCAAGGATAGTGTGCGGATGGGCGAAGGCTTTGCAGCCAAAGGCTCCGCCCACGTGGGGCGCGATGATATGGACGTGTTCGTGGGGAAGCTTAAAGGCCTTCACGATGATATCCTGTGTCCAGCCGGCGCCCTGCGTTGCATCATACATCGTGACTTCATTGTCATGCCAGGCAGCAATGGTCGCGTGCGTTTCGAGGGGATTGTTATGCTCAGCCGGGGTAGTATAGACGCAGTCAATCGAGAACGGGGCGGAGGCCAGTGCGGCTTCAACATCTCCACTCTCCGTATCAGTTTCATAATCGCCGTTGACCCTGGCGGGCTTGTAGAGGTCTTTGCGATCCGTTTGCAGATCCACATCGTGCGGCCATTCCTCGTAGCTGATTACCAGGCATTCGGCGGCGTAGCGCGCAATCTCCAGGCTTTCGGCAATTACAGCCGCGACGAATTGTCCATAGTAAGCAATCTCGGTGGACTGCAGGACTGCGAGGTCGGCGTCGTCAACTGGCCCCAGGCGCGGCGCGTTGGCGGCTGAGAGCACCGCCAGGACGCCAGGTATAGTCTGCGCGCGACTGGTGTCTATGGAGATTACCCGTCCTCTGGCGATAGTGCTCTGGACGGGGAAGGCGTAGGCTACATTTTTCAGTTGGTGTTCGTAGGCATAGAGAGCAGAGCCTGTGACCTTCTCGCGCCCCTCGATGCGGTCCAGGGGTGCGCCAATGGCGTGTGTCAGAGGTTTCATACGTAGCCCTCCTGTGTGAGATCGAGCAGTGTACGTACAAGTGTATTGCGCGCCAGGGGAACTTTAAAGGCATTACCGGGCAGCGGCTGCGCGGGGGCCAGTTCGGCCTCCGCGGCGCGCTGAAACATCTCCTCGGTCGCCGGAGCGCCGCGCAGCATGGCCTCGGCTTTCCACGCCCTCCAGGGAGCAGGCGCGACTCCTCCCAGCGCGATCCGGCAGTCGCGCACCCTGCCTTGCTCCAGATCGAGCGCTGCGGCGACCGAAACCAGCGCGAAGGCGTAAGAAGCGCGGTCGCGTACCTTACGATAGTGCGAGCGCGTGACGAAGGGCAGATCTGGCAGATCGACAGCGGTAATCAGTTCACCGTGGTTGAGCACAGTATCGCGCTGCGGCTCGTTGCCGGGCAGGCGATAAAAATCGGCCAGGGGGAGCGCGCGTTCGCCATCGGGACCAAGTACGCGCACTACCGCGTCGAGCGCGGCCAGTGCCACGGCCATATCCGAGGGGTGGGTCGCGATACACATCTCCGACGCGCCCAGGATCGCCAGATCGCGGTTATAGCCCGCGCGAGCGGGACAGCCGCTACCGGGCACGCGTTTATTACAGGGCATTGAGGCATCCTGAAAATAGACGCAGCGCGTGCGCTGGAGCAGATTACCGCCAGTGGTAGCCAGGTTGCGCAACTGGGCTGACGCGCCCGCCAGCAACGCCTGGGCCAGCATGGGATAGCGCGCGCGAATCAGGGGATCGACGGCCAGGTCGCTATTGCGCACCATCGCGCCGATGCGCATGCCGCCATCAGCTAACTGTTCCAGGCGATTATAGGGCAGGTGGGTGATATCAACCAGCAGCTCTGGCTGCGCGATGCCCAGCTTCATATGATCGACGAGATTAGTGCCGCCGCCGAGAAAAGAGCCATGAGGGTCCATTGCCAGCAGCGCGAGAGCAGTAGGCGCGTCCGTGGCGCGCACATAGCGGAAAGGATTCATCGCTGGCCCTCCTTCTGTGCCACCTCCGCGATCGCGGGCACAATATTCGCGTAAGCTCCGCAGCGGCAGAGATTACCATTCATGCGCTCGCGAATCTCATCGTCGGAGAGCGCGGGATGGGTCTCATTCAGGTCAATGCTCACCACGCTTGGCCAGCCATCTTCCGCCTCGCGCAGCATCCCAACCGCCGAACAGATCTGTCCCGGCGTACAATAGCCGCATTGCAGCGCGTCGTGTTCAATAAACGCCTGCTGGAGAGGGTGCAAATGCCCGTCCCTGGCCAGCCCTTCAATGGTTGTAATCCGCGAGCCCTGGTGGGCAACCGCCAGGGCCAGGCAGCTATACACGCGCCGTCCGTCGAGTAAAATAGTGCAGGCCCCACATTGTCCGTGGTCACAGCCCTTCTTCGGACCAGTAATCCCCAGATGTTCGCGCAGCGCATCCAGAAGCGTTGTCCGGGTATCGAGGGTGAGTTCGTGATCGACTCCATTTACCTGGAGCGTAATCGCAATTTCCATAGTTCAGGCGCACCCTTTCAAGAATCAGGTACAGATCAACAGCCATGAAAACAGAAAGGAACTTCTTCCTCTCTTCCGTCATTTGCCCGTCCTTCCTCCATCGCGTTTCTCAACAACTGCAAGAGAGGAACTCTTCTTTCCACATGATAGTTTTCCCTACTTTCGCGCTGGTAGTATACACTTCCCCTCAAACTGGAGCGTGTTGCGAAATCCCTGTGAATGGAGCGACGTGGGCAAGCGACGTCGCTCCATTCACAGGTTATGGCGAACATCCAATGCCTGGTAAAAAACCGAGATGATCTATTCGCATTTGGTGGGCATATATGCTACTATGTTGAGTAAATCGAATCCGTTCCGACCATTTTGTGACCCTTGTACAGCGTTTAAGATCG
Source organism: Ktedonobacteraceae bacterium (assembly GCA_036384215.1). GTDB lineage: Bacteria > Chloroflexota > Ktedonobacteria > Ktedonobacterales > Ktedonobacteraceae > Paraktedonobacter. Next base: position 3,166 of record DASVMX010000389.1, on the reverse strand, counting down.
CGGTGTCACGCCGATTTTTCCCGATGTTTCCCAGTACCACCTCAAAGGAGCGATTTATGGGCATGACCAAAGATGGCCTGTCCTGCTGGCAGGCAGATGACGAGGGAACGACTCTCCTTGATACCACGCTTGGAGACCTTTTAGATAGCCGCGCAGAGGAGGTTCCTGGGCGCAAGGCCGTGGTCTATTCCTGTTATCCTGAGTTTGGCGGCGCGCTGGATATTCGCTGGACCTACGCCGAGTATCGCGCGCGTATTGACGCGGTGGCGCGCGGGCTGATGGCGCTGGGTCTGCAAAAAGGAGACCATATCGCCGTGTGGGCAGCCAATCTGCCGGAGTGGCTGCTACTTGAGTTTGCCAGCGCCAAAGCCGGGCTGGTGCTGGTCACGGTCAACCCGGTCTACCGGGCCACGGAGCTGGAGTACGTGCTCAAACAGGGAGATGTAAAAGCACTGTTCTTCATGGCCCAGGTGCGCGATCACAACTGCCTGGCCACCGTTCTTTCCATGGTCACGCCCGGCGAGAAAAACGGAGAGGTGAGCAGCGAGCGCCTGCCCATGCTACGTTCGATCTGCCTGATAGGCCGCCCGCCCGCGGATCTGTTAGAGCAACAGAACGTGCGTCCCCAACTCTTTAGTGAAATGGTCGCCAGCGGCGCGGCGGTTAGCACAGAAGCGCTGCGCGAGCGTCAGGCCTCGGTTACTCCCTCTGATCCCGCGCTCATCCTCTATACCTCTGGCACGACCGGCTTCCCCAAGGGGGCCATGCTCACCCATGCCAACATCATTAATTCTCTCCAGATGGGATTGTATCGCTCCGGTGTTCCCACTGAGCAGGGTACGCGCTATTGTCTGCCCCTGCCCTTTTTCCATATCGCGGGCGCAGGCATCGCCGCGGGCGCGATTGTGGGCAAATTTACCCTCCATCCCCTGCTGGGCTTCGACGCGCTCAAGACCCTGCAAATCATCAGACAGGAGGGCTGCGAATATATCTTCGCCGTTCCCACCATGCTCATCGCCATGCTCCAGCATCCCGAATTTGAGCAGAACAGACCGACTACCTTAAAAGTCGTACTCAGCGGAGGCGCGCCTGTCCCGGTAACTGTCATGGAACAGGTCAAAGCGCGCATGAACGCCGACGTGGCTATCACCTTCGGCCTGACCGAATCAACCGGCGGTGTCACATACACCCCACCTGGCGACTCCTTCGAGCGCAAGTCGGCCACCGTGGGCATCTCTCATCCGCACATGGAAGCCAAAATTATCAACCCCGTCACTGGCCAGATCGTCGCCTGTGGCGAGCGCGGCGAATTTTGCTGCCGGGGTTTCGCCGTCATGGCGGGCTATTATAACATGCCTGAGAAAACCGCCGAAACCATCGATCCCGAGGGCTGGCTGCACAGCGGAGACCTGGCTACCATGGACCAGCAGGGCTACATCAATATCGTCGGACGCCTCAAAGAGATGGTCATTCGCGGCGGTGAGAACATCTTCCCCCGCGAAATCGAAGAGTTACTCCTGCGCCATCCCCACATAGCCGACGCCCAGGTGCTCGGCGTTCCCGATGCCTTCTTCGGCGAAGAACTCCTGGCCGTCATCCTGTCCAAAGAGGGCGCGGAGATCAACGAACAGGAATTGCGCGCTTACTGCAAAGAGCGTATCAGCCACCAGAAAATTCCGCGCTACATCCAGTTTGTCCAATCCTATCCCATGACCGCCAGCGGCAAAGTTCAGAAATTCATTCTGCGCCAGCAAGCCATCGAAACCCTTTGCAATTCCCCTGAGACTGTAATCAGGCGAAGAAGCGGCGCAGTTCTTGCGCTACCAGCTTCGGCTGGCCGCCGGGGTTCCTTTATTACCATCAGAAGAGAATAGAGCCCAGTAGTTCGCTGATCAGGAGATCAAGCTCTGTGCCCCCGGCTGAGAGCCAGAGCGGTGTCTGCTGCCCTTTTGCCCTGTGGATATGCAGCAGAAGACGCCGTATCTCCTCTTTCATATACTGGAGCTCGCGTTCGGTCTGGCTGGCGCGCTGGAGGCGGGCCAGCAGGGTATTCAGTCCCACGCCGACCTGCCAGAGCACACTCTGTCGCGCCAGTGGAGCTCGCACATTGACATTGCCATTCGCTGCCTCTACCAGGGTCGCAAGAATCTGCTGGATACCTTCGTCCAGATCCATTTGTTGCAGAGCAAGTGTATGCTCAAGTCGCGCGATGATCTCCGCCTGGTTGGCGCGTTTCAGAGCGTGAAGTGTATTGCGCACCCACAAATAAGTAATGATGGCGACCACAATCTGGATCGTCAGTGGGCGAATCATCAGGCTATAGCTTGTGCTGGTGAGGAGAAACTGCAAATCCGGTGTATGCGGTTGGAGGACAATATCGGCGAGCATGAAAATGCTGTGATAAGCTGAGACAAAGAAAATGCTGTTGATTGGCAGCAAAGAGATCGCTATGATATCCGATAAGACGAACAGATCGTAGATCGGGACCGCATTCTGCGTAAGCGTAAAGTGTGGATAGGAGAGTAGTGAGTAGATCAGAGCCGCATCCAGCGAGCCCACAATCAGGATGCCGACGAATGTTACATAGCCACGCCTGTTCAGCGGAATACACAGACATCCAGCTATAAACATGCCTGACACCGGGGGGACAACATGCAGGTCATCACTGGTTAAAGCCGCGGGAATAAAAGCAATTGATGCGACAAGTGTGATCAAGATCAAAATACTCGCCAGCCGGCTGCGGGGAATAGCCTCGTTGGGAGGAGCCGAAAAGTCTTCGGCAGGCGAACTCAGCCGATACCACCAGCCCAACAGTTCTTTGCGTTCTCTTACAGGCTCAGGGGAGCTTGCTTGCTCATGAGAAGACGACCAGTTTTTTTCATTTACCACGGAAAAACCTCCTATTACTTCCGTAATCAAATATTCTATACACTGTTTTGCGTCATTGGGGCTCTGTGCTTAAGAAATAGTCTCCTATAATAATAACACAAAACCATCACAAATATGCCCTGCTGGCGTCGCGAAAGGATCACAAACAAACACCTCCTCACCGGAGCCACTCCATTCACACGGTTCGCCTTAATTGAAAGATAGTGTATGCCATGCTACTTTCTATATTGTCAATATGAGTACTACTTTATACAGGGATTCTCAAAAGTTGTGGGGT
>DASVMX010000388.1:0-2999 GCA_036384215.1 Ktedonobacteraceae bacterium | reverse complement strand
GCCCAACAGCTCCATCCGACAAACTCTGTGCGAAGCGCCGCAGGCGCTGAGGAGTCGACGGGGCACTTTGCGCGTTCAGATCTTCAAGGTTCTTTGCGGCCCACGGCGGAAATCAGATAGGCATAACCGCAGGAATCTGGCAGGTAGAAGTCAACCCGGGTCTGGGCCAGCAAGGTATCGAAGGTCTTTTCATCGGTCAAACCCAGTTGCAGAATAAAGGGCTTGAAGTTCAGCATATCGACGACAAAGTCATCGAGAAACGCCCGCGTGCCTGGATTGCTGTTGACTCCGTAGTCCAGCGCATGGACAGAATAGGATACATCGATAAGCCCGGCATCGACCAGAAAACCGTAGAGGCGCGCCGCGGCCCCCCTGGTCGGCGAAGCGGGAGCAATACTTCCTCCCAGAGCGCGCACACCCGCCATGCCCATCGCGGCCAGCCGATTAAACGCCAGGCTGGAAGTAGTGCCGTGCTCATAATCCACAATATTCAGCCAGCCACCTATCTTGAGCACGCGAATCATCTCGTCGAGAATGCGCGTCCACATAGCCGTGGAGATAAACGAGGCCAGCGAGTGGACATGGACCAGATCGAAGCTCTCGTCGTCAAAAGTAAGTGCCTGGGCGGTCCCAAATTGATAGAAAGTCAGCGACTGTAGACTTTCCTCCTCGGCCCGCTTCAGCGCCTCTTGAATCAAATGCGCAGAGGTATCGACTCCCAGGATGTGGATATGCGGATACTGGCGCGCCAGGCGGCGTGCCCATTCTCCATTGCCGCAGCCAACATCCAGCACACGCTGAACTTCCCTCAGATCAATCGCCGCGGGCACCAGGCTCCCCAACGCGTCTATCATATACGAGTGACCAAAAAACACACGCGCTACTTCCGAAGCCGCCGTTTCCTGCCAGTACTCCGGTGTCTTCTGCCCATCGTGCTCCATCGCACACACTCCCTTCACTAATAAACACTTCCTACTCTACGGCACAGGTTTTCGCCCAAACGATGAGAGCAGCATCCCAAAGCCACAAAAGTCAATCTGGCGCAATTCCCGCTGAACCTCGCGCAAAAGCGGCTGCAATGTCTCTTTTGTGCCCAGTCCAGTTCGTTCAGCCAGATACACCATCATCTCCGGGCGCATCACACTCCAGGCCAGGTAAGCCCGGCCCATGGGATTATTCCAGCCCCCCAGGTCAACCGGGTAGAGCTGATAGCCGATATCCGTAAAATGCCACTGCGCCATCCGCTGTGGGCCCAGTGTCGACCCGGTGAATGGCGCCCGGCCCTCTGGCTCAATGCTGCGGTGCATCCTGGCCAGGATCTGCCCCAGAAACGTTAACAGGCGATCTATCGCCGGCTGCGAGGCCGGCCCCATCTCAAAATCCAGCAAATTCAGCCAGCCGCCGGGTTTTAAGACGCGGGTAATCTCGGCCATGACATCCGGCCATTGCTCCATAGTAAACAGACTGGTGCCATTCTGGAGATGAATACAATCAAAAGTATGCGCGGGAAAAGGTAAAGCACGTCTTCTATCCACAGCCAGAAACTCAAGCTCGTGCAGATCTGCCTGGGCGGCATTCTTCTGAGCCTGTTCAATAATCGTCGAATTGATATCAACCCCATACACCTGTTTGCCAGGATAGCGCCGGCTGAAATCCATACACCAGCTCCCCGGACCACAGATAAAGTCCAGGACCACCTGCACGTCTTGCAAAGAAATGGCACCCGGTAACAGCTCACTCTTCATTTCACGCATGAAAAGCTTGTGTTGAAATTGGAGCGCGGACAACACCGCGCTCATGTGTCCATCGCCCACATCGCGCATATCGAGGTATTCTAGCGAGAGATCTTCTTTCTCCAGCGCTATATGTATAGGTGTAATCTCTTCCATGTTACATAAAAAACACCACCTGAGAACGCTTTGCGAGGTAATACTTGCTTTCCTTATTTACAAAGAGTAACTCGTTATCTGCCCACCTGTCAAGCATTGAGCACTAATTTCTTTCCTCCATGCATGAAAGGCGCTCTGCCTTTCATGCATGGAGGGTAATCAGGCCTCTTTGGGCTGCCAGGGCTACGGCTTCGGTGCGGTTGGTCGCGCCGAGTTTGCCCATGATGGAGCTGATGTGGAATTTGGCGGTGCGTTCGCTGATGACCAGGTGGGAGGCGATCTCTTTGTTGGGCATACCCTGGGCCAGCAGCTTGAGCACTTCTAGCTCGCGTTCGGTCAGCGCTTCATAAAATGGCTGCTGGGCGGTGGAGAGATGGGTGCTCTGGTGCTGGCCCATGTGACGCAGGAGCTTGGATGCGATCACAGGTTGGAGCAGCGAACCACCCTGCATGGTCACGCGGATGGCGTGAAACATATCTTCGCGGGGAGCGCCTTTGAGTAAATAGCCATTGGCCCCTGCCTCCAGTGCGGCAATGATGCGCTCATCGTTATCAAAGGCTGTAAAGACAATCACATGCGGACCGTTCTGCGCGCCGGGCTTTGGCGCGTTCGCGCCCTGGCGGCGCAGGCGGCGTATGGTCTCGACTCCATCCATGACTGGCATCTCCAGGTCCAGCAGTAAAATATCCGGCTTGAGTTCCAGGGCCAGGCGCAGCGCGTCTTCTCCATTGGCGGCCTGGTCAGGCGTTCCCACTACCTCGAAGTCGGGCTGCGTTTCTAAAACAGCGCGCAGGCCTTCGCGCATAATCGGATGATCATCGGCCAACAAAATGTGTATCATCGCTTCTGCCTTTCTCCATGTGTTCAACACATCCTCAATCGCGGTGAAGTCGGATAGGCAGCAGGCGAGGTATTGCGGTTGCAATCCTTTTCCCCCTGCCCTCCGCCGAACCACGCATGCACATTTCCGGGCACGTGGCTCTCCAGTGTCTTCAATCCTTGCGACGGTGTCCGTCAGCCCGTCCTGCATGAATGTCGTTATGGCATTTTCTACAGACAATGAGGGTCTTTCGACGGCGTGCTGCCATGACCTGGACCCATTTGGGCTTT
>DASVMX010000387.1:0-33813 GCA_036384215.1 Ktedonobacteraceae bacterium | reverse complement strand
TCTCTTTATTGACGAGATGCACCTCCTGATCGGTACCGGGCGCGCGGCTGATGGCAGCATCGATGCCGCGGGCATTCTCAAGCCGGCGCTGGCCGGCGGCAGGCTGCGCTGTATCGGCGCGACCACGCCCCAGGAGTTCCGTGCTATTGAGAAGGATGCCGCGATGGAGCGCCGCCTGCGCCCCATTCAGATCGACGAGCCTTCTACCGAAGAGGCGCTGGCCATCCTCATGGGGATGCGTGAGCTGTATGAGCAGCATCATCACGTCAATATCCTCAAGGAGACCCTGCATGCCGCGGTCCATCTCTCGGTGCAATACCTGCCCAATCTGCGCCTGCCCGACAAGGCCTGTAGTGTGCTTGATGAGGCCTGCTCGCAGGCGCGCGTTTTCCTGGCCGAGGACGAGGCGGAGGAGCAGGTTGATTATCTCGATGACGTGGAGTTACTGGAGCAGCCAGTTATCACGCCATCGCTGATCGCCGAGGTGATTTCGCACCGCACCGGCATCCCGGTCCAGGCACCGGGCCGCGAGGAGCGCGACCGCCTGCTCAATCTGGACGCGCTGCTCAAACGGCGTGTCATTGGACAGGACGAGGCCGTGGGCCGGGTTACCCAGGCCATCCAGGTGGCGCGCGCGGGTCTGAAGCCGCGCAATCGCCCGGCGGGCGTGTTCCTCTTCCTGGGACCAACCGGCGTGGGCAAGACCGAGCTGGCGCGGGCGCTGGCCGCGGATGTCTTTGGCTCCGACGAACACCTGATCCGCGTGGATATGTCCGAATACATGGAGAAGCACGCGGTCTCGCGCATGATCGGTGCTCCTCCTGGCTATATCGGTCACGACCAGGAGGGCCAGCTCACCGGCAAACTGCGCCGCCGCCCGCACTGCGTTGTCCTGCTCGATGAAGTCGAAAAGGCCCATCCCGAAGTCTTTGACCTCTTCCTGCAAGTCTTCGACGCCGGACGCCTGACTGACGCGCAGGGCCATACCGTCGACGCGCAGCACGCGATCTGGATCATGACTTCTAATGTTGGTACGGATATGCTCGGGCGCTCGCTGCCGCATGGCTTCCGCTCAAGCAGCAAATCCACCACCGAAGACATGCAGAGGGATCGCCTGATGGAGCGCCTGCGCGAAACCTTCCGGCCAGAATTTCTCAACCGCATCGATGAGGTCGTCATCTTCCGCCCGCTCAACCACGAGCAGGCCCGCGCCATCACCAGCCTGCAGATGAACGAACTGGCGACGCGCCTTCTGGAACAGGGTCTGACGCTGCACGCCGACGACAGCGCTATCGAGCTGCTCTGTAAAGAAGGCTTTAGCGAAACCCAGGGCGCGCGCCCGTTGCGCCGCGTCATCGAAAAGCTGCTCACCGTGCCGCTCAGCCTGCGCATCCTTCTGGCCAATATCCCCGAACATGGAGAAGTCCATGTCAGCGCCCTCGACGGCAAACTCGCCATCGACATCCGCGAATCGGCCCTTAGCTCGCCGCGCACCCCCATGGAGGAGATCCGCGACGAAGAAGAGCACGCCGAAATAGATGCTATTTAAAAGGGGAAGACGCTTCTGGTGTGGAAACGGGTGCGACTTTAAGCTAGATAGCACGAGGCGGCAGACTCAGGGAAAGCCGCCGCCTCGTGTAAATGGGAAGGAGACCACAAACGAAGATAGATGAGGCTCGCCGTGGTCTACCAGGTCCAGCGCGTTGCAGTGGTCACGGTGATCGGAGCTTATCTGGAGCAAAACTGCAACCGAACCGGCCCGGAATCAATATCCGCGCGCGATATGACTGCGACGGGCGCGAGGCCCAGGCAGTGCTCAACAGATTAGAGTTGGCACCCCAACGATCACCATCTACCACTGTTTATATGATACACCCACCCACTTTATTCAGCCTTATTTGTGACTTCCATTGAATGATATTCATAAGCAGGGAGCATTGTATAGAGAAATCAGTCTTCCTTATGTATCAACAGGGCTTAATTTGTATTCCTGGTTGTTAGCTAGCTAACACAATCGCCTGAACGGCGCATTTTTCTGGTAGAAGAGATCCGAGATTTTGGACCAATCTTCTCTAAAGCACGATCAGTCTTACATAAGACATTTTGTTTGCTCCGCTTTCAAAGAAGATATCCGCGAGGCTGAATGTTTATGATATGATAGGATCAGAGTTTAGCAAGGAGGGTCAAATTTATGAAGGCCGTGAAAACACACGTCGGGCGCTGCGATAATTGTGGGGAGCCTGCGGCTTACGCTCAACTGTTGTCAGGTGGGCGCACATTTCGCTTTTGCGAGCAGCATGTGCCCCTGCTAATCAAAAAGCAGGCTGACGCTGCTGATGCTGCCAATAATTCTAAAGAAAAAAAAGAAACCCATTAAAGGCAGAAACAGGCAAAGGGGTGCTATCCGGCTCAGCCGGATAGCACCCCTTTGCCTGTTTCTGCCTTTAATGGGTTTTATACATATTCAGGACATGGGGAGCTGGATGCAGAAGGTGGTACCTTCGCCGGGAATGCCGAGGCTTTCGATCCAGATGGTGCCGTGCATGGCTTCGACCAGGCGGCGGGAGATGTACAGGCCCAGCCCGGAGCCGCGCACGGTGCTGTTGAGATCGCTTTCCAGGCGCACAAAGCGTTGGAATAGCCTGGCCTGGTCGGCGAGTTTGATACCTTTGCCGTAATCGGTGATGTTGAGGACGACAAAGGCGCCCTGTGTAAAAAGTGGATGCGCGGAGAAGCTGAGCGGTGTGCCGTGGGGTGAATACTTGAAGGCATTTGAACTGAGATTGCGGATCACCTGGCGCAGCCGCGTCGGGTCGGCTTTGACCGTCAGGTGGGAAGGGATGTTAATGCGAATTTCGCGCTGCTCCTGGCTGGCCTGGAGGAGGATCAGGTCGACAATGCTCTCGACGATTTCGCGCAGCGGAACCCGTTCGAGATGGACCGGGCGAATGCCAGCCTCGATCTCCAGGCGGCTGGCATCCATGACATTGTTGAGCAACAGGATCAGCTCTTCGCAGCCGCGACTGGCCTTTTCCAGAAACTCCTGTTGTTGTTGCGTAGAGAGTGTGGTGTGGTAATTTTCCAGCAGTTCCAGGTAGCCCTGAACCGCCGTGAGGGGTGTACGTAACTCGTGCGAGGCTGTTACCATAAACTGGTCTTTCAACTGATCCAGCTCTTGCAGGCGGCGGTGAGCATTGTGCAGTTGCTCGTAGAGGCGGGCATTGGTGAAAGCAATCGCGGCCTGCCCGGCGAAATCGCGAGCCAGTTCGAGATCTGGCAGGGCGAAAGGGCGTTTCTCTTGTCCGTCGGACCTGTGAGTGCGAGCCAGCACAAGCAGGCCCACGGGTGCCTGGTGGATGAAGAGGGGGGCCAGGATTGCCTTGGAGACGTAGCGACGTTGCAGAGCATCTTGTAGCGTTCCCAGCGGTTGTTTGAGAGCGATAAGACCCGGCTGCGTCACGCGCGCTGGCACGACTGGCAGGCGCAGTGTCTGCGCGCCCTGTCGCGGTGGATGCTGCGTGAGCAGAAGGGGAGATTGTTGCTGATAGTGCCGCGACAGGTTGGCGGCGGCAGGCAGATCGCTGTATGCTCCTGGCGCTTCCTCGGACAGTTTTTTCACCTGGAGCAGAGTTGGCTGTACAGAATGCAGGATCAGCGCGTTGTAGTCCTGGACCGAGATGGGGGGCCACTCCTGCGGGAACGTCGGGGGCTCGACCTCGCCTGCCACCGCGCCGAGCGGCACGAACTGGTGATCCTGGTAATGAACGTAGAGCACAGCCAGGTCTGCTTGCAGCGCGTTCGTGCCCTCGGTACAGATCAAATGATGGATTTCGCTGCCCAGGCCCATGCCGGTCGCGATGACCGAATTCAGGCGGGCAGCTACATTCGACATCGCCTGGGCGAAGAGTGCGTTTTCGCTGACCATCTCGTACAGATGCGCGTGCTCGATTGCCTGGGCCGCTTCCTGGGCGAAAGCCCTGGCCAGGTAGTATTCGAGTTCGCTAAAGTTCCTGTGAGTGCGCCGCGAGAAGGCCAGGCTGCCCTGAATTTTGCCCTGGTAGGTCAGAGGCACAAAGAGCGACGATTGAATCTTCTGGTCCAGGTGCCACTCGTGAACCACGGTCGCCGTGTGCGCCGGCGTATCCTGCCAGTGAACTTCCAGTTCTTTGCCCATCAGCGCCAGGCAATACGAGATCTTCGATCCACTGACGCGCCAGGACATCACATGCGCCGGGTCAGCGCTGGAGGCGCGAGCCAGGAGGCTGGTCTGTTCAGCGAGCGGGCGATCATATTCTTCCACCATCACCAGCGCGGCAGTATCAAAGCCCAGCTCAGCCGCACCAATAATCACAATATGGCTGAGCAGCAGGTCCATTTCGAGTACGCTGCTCAAGCTGGCCGTCGCTTTGCGCAGGACCTCCGAGGCATTTCTGCTCTGCTCTTTTTCATGAACCAGGCGCGCGTTCTCATATGTTGCCAGGACATAGTGACTGATCAGGAGCGCGAAGACAAGCGCGCAGACTACATCCAGGAAATGGGCTAATGCATCATGCGCTTTGAATTGAGCGAAAAGGGTCAGCAGCAAAAGCGCGATAAAAGGAATATAGATCAACATGCTTTTAAAAAGCACAAGATAACCTGAAAATTTTTGGGTATTCCTGGCCTGTTGCTCGGTTCTGGCGATGTTTTTAGGAGCCAGGGCATGCTGGTTGTAGGTATGGCGCGCGATTGAATGATACTGGTAGAGTGGTACGATGCCGATCAGCATGTAGCCGATGAACCAGAAAGGATCAATGGTCACCGTGCCCGAGCGGTAGAGACCCGCGTTGGTCAGGTAGGTATAGGCAAAATCGGCCCAGACTTGCGCGAGAATGCCCAGGCTAAAGATCCAGATCGAGGAGCGCAGCACAGGCGCGGTGGGTTGATAGATAAACAGAATCAGCGCCATAATCAGCAAGATATCCCAGCAGGGATACGAGATGCTGATGATGGTCTGAAATAGTGTGTGTGGCTCAAGTTTATCGAGGATCGGATCGAAGATAAAATACCAGCACGCGCCAAAAACGCAGAAGATGGCGATTAGCGCGTCAATAATCATATGGAGGCCCAGGCGCAGGCTTTTTTGTTGCACCGCCAGGAGCAGCATGCCAGACAGGCAGAAGGCATAGAACAGGGTAAAGCCGATATTGGCATAAGAGAGGATAGGTGGCTCGATTCTCAGCAGATATTGATAGACGCCATAATAGACGTTGCCCAGGCCGTTAGCCAGCAGGCCCAGGCCGATAAAGATCCAGGCCAGGCGATGGCATTTACTCAAGATGACCGGCCCGTGAGCTGCCTGGTACGCCGCGCGCAGGCACCAGAAGGCTCCGACCAGCGAGGTCAGCGTATACATGCCATTGGAGAAGAGAGCCGGGCCATCCAGGCGCGGAGCAAACTGGAAGAGGAGCCAGATAACCGAGATCAGCACCAAAAACAACAAAAGAGCCAGTGCTTCAAACTTCTGGCGTTCCAGTTTCTGCACAGCCGTAAAGGTCAATTTTTCGGTTGCCCGTGCTTTCAAGGCGACCTCGGCTGGAAAAGCTGCCATGCTTCCCCCATGCTTGAGCAGTTGTCAGCGGATAGTCAGATAGCAGAGAAGGCCGCGACCCTCAACGCACCTTCTGAGATACTGTATACAATTATATTCTACCACTCTTCTTTTTGAATGGGCAAGACGTGTAATGCCGCTAAAAATAGTTGGAAGAGATGCCGCCATCGACAGTTAGCCAGGCGCCGGTGGTCCAGGTGGATTCGTCGGAGGCCAGGTAGAGCGCCAGGTAGACGATGTCTTCGGGCGCGCCGAAGCGCCCGAGCGGGATGCGGTTGAGGCGCTGGTCACGGGCCTCTTCGCTGACCCAGAGCGTGCGCAGCATGGGGGTTTCAATGGGGCCAGGACAGATGGCGTTGCAGCGAATACCCTGGTGCCCGTACTGCACCGCGAACGACTTGGTCAGCGCCAGCAGCCCGCCCTTGCTGGCGGTATAGGCATCCTGGGGGACGGTGCAGCCGAGGAAGGCCACAAAAGAGGCGATATTGATAATCGAGCCCCGGCCCTGGCGCACCATATGGGGCAGTGTGTGCTTGGAGCAGAGAAAAGTACTTTTCAAATTGACATCCATGATGCGGTCCCAGGTGGCTTCGCTCAGATCGACCACGCTGCCGTCGTCATCGGGCATGATGCCGGCATTGTTGTATAAAACATCGATTTGTCCGAATGTTTCGATGACGACGTCGACCAGGTGCTGGACCTCGGTCTCGCGCGCGACGTTGGTCTGAACGAAGACGGCCTGGCCGCCGGCGGAACGTATGTGTTCTGCCGCGGCCTCGCCGGCCCCGCGCGCGATATCCGCGATGACCACGCGAGCGCCTTCGCGCGCGAAGATTTCAGCCGCCACCTGGCCCATGCCGCTTGCAGAGCCAGTAATAATCGCCACTTTGTTTGCCAGTCTCATGGATGGAAGCTCCTTTTGTCAGGTCGGTTTGACCAGATCGAGATACCAGAAGGGTTGCCGCTTGCGCAGCAGCGGCTTGCTACGCACAACGTTGCCAGGAATGCTGTCGCGAATGTCATAGGCGAGTTCACCAGTTAGAGAGCCGGACAGTTCACCGGGGGCGTAGTTCAGATAGGTTGTCGAGCGGCGCCCGGTGCGCTGCTCGCGCGTATCGATGGTCATCATGGTCAGCGAGAGATCGTCCTCGTCCTCGACCACGACCTCGCGCCAGGGATAGATCGCGGTGGTGGGCGAGAAGATGCCGCTGTAGCCATTCGCTTTGAGTCCGTTAGTCGCCCCATTCCAGTTGGCAAGGGCCAGGTAGACATTGTGCTCGGCGGCGCGCACGCGCCAGATCAGCGAGTGGACAGGATCGTATTCGTCGGGCGCGACCGGGTGGCTAAAACGGATCTTTGTCGGTGGCAGGCCAATCGGCGTGGGAAAATTCAGATAGGCGGGCGCGCAGACCAGGTCAACGCCTTGTCCAGCCAGTACGCGCAGGGTCTCCGGGAAGAGCACATCATAGCCCGTCGCCAGGCCAATGCGCCCGGTGGGTGTGTCGAAGATGGGCAGACCGCTATCGCCGCGGCTGGCCCACAGCCGGTCGCTCTCCGTCAGGTGTAACTTGCGATACGTGCCGTAGATGCCCTCTGGATCGATCAGCAGAACGGTGTTATAGAACGACGGGGGCGCGTCGGGATGGTTCACGCGTTCAGCAACGCCCAGTACCAGGGTGATCTGAAATTCGGTGGCCAGGGCGACCAGGGAGGTGGTTTCTGGACCGGGAACGCTGATGGCGCTGGCCTTCATGCGCGCGACTGCCTCGGTGCTCGTGTTTGCCAGGGGACCGGGCAGGAGCAACTCGGGCAGCACCAGCACATCTGGCCGCGTCGGTTCGTGGTCCAGCAGGAGCATGCTCAGCATATCGCGCAAGGCCGAGAGCGTCATCGTCGGCATGGGATCATTGCTCAGCGCGCTCAGGTTGGTCTGGACGATGCCAACACACGAGAGCTGGCCGGGTGGCAACTCGCCCTGATCGTAGAGGCCGTGGTAGCGCAGCGGCTCCCACAGATAAGAATTGTGAGCCAGCGGCGTATAGAACGACGGCTGGCGGTCCGCCAGGCGGTCTCCCAGAGCTTCGGACTGGCTCCAGGCCTTCGCGCGGGCGCGCTCAAGGTCGACTTCGCCATAGACGATGCCTTCGCCAGTGTCCAGCGCGGCCTGGATCGCGCCGTCGGGATCAATTACACAGCTTCCCCCGCTGAATTCCGCGCCGCGTTCGACATCGCTGCGGTTGGCCGCGATCAGATAGACGCCGTTTTCCAGCGCGCGCGCCATCCACCAGCTGCTGGGGCAGCGTTCATCCAGCCAATTGGTGGGAAAAAGCACCACGTCGGCTCCACGCAGCGCGAGCAGGCGCGTCGATTCAAAATACATCGCATCCATACACAGCGCGGCCCCCAGGCGGCCCAGTGGCGTTTCCCAGACGGGAAAGCCCAGGTCTCCGTCGCGCGCCCAGCGCGGCTCGGAGATATATGAATGCACCTTGCGATACGTGCCAACCACGCCCTGTGGCCCGACCAGGGCCAGCGAATTGTAATAGACCCCGCTGCCCGGCTCAAGTTCCGCCAGGCCGAGCGCGATATAGCAGTCGTAGCGTGCTGCCAGCTCCTCGAAGCGTTGTGTAGTAGAACCCGGCACAGGCTCGACGTAGGGTGCAATCTCCTCGCGTGAAGTCCAACAATAGCCCGTCGTCGCCATCTCTGGGAGTACAATCAGGCGCGCCCCCTGGTGCGCGGCCTCTTCGACCAATTGGAGCAGGCGCTCCGTGTTCTCTGCTTTTTCACCCTGACGCGGGTTAAACTGAATCGCGGCGACCCGGTAGCGTGTGTGCGAAGATCCAGAGGATGCGGGTTGAGTCATAGCAAATCCCCTTAGCCAGGCGTTTTCTTGTAGAAACGCTCGGATTATACAAACGAATGATTGAGACCACCAAAGATATTATATCCAGATAGCCGCGCAAGGGAATGGGAATAGCCTGATAGACTGCCTCTGCGAGTTTTTTCTGATAGCGACACCATGTTGATGAGTTAACAATACCATCAGTTTATACTCCCAACAATGGGGAAATTCACGGTATTTATACAACGTGCATGGACATTCCGCCCATGCACGTGCCTGAATATGTACTGCTCGTCTATATTTGTTGTGTTAAAGATTTGGCTGGAAATGCCGAGTAAGAAAAGAACGGGAAAAAGGGGGAGAGCAATCATCATAAGATGCTGGATTGGCTGTAGGTAGAGATGAAATATATAAAACACCTGTATCCTTTCATGTATGTTCCCTGGCGTTTGCTGGGCGTACTTTTTTACATCGACCTGGTCATTATTGTTTTTACGCTTACCAGGCATGCTTCGTTTGTCGATTTTGGGCGTCCACAGCCAGGCTTTTACGTTTCGGCTTTGCTCACCATTGTCTATCCGATTTTCTCGGGCGTGTTATGCCTGCGGGGATCTGGCGAGTTTTTGCGCGCGCGCGCCTCTGATTTTCCCGCGAGAGGCAGGCAGACACGGAGGTTCAGCCCGCTGCTGTGGGGGATGGGCTGCTTTATCTACGCGAGCGCCCAGATGTTCTGGGTCGTCCGCGTTTTCGTGATTGGCCAGGTGCCTGCGTACTCCAGCTACAGCCATATGGTCGAATTTCTGAGCTATTTCAGTTTTATCGGGGCTGTTTTGCTGCTGCCCACGCGCAGTCTTTCTCCGATGGCGCGCTGGCGTATCTTGCTTGATAGCCTGATCATTATAGTTGCGCTGGCGACGCTTTGTTACTATTTTGTGCTTGGGCCTTTGCTCGTGACAGGCAAAGGACCACTACTCGCCAGGATTGTCGGGAGCACTGATCTTTTACTTGATCTGCTGGCTCTGTTGAGTGTGCTGGTGGTCATGCTGCGTGCAGGCGAACGCCTTCTGAACCCGGTGTTGATGATGGTGGGATTAGCGGCGGTTTTGCAATTTGTGGTCAATATGCTCCACCTTACTGAAGCACTTTCCAACCACTATAACGCCTTTTCTCCCGCTGGCGCAATGATGGCAGTGTACGCGACCCTGCTGGTTGGCGCTTCCCAGACCGTCAACGCGATCCAGCGCGATGCTCGTACTTCGGAACTTTCCGCGGGTCGTCGCGGCGAGGCTCCTGGGCCGCGGGCGCTCTGGAAAAGAGTGCTGCCTTCTGTGCTGGCACTTGTTTTTGGGCTGCTGATCTTTTTGATCTGGTTGAATGGGGCGCAGACCTTCCCCGGCCAGATTTTCATTGTCTACATTGGCGGTCTTGGGATGCTGGTTTTGATGCTCTTACGCCAGATCCTGGCAATGTATCAGATTGGCGGCCTACAGGCGACCCTCCAGGGCAAAAATCGCTCGCTGGACCTGTTAAATACGCAGCTGGAGCGGCAGGCCACAACTGATTCTCTGACTGGCCTGCCGAATCACCGGGCTCTGGCAGAAAAACTGGATGAGTTTTTAGAGCGGACACGCGCGACGTCGACTTCGTGCGCGCTGATTTTTATGGATATAGATCATTTTAAGGATATCAACGACACCTACGGACATCTCACGGGAGATAGGGTGCTCAGTCGTTTCACGGAGATAGTGAGCGCTACGGTACGCAGGTGTGATGCTATTGGGCGTTGGGGCGGCGAAGAATTTGTGGCGATTTTGCCAGAGACCGAGTTAGAAGAAGCGCGCGCGGTGGCAGAACAAATTCGCGTAGCGACGATTCAACAGTCAGCAACCTGCGCACAGGGAGTGCGCCTGACCTGTTCATTGGGGGTGGCCACCTACCCTCAGGACGCGAGCGAGCGCGAGGAGCTAATCAAGCTCGCGGACCGTGCGATGTATATGGCCAAACGCCTGGGACGCGACCAGGTACATACTGCCTGTGAATTGCCCGCGCTGGCGCAAAGAGCCGCGGTGCAGGTGGACGCCGGATGTACAGAGGGGTGTGTGCCGGCGGTAGACGCGCTACAGGCTCTGGTTGAGGTGCGCGATCCTCTGCTGGGCCAGCATTTGAGCCGCGTGGCTACACTTGCGCGCCAATTAGCCTGGGAACTGGGTCTAAGCCAGGAGGAGGCGTACACGGTCTATCTGGGTGGCCGGCTGCATGATCTGGGAAATATTGCTATGTCCGACGAACAGATGCTCAGGCACAGGCCATGGGGGAAGGAGGATCTTGAGCGTGTCGCCGCATACTATGTTGTGGGAGCTAATATTCTAGAGCCTGTCCCGGCTTTACGCTCGGTCGCGCTGATTATACGCTCGTATCAGGAATGGGTGGACGGTTCTGGCTATCCCAATGGACTCAAGGGCGAGGAGATCCCGCTGGGCGCGCGGATTGTCGCGGTGGCTGGCACGTATGATCTTTCTCTCGTGTCTCAGGCCAGGCCTGGGGCGCGGGCCTCTGTCCAGGCTTTCAAAGAGATCTGTCGCTACTCCGGCTCACGTTTTGATCCGCGTGTCGTCGAAGCACTGCGGCGCGTCCTGTCCCTCGCGCCCCGGCGTTCGCGCGTGGATGTTGCGTAATGGGCGAAGGCTCTTGTGAAAGGAGAAGGTATGTTTGCGAAATATATGCCGCGCGATGAGAAGGATTCAGGCCTGGCCTGTGTTCCCTGGCAGACGATGGGAATGCTTTTTGTGCTGAGTGTGGTGCTGGTAGCTATCAACGTTGTAAAACCTTTTGGTTCGGCAGTTGACATGTATGTCTTTTGTGCATTTAGTATACTCTATCCAATGTTAATTACTGCTCTGTGTTTAAAAGATTCTTTGCGTATCATTCGTCACTCGCATTCAGTTCCGAGCGGGGCGCATCCAGGCAGGCGTTTTAGCCCGCTCCTGCTGGGTTTAAATGTGTTTGTTTTTGCGTGCGCGCAAATTACTGCTGTATACTATTTTTTGTTCCATGGTCACGAGGTGCCTTTTCTTTCTGTGCCGTATTACATGATTTTTGGCTGCTATCTTTTTTTCGTCTGCGCGATTTTATTTTTGCCAACGCATAAGGTCTCTCCGCTGGCTCGCCTGCGGATTTTGCTGGATAGTCTGATTATCATCGCGGTGGTTGCGACGTTGTGCGCGTATTTTGTGCTGGCTCCCATGCTCAGTCGCGGAGAAGGGACACAGATGGAGAAGATTATTGGCACACTTTTTCCCACGCTGGACCTGATGTTGCTATTCTGTGTGTTCCTGGTCGCGTTGCGTTTTGAAGATCGAGCTTTGCGTCCGGCGGTGATTTTACTGTCGCTGGCCTCTTTTTCGATGTTCCTGATCCATATCAATCGCCTGTCTCTGGTGCTCATCGCTCACCAGCACTGGTTTTCTAACGTGGGCCTGGGATGGCTGTTTGGCCTGATCTTTCTGTACGGCGGTACCCAGGCGCTCAAAAATATCCAGCAGCAGGACCCCGCTGCTGCTAACGCAGGGGAGCCGTGCCGGGAGCATTTGGAGATCCCTTTCCCTTATAGCCGGGGAGGATCGCTGGTCTCGTTGGTCCTGGTCCTGGGAGTCTGTGTATTGATTTTTGCGCTCTGGCTGGCGGGTGTCGAAAAGATTTTTCAGGGACAACTGGCGATTATCTACGTGGGAGATTTCGCGATTCTCATGCTGGTGGTCCTGCGCCAGTTACTGGCTTTGTATGAGATAGGGTTTTTGCAGAACAAGCTCCAGAAGCGCAATCGCTCGCTATCCCTCTTAAACGATATGCTGGAGCAGCAGGCGATTACTGACCCGTTGACTGGCCTGCCCAACCACCGGGCGCTGATGGAGAGGCTGAGGGGGACTGTGGAGGGTGCCTGGGAGAAGGTTTCCACCTGCGCGCTGATTTTTATGGACCTGGATCATTTCAAGGATATCAACGATTGCTATGGTCACCTGGTAGGGGATGCGGTTCTGTGTGAATGCAGCGAACGGATGATGGCTAACTTGCGCACAAGCGATTATTTGGGCCGCTGGGGCGGCGAGGAATTTGTAGCCGTTTTGCCAGGGATGGAGCCCGGCGAGGCGCTGGGCGTGGCGGGAAGGATACGCGCGGCGATAGCGCGTGGCACGTTCGCCGAGGACGCGCGGGTGAGTCTGACCTGTTCGTTTGGCGTGGCGACGTATCCGCATGACGCGACAAATTGCGAAGACCTGATCAGGAACGCGGACCTGGCCATGTACACGGCCAAGCGCCTGGGGCGTAATCAAACACGCATGGCCTCGGAGCCGCTGGTGCTGGCTATGGGCATGCTTGCGGAGGAGCCAAAGAGCGCCAGAGAGGCGGAGATGCTGGCGGTGGTAGAATCGCTGATCGTGGCCCTGGAGGCGCGGGACCAGGCTACGGGCCAGCATGCGCGCCGGGTAGCCACGCTCTCTCTCAAGCTGGCGCTGGCGCTCGGCTGCCACTGGCCCGAAGCCTGTATTATCGGCATGGGTGGCCTGATGCACGACCTTGGCAAGGTCGCAATGCCTGACAGCATCCTCTTTAAAAAAGGCAAATTAAGCGCGGCTGAGATCGAGTACATGGCCCGTCACCCGGTCATCGGCGAAGAGATTCTTGCCTCGCTGCCCGCTTTCCACGAAGTCGCGGCGATTGTGCGCAGCCATCACGAATGGTTCAATGGAAGCGGCTATCCCGACAGTCTGAGCCGCGAGCAGATCCCGCTGGGCGCGCGCATCGTCGCTGTCGCCGACGCCTACGACGCCATTATCAGCCATCGCGTCTACCGCCAGGGCCGTGGCTCCTCCGAAGCCACGAGAGAACTCGGCAAAGGAGCTGGCGAGCAATTCGATCCGCGCGTCGTCGATGCTCTCGACCACCTGCTCGCTACCTCTCCACACCTGATTATGAAATAGGGTCCACACCAGAGGCGCGGCTCCGGTGTGCTCAGCAGCCCCTTTGCAACAATCTGAGTCGCACCCATGAAATCAGGGCTGTTGCAAGATCGGGAATAAAACCAGGCAGCGGGAGTGCAGAGGGCGGCTGCCTGTTTCATCCCCCGGATGCGGCTGCCCTCTGCCGGGGGACGCGCTGCCGGGGGCAGGTGAAGCGACGGGGTGTCCCATAGGCGTCAACTTAAGCGGGATTGTGAAGGGCGGCTGCCTTCATCGTCCCCCGGACGCGGCTGCCCTTAACCTGTGGTTTGGGGCTGTGCTCCAACTTCTCCTTCCTCCCGCGCCGCCGCAGGCGGCGAGAGTGATCTTGCAACACCCCTGCCCATGAAATAGAGGGTACTTTTATAGATGTGTATAATACAATGATGACGATCTACCATCCTTCTATTTCAAAGGGAGCTGAGACATGCGAAGAATTGCGATATTGGCCGAGGGGGCGTTTAACTGGCACATGGGGAAAACCTCGACGGGGGTGATTCGCTACGGCAAGGAGCCAGTGGTTGCGGTGATCGATAGCACGCGGGCCGGGCAGGATGTTGCCCGGGCGTTAAACGCGGATATGGGACATGGGATACCCGTGGTGAAGGATATTCACGAGGCTCTGACCTATCAGCCGGATACCCTCTTAATCGGGATCGCGCCTATGGGTGGCGCGTTGCCGGACACCTGGCGCTGGCAACTCCTGGCTGCCATCGAGGCCGGTTTGAACCTGGCCAGCGGCCTGCATGTTTTTCTCTCCGAGGATGAAGAACTGCGCGCTGCGGCGGAGAAGCGCGGCGTGACGATCTGGGATGTACGCCAGCCCCCGTCTACTAAACGTGTGGCCCGTTTCCAGCCCCACCGACCTGGCAGCCATACCATCTTGATGGTCGGCAGCGATTGCGCCGCTGGCAAGATGACGGTGGCGCTTGAACTGGATCGCGAGGCTCAGGCGCGCGGCTTGAGCAGCGCTTTCCTGGCAACCGGGCAGACGGGCATCCTGATCGCGGGCAGCGGTCTACCGGCAGACCGCGTGATCAGCGATTTTGTCGCGGGCGAGACCGAGCACCTGGTTCTGGAATTGACCAGCCAGCACGACTGGGTCTTCGTTGAAGGTCAGGGCGCGCTCAATCACCCCGGCTACTCCCCGGTCACGCTCGGCCTGTTGCACGGCTCCATGCCCGAAGCTATGATCTTCTGCCACCACGCCGGAGCCACTGCCATCGATGGCCTGGAGCACGCTACCTTCGCGGATCTCAACCGCCTGATTCGCCTTAACGAAGATATCGTCAACATCCTGCCTCACGAGCGGCCCAGCAAAGTCGTCGGCATCGCCCTGGTCACCATCGGTAAAACCGATGAAGAGGCTCTGGAAGCGATTCAGCAGGTTGAAGCCCAGACCGGCCTCCCCACCACCGATGTGTGGCGCTTCGGCCCCACCAAACTCATGAGCGCCCTCCAGGAGCATTTCCAGGCGTGAGGATACAACAGAGGCAAGCTGCCCTCGGAAAAAATCGGAGATTTTTTCCGAGGGCAGCTTGCCTGCTCACCACCCGCTATGCAGCAACAGAGCTTGCCTCTGTTGTATAGGCTACTGTAGGTAACACAACTATATTACGTATTGTCGAGGGCGGGCACATGACGTATAATCCTACTGAAAGCGGAGGATTATTATGGCTCGCCTGGCACTCACTCTTTTTGGCCCGCCGCGCGTGGAATGCGATGGCGCGCAGGTCAATACTGATACGCGTAAGGCAATCGCGCTGCTGGCTTACCTGGCGGTTACGCAGCAGCCGCACAGCCGGGATACCCTGGCGGCTTTGCTCTGGCCGGATTATGACCAGCCGCACGCTCGTGCTACTTTGCGCCGGACGCTTTCCGCGTTGCACAAGGCGCTGCCAGGCACGTGGCTGCGCATCGATCGCGAGGCGATCAGCCTGGAACAGCAGGAGACTTTCTGGCTGGATGTCGAGGAGTTTCGCATCAACATAGCGACGTATCGCGCGCACCACAAGCAGCCTGACGAGATGTGCGAGACCTGCCTGGCCTGTTTAAATCGATCAATTGAACTTTACAAAGATGATTTTATGGCGGGCTTTGCCCTGGCCGATAGCTCCTCTTTCGACGATTGGCAGTTTTACCAGGCGGACGGTTTGCGCCGCGAACTGGGGCTGGCGCTTGAGCAATTGGTGTTGCGCTACACACGGCGCGCTGAATTTGGCCAGGCCATTATCCACGCTCGCCGCTTGCTCGCTCTTGATCGCCTGCACGAACCCGCGCATCGCTATCTGATGCAGCTCTACGCCTGGTCCGGCCAGCGAGCCTCCGCGGTCCAGCAGTATCGCGAGTGCGTGAAGATGCTCAACGAAGAACTGGGCGTGGCTCCACTCGAAGCGACGACCGATCTCTACGCGGCGATCAGGGAGGACCGCCTGCCTCCCGCTCCTGTGCCACCCGTGCCGAGTGGACCAGTGGCGGCGCCATCCGCTGTTCCCGCCGCCGCGCTCCACGAGGGTCCGCGCGTGCCAGTCGCTCCGGCGGGTGGCTATCCGATGGTCGGGCGCCAGCGGGAATGGGCGGCACTGCTGGCGATTTACGCGGACAAAGCGCCTGAGAGCTACATAGTTGGTCTGGAAGGCGAGGCCGGGATTGGCAAGACGCGCCTGGCGGAAGAGTTTGTGGCCTTTGCCAGGTCCAGAGGTTCGGCTGCCGTGGCCGTGCGCTGCTACGAGGGCGAGGTAGACCTGGCGTATGGACCAATCGCGGCTGGCCTGCGCGCGGCTATTGACCAGCAGTTGGACGCCGAATGGTATAAGCGCGTCGCTCTCCACTGGTTGAGCGAGGCCGCGCGCCTGTTGCCAGAACTGGCCAGCTTGCGTCCCGAGCTGCCCGCGCCGCCGCCGCTGGATAGTCCAGGCGCGCAGAGTCGCTTTTTCGAGGGGCTGCGTCAGGTCTGGCTGGCGCTCTACGAGCAAGCTCGCCCGGTCACGCCCGGTCTGCTCTTCTTTGACGATATCCACTGGGCCGATGACGCTTCGCTTGAGTTTTTGAGCTATCTGATCCGGCGGCTGGATGAGAAGCCGGTCTGCCTGTTGCTCTCCTGGCGCAACACACAGCGTTCCGTCAGCCAGCAATTTCATCGTCTGCTCGCCGACGCTCAGCGCAATGGCAAGGCACAGCTTTTCCTCCTTGCGCGTCTGAACCAGGCCACGGTCGAGCAACTGGTGCAGCAGATACCCGTGCCTGGCTTTGAGTCCGCGCCGGAACTGACCCGGCATCTCTATCACGAGACCGAGGGGGTGCCGTTCTTTCTGGCCGAGTACCTCACCGCGCTGGCCAGGGGCGTTTTGAAAACCAGTGAAGAAGAGTGGAGCCTGCCTGGCGGTGTGCGCGATCTGCTGGCCTCGCGCCTGGCCAGTCTGGGCGAGACCAGCCTGCAACTGCTGGGAACCGCGGCCACCATCGGGCGTTCTTTCGATTTCGACACTCTGCGCGAGGTCAGCGGGCGCAGCGAAGAGGAGACCGTCAGCGGTCTGGAGGAATTGATCGGCCAGGCGTTGGTCGAGGAGATTCGCGCGCAGGAGGGTGGAGAATCAGGCCGGAAGGCGGCTCTGCGCAGCTATGGAGCGAATGGCGAACATTCGCCTGTGTACGATTTTTGTCACGAAAAAGTGCGCAGCCTGGTCTACGATGAAATCACCCTGGCGCGCCGCCGCCTGCTGCATAGGCGCACCGCCGAAGCGCAG
The DNA here is from genome assembly GCA_036384215.1 of Ktedonobacteraceae bacterium. GTDB lineage: Bacteria > Chloroflexota > Ktedonobacteria > Ktedonobacterales > Ktedonobacteraceae > Paraktedonobacter. The sequence goes on along the minus strand of DASVMX010000387.1, from coordinate 16,635 downwards.
GTCGCGCGCCTGCGTGGTCAGCGCGAAACAGGCGCCCTGGCGGGCCAGATCGCTCACCACTACGAGGCCGCGGGCCAGGTCGCCGTCGCCGCCGACTATTTTCGCCAGGCGGGCGAATACGCGCGTTCGCTCTACGCGCACACCGAAGCGCTGGCGCATTTTCGCGCCGCCCTCGCGCTGGGTCATCCAGCGGTCGCCGCCCTCCAGGAAGATATCGGCGACCTGCACATCTTTCTGGGAACATATGAAGCCGCGCTCAAGAGTTACCAGTTTGCAGGGGAACTGGCTGAGACAGAACCCGCGCGAGCCAGTTTGGAGCACAAACAGGGGAAAGTCTACGAGCGCCGGGGCAAGTGGGAAGAAGCGGAGAACCACTTTGCCGCCGCGCTGCGCTTGCTGGAGCAGGAAGGTCAGGCAGAACTGCCCAAAGAACGAGCCAGGGTTTACGCTGATCGCAGCCTGACCGCGCACCACCGCGGGGACAACGAACGCGCGCGTGAATTCGCGCAGCGCGCGCTGGAACTGGCTGAACACGCGAATAACACGCGCGCGCTGGCCCAGGCGCATAACATGCTGGGTATCCTTGCCAACAGCCGCCAGGAGATGGAGACTGCCCATTTTCACCTCAAACGCAGCCTGGAACTGGCCGAAAACCTGCGCGACGCCGGCATTCGCGCCGCCGCCCTCAACAACCTGGCCCTGGCCTATAAAGCCAGCGGCGACATCGTGCAGGCCATCACCCTGAGCGAAACTGCCCTGGCCCTGTGCAGTTCCCAGGGAGACCGCCACCGCGAGGCCGCGCTGCATAGCAACCTGGCAGACCTCTTTCACGACGCGGGCCAGATGGACGACGCCATGCGCCATCTCAAGCTCGCCGCTCGCATCTATACTGACATCGACGTTGAAGCTGGCGATATGCGGCCAGAGATCTGGAAACTGGTCGAATGGTAATTACTGTACCGCCGCCAGCGCGCCTGTCTCATCTTCGTAGATGTGGATCGCGTCGCTGATGCGCGTCAGATTAAAAATATGCCGGTAGTGATCGCTCAACCCATACGCCAGCAGGCGCTGTTTCTGGCGATTGACGCGGATCAACAGCGTCACCAGCAGGCCGATGCCGCTACTGTTCATATATTCCAGGCCGGTGAAGTTCAGGATAATCGCGCGTGTCGTAGTGGTAGAGGCTTCCGCGTAGGCCTGCATCAAGACCTTTTCAGCGAACGCGCTCACTTCACCCTGGATGTCGATGATACTGCTGGTCGCGTTGATCGGGCGGACATTCATGATAATTTTTGCCTCTGGCATGGCTCCCTCCTTCTCTAGCTGCTAGTGTAGTTTCTAAGGCTGACCCTTTGTTTCCGCCAGCGCGCTGGCCTCGTCAGGGAAGAGGCGCATATAATCGGTCAGGCGGGTGATATGGAAAATTTCGCGATAGTGATCGCTCATATTACAGGCCGCGAGCGTGCGCTTCGCCTGGCGCGAACGTTTGAGCAGGCCAACCACCAGCGCGATGCCGGTGCTGTTAATATACGCTATGTCGCGGAAATTAAGCAAGATGACTTCTGGCTGTTGTTTTGCGGCCTCTTCATATGCTGTATTCAGAATCTCTTCGGCCAGCACATTAATCTCGCCCTGGAGATCGATGATTGCTACCGCGGGTTGATGCCGTACACGGGCTTCAAAAGTGCTTGTTGCCATGAATGAGCCTTCTCTCCTCGTGCTTTTTGTCTGCGCACTTTGATTCTTTCTCACTACTATCGTAGCTTGTGAGCGTAACAGAAACGTTACGGTGCTGCCGGGATGGACTTTTGCCCTGTATAGATTATGATACATCATGGCTAGAAAAAAAGTTTGCTCTCGTAACGTTTAGAGGACAGCGATGGTTTATACTTACAGATAGAAAGCGTGAATAACCTGAGTGGAGTTCAAGATGGCATCATTTTTACAGCGTTTTGGGCAAAAGAGACGCGCGAACAAGAGCAGCGCGAAAAAACAGACGCGTCAGGCGCAGGCAACGGCGGCTTCTGTGACGCAGAGCGTGGCGCAGCCCATGGATATCGCTCCTAACGATCCGATCATTGCCTATTTTCTCAGTTCGCCAACCGCGGTTGAGATTGATAAGCTACAGCTTGACTCGCCGACACTCAAAGCGCTGAAAGCTGCGCATGTAAAGCTGACTATTCCGCTGGTCAGCCAGGGTGAGCTGGTGGGCCTGATTAACCTGGGCAATCGGCTGAGCGAGCAGGACTACTCCAGCTATGATAAGGGACTGCTCAACTCGCTGGCGACGCAGGCCGCGCCCGCGCTGCGCGTGGCGCAGATGGTGCTTGAACAGCAGGCGCAGGCCCGCGAGCGCGAGCGTATCGAGCAGGAACTCAAGATTGCGCGCCTGATTCAGCAGACCCTGCTGCCCAAAGAACTGCCGGACCTGCCAGGTTGGCAACTAACCACCTTTTACCAGCCTGCCCGCGCGGTCGGTGGCGATTTCTATGATTTCATCCCTTACGAAGATGGGCGGATTGGATTGGTCGTTGGTGATGTAACCGACAAAGGCGTGCCGGCAGCCCTGGTGATGGCGACCACGCGCAGTATTTTGCGCTCCTCTGCCCAGGCGGATTACTCGCCCGGCGAGGTGCTGGAGCGCGCCAACGATCTGCTCTTCCCGGATATCCCGCCCAGGATGTTTGTCACCTGCTTCTACGCCATTCTGGACCCGGTAAGCGGGCACGTGGTCTATGCCAACGCGGGCCACGACCTGCCCTATCGCTGGCTCGAAGGCGAAGTGGCCGAGCTGCGCGCCACTGGTATGCCGCTTGGTCTGATGCCCGGTATGCAATATGAGGAGAAAGAAACCACCCTGACTGCTGGCGAAAGCATCCTGTTGTACAGCGACGGGCTGGTTGAGGCGCACAACCCTAACCGCGACATGTTCGGCTTCCCGCGGCTTATCACTCTGCTGGGTACCTACGAAGCTGGCGAGCAGAACGCGATTGATTACCTGCGCGACGAATTAAGCACCTTCACTGGAGACAACTGGGAGCAGGAAGACGACATTACGCTGGTCACGCTCGCCCGTTCGCCCGTGCCAGCCTTGAACGATGACGCGGATCAGGCAACCATGCATTTGCTGGAAAACCTGCCTGCTAACTTGCTGGAATTAGTTTCGCAGAACCAGGACCAGCCCCGGTCCCAGGAACTTACCGCATCGTCGCAGTCGAATGGCTGGCATGTGTTGCAGACCTACCAGGTGCCCAGCGAAGCGGGCAACGAACGCCTGGCCATGGCCTATGTTTCGGAAACCATCAGACCCTTCCACCTGCCCGAACGGCGCCTGGAGCAGCTCGGCACAGCGGTCGCGGAAGCCACCATGAATGCGATAGAGCACGGCAACCATTATAACCCGGAGATTCCTGTGACGCTCCAGATCCTCTCGTCGGACCAGGCCATCGCGGTCCACATCAGTGATAAAGGGGGCACCGACAGCGTGCCTGTGCACGAGGAGTACGAGGCGCCCGACATCGAGGCGAAACTCGCCGAACTCCAATCGCCGCGCGGGTGGGGGCTGTTCCTGATCCAGAATATGGTCGACGAGATGCATGTTCTCAGCAATAAAGAGACCCATACTATTGAACTCATCTTACATCTTGAAGGAGATGCCCATGTCCGTCAAAACGCTTAAAGCCAGCGTTCGCCACCGGCCCAGTGTCTCAGTGGTCGATCTGCACGGCGAAATCACGGCGCACGCTGAGCACATACTGAATAACGCCTATGCCGAGGCGGAACAACGCGGGCTGGAGGTTATCCTCCTGAATTTTGACGATGTCCACTATATCAACAGCACCGGGATCGCCTTAATTGTCAGTCTGCTGGCCCGCGCGCGCAAACAGCATCGCCGCCTGCTGGCCTGCGGCCTGAGCGATCACTACGTCGAGATTTTCCAGGTAACGCGCCTCTCCGATTTCCTGCGCATTTTCCCGGACGAGACCAGCGCCTTAACCCAGGAGAACACGGACGAAGCATAGGAAATCCCGGTTAGGAAGAGCGAAAATCTGTGAATGGAATGACAGTGCTTGCCCGCGTCGCACGGGCGTGAAGGCCGCCTCCACATTCACGAATTCTGTACAATGAACATTTTTGATTGTTTTAAAAAACGGCCTGAGAACTCGGGGACCAGGACAAAGGCAGGGATACGATGCCGGAAACAAAAATTATAATCCAACATCGCTCGGTCAATGGTATTGCCAGCATCATCGATATTCAAGGAGAGCTGACTGCGTTCGCGGAAAAGCTGCTCATGGATACGTATACCACGGTCAGCACGCCGACCACGCGGGCCATTCTGCTGAATTTTAGTGGCCTGGAATATATGAATAGTAGCGGTATTGGTTTGATTGTCACCCTGTTAATTCGCGTCAACCGCCAGAAGCAGCGCCTGCTGGCTTATGGACTGAGCGATCACTATCAGCACATTTTTCGACTTACGCGCCTGACCGACGCCATCCAGATCTATGCCAGCGAGCCGGAGGCTATCATGGCCTTGCGCACGCTGCCAAATGCCGCGGAGGTCAAGCCGCGTTTTCAAGGGAGGAAATAAATCATGAGCACTTTACCCAACCCCGCGGGCGAACAGCAACCGCGTGACGCGTCTGCCTGGGCGCGCCGGGACACCCATACCCTGCGTATCGACAGCGCTCCCAGCGGGGCGCTGAATATCAACGTCGATGGTCGCCAGGTCACCAGCCCGCTCCAGGGCTTTGGCCAGATGTGGCAGAAGACGTATCGCCTGCCCTTACAGAAAGCCGGGGTTACTCCCGCGGAGATTATCGCGGCCTGGAAAATCCACTTTGATGAATTCTGGCCCGCCAATTCGCGCTTCTTCGGCCCGCTCACCGGCATCGCGCCGGGCGAAGTCGCGCTGTTAAACTTGCAGATCAGCGGCCTGCCTCTCTCGACCGGCGTGCTTGTGCTTTATGCCGACGACGAGAGTTTTACTCTGATGACTCCACAGGGCCACGTCTTCGCTGGCTGGATTACCTTTAGTTCGTATGTGGAAGACGAAATCACCGTTGTACAGATCCAGGTCTTGATGCGCGCCAGCGATCCTATCTACGAATTCGGCCTGCGCTTCATGGCCGGTCATCGCCAGGAAGACAACTTCTGGAAGCACACACTGGGCCAGGTGGCGAAACACTTTAGCCTGGAGGGCATCGTCACCGTGCAAACCGTCTGTGTGGACAAGAAACTCCAATGGTCCGAGGCCAAAAACGTCTGGCATAACTCAGCGGTACTTACCGTTTTCCACACGTTAAGGACGCCGTCGCGCTGGTTCCGCAAACCGCAAAAGTAGTATAGTAGAATCAAGAACGCTATGACAACAAAAAGTCGCTATGACGCTATTATTGTTGGTTCCGGCCCCAATGGACTCGCGGCGGCTATTACTATCGCGCGCGAGGGTCGCTCTGTGCTGGTTTTTGAGGCGAAGGAGACGCTTGGCGGGGGCTGCCGCTCGGCGGAATTGACGCTGCCTGGCTTTGTCCATGACATTTGTTCAGCTATTCATCCAGCCGCGCTGGCCTCACCGCTCTTTCGCACCCTGCCACTGGAGCGCTACGGTCTGGAATGGATTCAGCCGGATATTCCCCTGGCTCATCCGTTGGACAATGGCCAGGCCGCGTTTCTGGCTCGTTCGCTGGATGTCACCGGGGAGAGTCTGGGGCCGGACGCGGAGGCCTATAAAAAGCTGATGGGGCCACTGGTGGAGAACTGGGAGACGATTATCGACGCCTTCCACGGTCCCCTGCGCCCGCAGGCCATCCTGGCCCATCCCTTCAAGCTGGCTCATTTCGGCCTGCCAGCCCTGCTCGGCGCCAGCGGATTGGTGCGCACGCAGTTTAAAGGACAGGCCGCGCGGGCGATTTTCGCGGGCATCAGCGGCCATGCTATGCTTCCGCTTAACACGCCGGGCACCGCGGCTGCCGGCCTCCTGCTGGGTATACTGGCCCATGCTGTCGGCTGGCCGCTGCCGCGCGGGGGCGCGCAGAAGATCGTGGACGCGCTCGCGGCCCATCTGCGCGACCTTGGCGGCGAGATCGTGACCGGCGTGGAAGTCAAGTCGTTGGACTCCCTGCCGCCCGCGGAGGTCGTGCTCTGCGATATTACGCCACGCCAGCTCCTGCGCATCGCCGGACCGCGGCTCTCCGGCCTTTACAAACGCCAGTTGCAGCGCTACCGCTACGGCACAGGCGTTTTTAAGCTCGACCTTGCGCTTGACGGTCCTATTCCCTGGAGCGCCGAGGCGTGCAGGCGCGCAGGCACCGTCCATGTCGGCGGCACGCTGCCAGAGATTATGCGGGCCGAGCGTGAGGTCTGGCAGAACATTCACCCCGAGCACCCCTTCGTGCTCCTCGCGCAGCAGAGCCTCTTCGATCCTACGCGCGCCCCGGAAGGGAAGCAGACCGTCTGGGCCTATTGCCATGTACCTGCCGGCTCCGAGGTTGACATGAGCGAGCGCATCGAAGCCCAGATTGAACGCTTCGCCCCTGGCTTCCGCCAGCGCATCCTGGCCCGCCACGGCATTAACGCCCGCGACATGGAGCGCTACAACGCCAACTACATCGGAGGAGACATCAACGGAGGCGTTCAGGATCTCACGCAGATGTTTACGCGCCCGGCCATCACACCTACCCCCTATTCCACGCCGGACAAAAGCCTCTACATCTGCTCATCGTCCACCCCTCCCGGCGGAGGCGTCCACGGCATGTGCGGCTACTTCGCCGCTCGCGCCGCCCTTCATCACTTAAACGAGAAATAATGATCTGAGAGTGCCACTCGATGGAGAGCAAGCCGATGGCAAGCATCGGCTTGCTCCTGGCCAGGAACCTTCATTGAAAGGTAATTGGAGGTAGTGCCCACCTCGCTTCCTCTTTTTTACAGGGGTGGGATGGCACTCTCAGATCGACATGCTTCCTCTCTGTCTGGTAAAATGGGGGAAAGGGAAGAAGCCCATGGATATCGTGGAATATACAAAAGAGGTGCATCGCACCTGCGAACTGCAAGATCAGCGCGAGCTGTTCACTCTGACCGCTCTGGGGCTGGCTGGCGAGGCTGGTGAGGTTGTCGATCTGCTCAAAAAAGTCCTCTATCACGGGCACGAACTCGACGTTACCGCCCTGCGTAAGGAGGTCGGGGATCTGCTCTGGTACCTCACCCTCCTCTGCGACACCGCTGGCTTTACCCTGGACGAGGCTATGCAGGCTAATGTAGAAAAACTGCGCCAGCGCTACCCCTATGGCTTTGATCCACAGCGCAGCCAGAATCGAGCGCATTCTCCAGGGTAGTTCAGCGCCGCAGGCGCTGAACTACCCTGGAGAATGCATCTGGTGGGAACATATCAGCGTATTATAGTCGTATCAGGAGGAAAAAACGTTCAGGAGGGGAGATATGCCTGAACATTGTGAGCACGATTTTGACAATCCATTCCAGATTGAGGATCTCGCGGTTTTTGACGAGTATCACCTGGGGCGCGTGCTGGCGTTGACGCGGTTCGGGCCGGAGCGACTGGCGCGAGCTTTGTGGGGGACGCCGAACTGGCTGCTGGAGCGTGCGCGTGCTGCCCTGACGGTAGAGGAGCGCGCGGCATTTGACCAGGAGCTGGAGCGGCCTGTTTCGGAATGTGAAAGGGCGCGAGAGCGACATCTTTTGCTGGACGCGCTGTTCTGGGAGCTGACGTATTGGAAAACGCCTGAGTTGTACGAAGAGCTGGTGGCGGGCGAAAGGCTGCACCCGGGGATTTTTGAGCGTTTGCGGCCCTGGCTACAGCACAAGGTTGTGCTGGACGCGGGTGCAGGCTGTGGACGCGCTTCGTTCGCTGCGCTGGAACAGGGCGCGGACCTGGTTTACGCCCTGGAGCCTTCCCCTGGCCTGCGTCAACTCCTGGCGAAAAAACTGGCTACCTCCCCGGACGCTGCTTCTGTTGTGCTCTGTGATGGAGATTTTGCTCATGTGCCTCTGCCAGGGCAGAGCATTGACGTGGCTATAGCTTGCTCCGCTTTTACCGCCGAGCCCGCTCAGGGTGGTGAGCCTGGCCTGGTGGAACTCAGGCGCGTAACGCGGGCGGGCGGCTTTGTTGTGCTGATCTGGCCGCGCCGGGAGGATCGCGCCTGGCTGCTGGACCATGGCTTTCACTTCGTGGCCTTTTCCCAGGACGAGATGTTTGTCTCTTTTACCTCCTGGCAAAGTGCCTGGCGCTGCACCAGGCGTTTTTATGCCCACAATCCACGCGTCTCCGCCTATCTGCGTCACGCCAGCCAACCCATCCTGCCCTTCTCTGTACTGGGCTGTAGCGCGCCCTGTGATTATTGCTGGCTCCAGGTCGAATAGATGCTTTTCCCGTCGCTCAAGTACTTTTTCTCTTTTATGTTCTCCTGAAGCAAAATAGCACTCCTTTAGAGATTAAATGCCAGAATTTTTCGTCTATTAATAATAGGAAATAAGTCGCACGTAGGAGAAAAAATCTCCTCCCGGGAAAAAACTCTGCTATAATGGCCAGTACAAGCAGGCATGACGCCCCGTTGGGGAAGTTTCCGTTGTTATCGGTAGAACAGGAGTCGTCAGGGCCATGGGGAAAGAGCGCCATTCTCTCCCTCTACCCAATGAGCGCTTAAAACAGGAACGTTTGCTGCGTGGCTGGACGCAGGCGGATGTGGCTGGTTTTTTGGGAACAGACGGCTATACCGTCAATCGTTGGGAGCGGGGACGAGCCTATCCCAGTTTTTATTTTCGCCACCGGCTTTGCGAACTGTTTGAAAAAGACGCGGCTGCGCTGGGGCTTGTATCTGCCGGGCTGGAAGGCGCGGGCGCGAGTTCATCTCTGCCTGGCGTTGGACCTCAATCCATTTTCTGGTCTGTGCCTCATCCTCGCAATCTGTGCTTTACCGGGCGCGCGGATATGCTCCAGGCTTTGCATTCCCAGTTGCTCGCGGCGCAGTCAGTCGCGCTGGCGCGGACGTTGGCGTTACAGGGTCTGGGTGGCATTGGCAAGACGCAAATGGCCCTGGAATACGCGTATCAATACGCGTCCAGCTATCGCGCGGTCTTCTGGATCGAGGCGGAGACGGTTGAGCATATTACCTCCAGTATGCTGCGGATTGCGGCGGCGCTACAGATTTTGGAGCGCAAAGAGGCGGATCAGCAGCGTGTAATTGCCGGGGTGCAGCGCTGGCTGGCGGGCCATAGTCAGTGGCTGTTGATCTGGGATAATCTGGAAGACCTGGATCTGCTCCAGCGTTTTCTGCCGTCGGTGCGCCAGGGAGCGCTCCTGGTGACGACGCGCCGCCAGGCGCTCGGCACGCTGGCCAGGGGGATTGATCTGGAACCGCTGAGACGAGACGAGGGAATGCTGTTTGTGCTGCGGCGGGCCAGGCTGCTCAAGCCAGACGCGACGGACGAGCAGATGCGCTTGCTGGAGGAGAGCAGGCCCGATGAATATGCCGCGGCAGAGCAACTGGTGCGGGAGATGGGAGGCTTGCCCCTGGCTCTGGACCAGGCGGGGGCATACCTTGAAGAGACGGGCTGTAGCCTGGCGGACTATCTGCGCCTGTATCGGCAGCAGCGCGTACATCTGCTCCAGCGGCGCGGCCTGTCAGGGAGAGAACATCCGCACTCGGTCGCGACGACTTTCCTGCTGGCCTGTGAGCGCGTGGAGCAGGAGCAGGCCGCGACGGCTGACCTCCTGCGGGTCTGCTCGCTGTTGCACGCCGAAGCTATTCCCGAGGAGATCTTTCACGCGGGCGCGGCTCACCTGGGGTCGGGCTTGATGGCCCTGGCAGCCGATCCCATGCAGTTCGACCAGGCGCTGGCCTCTCTGCGTTGCTTATCGCTGATCCAGCGGCACGCCCAGACGCATACGCTCTCGCTGCATCGCCTGGTGCAGGCGGTTTTACAGGAGGAGATGAGCGAGCAGGAGCGCGAACTGTGGCAGAGACGAGCCGCCGCGGCTCTCAACGCGTCTTTTCCCGAAGTTATCTCCGATGTCTGGAATGAGTGTGAGCGCCTGCTCGCGCATGTTCTGGCGCTGGCGAGCGGTGTGCCCCAGGAGGCAGTGGATCAGCAACTGGCCGAAGTACTGCGCAAGGCAGCGGATTATCTCCGCGAGCGAGCGCGCTACGAGCAGGCCCGGCATCTGTATCAGCGAGCGCTGTCTATCTCGGAGCGAGCGCTGGGCACCGATACCAGAGTCGCGCATATTTTGGGCAGCCTGGGACTCCTCGCCCACGATCAGGGACGATACGAGGAATCCGAAGCCTGCTATCAGCGAGCCATCTCTATTCTGGAGCAGGCGCTCAGCCCGGAGCATCCCGAGATTGCCCGGCCCCTGGCTAACCTGGCGCGGCTCTATAAAGCGCAGGGCAAGTACACGGAGGCCGAGATTCTCTATTTACGCGCGCTGTTTCTGTGGGAACAAACCCTTGGACCCAGGCATTTTAAACTTGGGCACCCGCTGGCCAATCTGGCGGCCATCTACCTTGAACAGGGCAAATACGCGCAGGTGGAACCACTCTGCGAGCGCGCCCTGAGCATCTGGAGACAGGCCTTTGGAAGCGAACATACCCTGATTGGTTATCCACTGCTGACCCTGGCCCGACTCTCCGGCGAGCAGGGCAAGATCAGGCAGGCGGAACAACTCTATCGGCAGGTGTTGCACATCTGGGAACAATCGCTGGGCGCGGGCCATCCGCTGCTGGCCAGGGCGTTAAATGGCCTGGCGGATGTCTGCATGGAACAGGGTAAGGACGTAGAGGCCGAAGCTCTCTATCAGCGTGCGCTGCGCATTCAGGAACAGGTGCTTGGTTCAGAGCACCCCGAGACATCAGAGACGCTGAACGGCCTGGCTAATCTTTACACACGCCAGAGAAAGCTCGAACTGGCCAGCCAGGCGTATCAACGGGCGCTGCGACTCCAGGAGCAGCATCTGGGGCCGGAGCACCCAAAAACGGCTGGCACGCTTGCTGATCTGGCTCTTTTTTATCAAGAGCAGGGCCATCACTCCAGGGCGCTTCTGCTTATGGAGCGCGCCCTGGCTATTTTCACCAGCGCTCTTGGTGCCAACCATCCCCGAACCATCGCTACTCGGGCTTACCACGCCCTCCTCATTCAGCACAAGGATGAAAGCGAGCCTGGAGCAGACAGTTCAGCCGAGGAGGGACAGCGCCGGCGAGCATCCTTGCTGCACCACGCGTGGTAGACGGATCTGAACATAGCGACTCCTATGGATTTTCCACGAGTTCGCGGCGGGGGCCGAAGGCGACAAAGTACGCGGGGATGTCGCGCAGCAGCGGTGTGCGCAGAAACAGCTTGAATGACAGCGGCAAGCGGGGCTGCTTATCCTCGGCGGGTGCCAGTGCGCTGCCCAGGACGCGTTTCTGGATGATTTTCTGAAAGCTTTGAATCAGCTTTGTCGGCAGTTCGCGCCTGCGCTGGACGCGGGCCAGCGCGCTGATCGGCGCTTTGCCCCGTTTGAGATCCGCGGTGAGAATATTGGCGCTGGCCACGGCGTCCTGGATGGCGTAGTTGATGCCCACGCCTCCGACTGGCGACATCACATGGGCCGCGTCTCCAATCAGCAGCAGGCCGGGCCGGTACCAGCGTTTGAGAATGCTGGACTCGACAGAGAGCACCGCGATCTGCTTCCATTCCGTAATGGCTTGCATGCGTTCGACGAAAGCTGGTTGGATTTTTGCAATATTGGCGCGCAGTTGTTCCAGGCCGGCTGCCTTGATTGCCTGGTAGCCGCCCTTGGGGATGGTGTAGCCAATCTGCCACTCTTCTCCGCGGTCCAGGCGCACCAGCAGGTGACCCTGGCTTAGCTCTAATCTGCCACCAGAGGCTCCGGGATCGCTTTCCAGGCGCGGCAGGCGAAACCAGAGTACATCCATGGGCGGCGACGATTTGACTGGCTCGAAGCCCGCCAGCTTGCGGATGCGCGAAAAACGTCCATCGGCCCCCACGGTCAGCACCGCGCGCATCTCATGCCAGCCGTCCTTTCCGCGATACTGCACTCCATGTACATAGCCATCTTCCTCGATCAGCTTCTCCGCCCGCGCGCCCATCATCAGACGGAAGGTGGGATAAGCTTTCGCGGCTTCGGTAATGCACTCCAGAAAATGTGCCTGGTAGATCAGGGCAATATAGGGAAATGCGGTTTTCAAGTGCTTGAACTCAATCGCGCCCTTTCCTCCCTGCGGCGTCTCGAACTCCATAGCGCTGGCTTTCGTATGCTTAAGCTGGAGGACGCGCTCGGCCAGGCCGATCTGCGCCAGCACTTCCATTGTCGAAGGATGGACCGTATCGCCGCGGAAATCGCGCGCGAAATCTCCATGCTCTTCCAGCAGCGTCACCTCGATCCCCTGGCGCGCCAGGAGCAGTGCCAGGATGGCTCCCGCCGGTCCCGAGCCGACAATACAGCAGGTAGTTGTCTCGCGTGTGAGGATGTGGTTATCCTGTGTCTTCTGAGTCTCTTTTTGCGCTTCTTGCATAGCTGAACCTCTTGTTTCTCTCTGTGAGTTTGCCGTCTTTTCTTCTTTCAGGATACCGCATGGCCGGGAAGTTTCACAAATTCATGCACTCCCTTGCTCTGTAAGACAAAACGTATGAAGGGGGGAAGCGCTGGCAGAGCAATGTCCGCGCCGACCGGCTCCGGTTTCTGGAAGACATATTCTTGTTTATGCCAGCGCAGACTGCCCTGGCCCGCCGCCTGTAGATTGCGCAGCCAGTCCGTGCCTGGACCATAGGTCAGCACAATGATAAAACCATCCTTCACGCGCCAGACCCAGATGGGGATTTGATACGTCTTTCCACTGCGCCTGCCAACATGGTTCAGCAGCGCGAACGGCCCAAGGGACGAGCGCGCCAGGTTGCGCAAAACCGGGTTGATGAAATGTTTGACAAAAGTCCGTAAACGCCTGTTATCCTTACTCATGACAGTTTCTCCTTTGCTTTCAACGAGTCCATGCTCGCTCGCACCATGGTTCCGTTTTCATTTGATTGATCGGTTAATTAATCTGACAGTAAAAAAATTAGTCTGGCTGAATACCGCGTCCGAACGTCTGTAGCAGCGTCTGCGCGATCTCCTCGTGCGAGTACTGGAGCACGCCGGGATCGCGGATAATTTGCCGGCGCAGCACCATGCCAATCAGCGCGCTGACCATGGCCTGCGCGGTCGCGTGCAGATCGAGTTCCGCGCGCACTGTGCCCCTGGTAACCTGAATTTGCAGGTAATGGCTCACGAAACCGATGATGCGCTGAAAAAAGTCCAGAGTGATTGGTGACACGCTTGTTGAACCGTGGAGCATCTCCGGCAGGAGCACGCGGATCATCTCCACGAACGAGCTATTTTCCACTACATCCAGTACGCGAGTAATCAGCACAGGCAAAAACACATCTGGCGGCTGCTCCAGCAGTTCCTGCGGAATATGAGCCATTACCTGGAGCGGCGAGCGCTCCTCCAGCGCGGCCTTCAACAGGTCCTCTTTACTCTTGAAATAGTAGTAGATCAGGCCGGTCGTAATCCCCGCCTCGCGTGCGATATCGCGATTGGTCGCCCGCGCGAACCCCTTCTCCGCGAACACACGCAGAGCCGCGTCAATAATCTGCTCGTGCCGATCCTCCACAACCTTCGGTGTCCGTGCCATCTTGATCTCTTACCTTCCCAATTCTTACTAATTGACTGGTTGATTAATTAAATTATAGCCAGGAAAAGAAGGTTTGTCAAGGGCAAGGTCTCCACCGCAGCCGCGCCTGCGGTGCTGCCGTGGGTGTGCCTCTGACACTGCCGCCGATGCAGCGCCGGACAGGCGCGTCCGGTGGGCTCAGCAGCCCCGTTTGCTTCGAGAATCCAGCGCGGACGTGTTATACTGGAAGAGCATATCTCACAGATGAAGGAGCATTTTGAGCTTTTATGACCATTCCACCATCTAATCAGGAGCAGACCAGCGATGACCCGCGAGAACGGGCGGTGCTTCTCCGCGCAGTGGAGGCGCGATTTGCTCCTGAGGATAGTGTGTTGCGCGATTGCGTGGCGCGGATAGAGCATCCGGGGGCGCAGATTGCGCCGTGGCAGGGGAAGTTGTTTCAAGTGCTGGCTCTGACCTGTGGGGCGCGCAAGATTCTGGAGATTGGCACGATGGCCGGCTATTCCGGCGTCTGGCTGGGGCGCGTGCTGCCATCTGATGGAAAGTTGATTTCGCTTGAGATCAACCCGCGCTATGCGGAGCTGGCGCGGGCGACTTTCACGGCGGCGGGTTTCTCCGACCGCGCCGAGGTGCGCGTGGGAGCGGCGCTGGAATTGCTGCCAGGGCTTGTCTCCGAAGCTCCATTCGATATGATCTTTCTCGACGCGGACAAGATCAATAACACGCGCTACCTGGAGTGGGCGCTCACTTTGAGCCGTCCCGGCGCGCTGATCATCGCTGACAATATCGTGCGCCACGGGCGTACTTTCCAGAATCCCCCGCCGGATGCCAGTTCCGTGGGTGCCGCTGAGTATACGCGCAAGATTCTAGAACATCCGCGCCTGGTGAGCGCCGCGCTGCTCAATGACGATTTTTACAATGGCATCGACGGATTCTCCATTTCGGTCGTACAATCCTAGCGCCGTTGGATGGTGATGGAGCCGATGTCAGTTTTGACTTTGAGCCTGGGCTGGGGAGCGCTGCCGGTGGGACCGTAGGCTTTGTTGCGCTGCGGCTGGATGACCGGGAAATTGGTGGTGACGGTGCCGATGTCGGTTTTGGCGGACAGCTCGAAGGAGGCATCAGCGGGCAGGGTGACGTCGATGGTACCCATATCGGTCTCGATTTCGTAGGTGCCGCTGGGATCGAGCGCTCCTGCGAAGGTGATGGTACCAACGTCGCCTTTGATGCGCGATTTGCCGCGCAGGGTGACTCCTCTGGCATCGATGGTACCGGCGTCCGATTTGAGCGTGAGCTGGCCGGCGACGTTTTCGACGGAGATGGTGCCCATGCTGGTGGTCAGTTGCAGGTCGGACTCGGGCGGGACGACAACCTCGAAGGTGATGGCGTTTTT
Organism: Ktedonobacteraceae bacterium; assembly: GCA_036384215.1. GTDB lineage: Bacteria > Chloroflexota > Ktedonobacteria > Ktedonobacterales > Ktedonobacteraceae > Paraktedonobacter. Next base: position 1,554 of record DASVMX010000387.1, on the reverse strand, counting down.
GCCAAAGAGCCGCCAGCTCCCTGTGCGCGCGGTGACGGTGTTGGTCGCGCTGTTCTGGTCAAACGAGATTGGCGTCTCGCGGTCGAAGCGCGGACTGAACAGGTAGCCGCGTCTGGTTGTGGTGATGCTGACCTGGTCTTCCTGACCTGCGCGCAGCTTGATGGAGCCAGCTTTATTTTTGAGCACTACCGTGGGACGCGCGCCAACGGTAAATGTGCGCGTCTCAGCCGCCTGGGTTTCGCCGGACAGGCTGATGCGCACGCGCCGCGTGTAGAGCAGCCAGCCGCCAAGTACCAGCGCGCCGATGAAGAGCAGACTAAAAAGCGCGCCAATAAAACCGCCGCCATGAGAAGCTGACTGAGCAATGCTACTTACTACTATGATACCAATGACCCACCAGGCCCAGACTGGCAGGCGTTTGAACGCGTCCTGGAGCGATTGCATGGTCAGCGGCTGTTGTGCCTGAAAGGGCGGTTGCTGACCCTGAAAAGGCGGCTGTTGACCTGAAAAAGGGGGCTGCTGGTTCTGTGAAAGATTCTCTGGCTCAGGATTGTGCGCGTCGCTTGGACGATATCCCTGAGCGTAATCCTCAAAATCGGTTGCTCCGGCCCCGGCGTGTGTCGCCCCATCCCCACTGGTTGGTGAGGATGGGGGCGTGATCGCTTCAAATTCGCGCGTCACCTTCGGCTGCCAGGCCGGGTCAGCAAATTGCATTTCCTGCTCGTTGTTCACGATGAATATCTATCTATGCGCCCAGTTCAAGCAGTGGAACTTCCAGCACGCGGGCCAGCAGGCGTACATGATACGGCTGCGGGTCCAGGCGCCCGTCTTCCAGGTGCGAGATCGTGTCCCGGCGCAGGCCGGTCAGATCCGCCAGTTGACCCAGGCTCAAACCTTTCCGTTGGCGTACATTGCGGAGATGTGGTAAACCATGTCTTTTTGAGGTTTTCCCTCTGGTGGTGTTCTTGATCATCTGATGCTCTCCTTTGAGATCGTCTGAATGGCATCTCCAGCCTCGTTGCTGGTCTGCTGTGTATAGACAAACGACGGTCGTCGCTGTGCTTCGTTCCTAATCATAACAGATCATCACCTGCTCTTCCAGTAATTTTCCTGCCAATATTCTGACTGGAGGGTGACTGGCAATGGACAAGTCAACTGGTGATAGGACTATTAGGGGAGAAATAAGGGTGGTTTTCTACCACAACAGGAAAAATCCGCTTGTATTTCCCCTGGCTTTTATCCACACCAGCCATCAACGGTCTCCTTTCTCTGTATCAGTGTGTATCCCTGTTTGTTTACGTATCACGGCTGAGAAAAGTTGCAGACATGGCCCCTCTGGCCCCGCCAGTTTCCTCGATTTGATGAAATTCACTGTCGTCCGTCTGTTTTCCCTTGACAGGCTTTTTGGTCCATGCTATAGTCGCTATAGCACTTTGTTATAAATTCTTTAGAAGATTGACAATGGAACTATTCAGGTTCTCTGGCTCTGTGACTCCTCAGCGCCTGCGGCGCTTCGCCGGGGTTTAGAGGAATGCTGCTGGTGGGGGCCGCGCC
>DASVMX010000386.1:0-5551 GCA_036384215.1 Ktedonobacteraceae bacterium | reverse complement strand
CCGCAGGGCTGATCACATTGCTTGCCACGTGGGCAGCGGAAAGAGATGAATGGTTATGGTAAAAGCAACCACAATTGAAGCCCCGCCGGGGGCGGAAAAACCACATCGGAAACGGAGCGCGGAAGAGGTGCGCCGCGGGCGCCGCCAGCGCCGCGAGACATTGACCGCGTATCTCTTTCTCACTCCCTATCTGCTTGTCATGCTGGTTTTTCTGGTTCTTGTCGCGTTGTATGGCATTGGCCTGAGCCTCTTTAAGGTTGACCTGGGTTTTACTCCCCCGGAGTTTGTGGGCTCTCATAACTACGAGGTGTTATTCAACCAGCTTGTGACTGACCCGGCGCTCAGCCCTTTCTGGATTTCGCTTGTCAATATCCTCAAGTTTACGTTAATCGTGGTCTGCGGACAGACCGTGCTGGCTCTGCTCCTGGCCATGCTGCTCCAAAAGGTTGTACGCGGGAAGAGTCTGTTTCGCACTGTTTTTTACGTGCCCGCGATCACGTCATCGGTTGCGACATCGCTGATCTTTCTCTGGATGTACAACTCCAACGGGGTGATCAATTATCTGCTCTCTCTGATCCACGTGGCGGGGCCGGACTGGCTAAATGATCCCTTCTGGGCTCTGCCCGCGCTGATGCTGCTGAATATCTGGAGTACCGCTGCCACCTTTATGATCTACTTCCTGGCCGCGCTCCAGGATCTGCCGCGTGAAGTTCTGGAGGCTGTCGAGATCGATGGCGCCAGTCGCTGGCAGAGTTTCTGGTATGTCACCGTGCCACTGATGCGCCCGACGATTTTCCTGGTGGTTGCGCTGGGCACGATTGGTTCCTTCCAGATGTTTGACCAGGCGAAGTTCATGACCGCGGGTGGCCCGCTCAATTCTACGCTGACTCCCATGCTGGAGATCTATAACGCGGCTTTTAATGATAGCCGTTACGGCTCAGCGGCTGCGATGTCGGTGATTCTCTTCCTGATCATTTTTATCGTCACGCTGCTCCAGCGACGCTTCATCGATACGGACACCAACAAGCAGTAAGAAAGGCAGGCACGTGGTTATGGCACAGGTATCATTAGAGGCCCGCAATGAAGTATTGTCGCGCCGGCACAGGTCCAGGCGCTGGCGACGCCTGAACTGGTGGCAGATCGTGATCTATTGTGGTCTGGGGATTTTTACCATCTCGTCGCTTGGACCGCTGGTCTTCACCTTCATTTCGTCGTTTAAGACCATGCATGACGTGCTGGCCTTCCCGCCCAGTCTCCTGCCCAATCCCTTTATCTGGAGCAATTACCAGGAGATCATGCAGAATGCGTTCTTTCTGCGCTGGATATTCAACGCCTTTGTCTACGCGGGAGGGGCGACGGTTCTCAATGTCATCTTTTCGGCCATGGCTGGCTACGCGCTGGCGCGTCTGCGCTTTCCCGGTCGCACACTGGTCTTCACCGTCACCCTGGCCGTGATGATGATCCCTTCGGCGATTACCCTGATTCCCAAGTTCCTGGTCGTCAATACCTTGCACCTGAACAATACCTATTTCGCGCTGATCCTGCCCGCGATGGCGCAGCCGTTTTCGGTCTTTATCATGGTGCAGTTTATGAAGACTTTACCCAAAGAACTGGAAGAATCGGCGATGATGGATGGAGCAACGCGCCTGCGCACCTTCTTCCAGATCATCCTGCCCCTGGTCAAACCAGCGCTGACCGCCGTGGCTATTCTCACTTTCCAGGGCGCCTGGAATGACTTCCAGTGGCCGCTGGTCGCGATGGGCACGCAGGACATGTATACCCTGCCACTGGGCCTCTTCTACTTCAAATCAGCCCACTACACGGAGTATAACCTCCTGCTGGCCGGCTCAATGTTCAATACCATCCCGGTTTTGCTCCTCTTCTTCATTTTCCAGCGTTACTTTATTGAAGGTGCGCTCGGATCATCGGTGAAGGGATAGACGGGTTACGAAAGAATCTATTCTGGAAAGAAAGAGTTTTACCTTGACCAAATTTCAACGTTCCTCTGATGATGCTGAATTGACTCTCGATACCGAGGTCTTGCATACATTTCGGCGGGAGGGCATCAAGTTTCTCCAGTCGTTACAAGACCCACTGGGGATTCTGGCCAGTGGCCGTGATGACCACTTTAACACGATCTTTGGACGCGATTCACTCTGGACTGTGCTGCTAGCCCTGGAGGCCGGGCGCCTGCTGCCAGTGGCGGAACGCGAGAGCGGCTATGATAGCTGGTTGCGTGAACTGGCCACAACGGTCCTGCGCGGGCTGGCCAGCCTGCAAGGCCGGGTGGTGAACGATTACAACGAGGAGCAGCCAGGGCGCATTGTCCACGAATACTGGAATCCTGTGCCGCAGCGTATGCTCGACGGGCGCTGGCCACTGGTCGATGGGCGTTATTACGGCGCTTTCGACTCGACCTTCCTTTTCGTAAGCACCATTGCGCAGGTGGATGCCTATTTCCACGACGCGCAATTACTTGAGGAGCTCTGGCCGAATATCGAGGCCGCGCTGCACTGGATGCTGGAGTGGTCTGACCTGGATCAGGATGGGCTGGTCGAGTACAAACCGCGCAACCCGGAGGGCATCGGTCTGCTCAACCAGGTCTGGAAGGACAGTTCGGAATCGATTCAGAGCCGCAGCGGTGAACCTCTGGTCGCGCCCCAGGCCTGGGTTGAACTTCAGGGCTATGCCTGGGATGCGTATGCGGCCTACCTCAAACTGGCCGGGCAGCGCCAGAGCCTTGATCCTGCCCTGAGCCAGCATATTGAACAGCGTATGGCCGGACTACGCCAGGGTCTCCAGCGCTTCTGGCTCGCAAGCGAGCACTTTCCCGCGATTGCCCTGGATGGCCACAAGCAGCCGATTGAGGCCGTGGCGTCGAATCCCGGCCATCTGTTGTGGGGCAATATCTTGAATAGTGAACAGGCTAGCCAGATCAGCCAGCGTCTCATGCAGTCTGACCTGTATACGCCCTGGGGTGTGCGTACCCTTTCCGACCGGGCGTATTACTTCAATCCGCTCTTCTACCAGTGCGGCACTGTCTGGCCCTTTGATAACGCGGTAATCGCTGTTGGCTTGCAGCGCCAGGGCTTTCATAAGGAGGCCCGCGGCATCGCGCAGCGCATTCTCCAGGCCATCGAGGCCATCAAAAATCCCGTCGAGCTCTATATGGTCTTGCCAGCCTCGCGTATTCGCCTGCCAAAGCTTGCACAGGATTGGGCGCTGGTCGATTATTACCAGTCCACGACTATCCAGGCCTGGACCGCCGCCGGCATGATCTACCTTGCCTCATTACTGCTCTATAGCCAGGTTTGAGGCTTTTGTGCGGAGCAGGATGTTCATTCCTGCTCCGCACAAAAGGTGGGAGTCGTCACTGGCCCATTTTTCTTATTCCTTCGGGTCTATTGCTCTGGTCATTTTTACCGGATTTTTCTCCAGGGATGAGAGATTATCACTCGAACGAAGGCAGAGACTTTCCCATTGTACAGGCAACTATGTGCTTCACAGAAAAAACAGTTGCTGTTCTGTACATGCCAAAAGCCGTTTAAATGGATCTGGTATCATGGGAACAGGCCATTTCTCTCGTTACCTATGAGCTTTATGGCTCGTTCTCCCATAAAGAGGTAGGGTGCCAGCTCCCCCAACAAAGTGTGAGAGATGCCGGGGCAGATGACGTATATTATATGCAACTATCTATGAGCCCCACGTTGCCTATAGATGGTGTGTGCGGCATTTTATTTCGCTGCGTTAATGTCAGGCAACAATCCAAAAATCGCTGGATGTTGGGTAGTTAGTGTTATTCGTTACTATGTTAGTATGTCAGGAGGACATAATGTTTAGAAGGTCAAATAAGCGTCTGCTGATGCTTTCTGCCTTATGTGTTTCGCTGCTGGCAATGGTTCTCAGCGCCTGTGGGCCGCAGGGAACAGCTGTACAGCAGAGCAATACCCCTGTCAAGGGTGGTGTCTGGGTAGACGAGATGCCGGCTGCGCCCGGTTCGTTGCTGCCTCAGGGCTCTGACACCACCTATTCTGTCTTGATCGACCAGGCGCTTTATACTCCGTTGTTCTACGGAGATGACATGGGCCATGTTCACGCTGGCCTGCTGACGGACATTCCGACCGTTGCTAACGGTGGGGCCAGCGCGGATCTGAAGACCTGGACCTTCAAATTCCGCTCGGGTCTGAAATGGTCTGACGGTCAGCCGCTTGACGCGCGCGACCTCGCCTATAGCCTTAAGACCTGGAATGATCCGACTTTTGGCGCGAAATTCACCACAGGTTTCCAGGATATCACCTCGACAACCGTTTCTGCGGATAACCTGTCGTTGACCATGAAGCTGGACAAGCCGATTGGCAACTTCGTTTCCAACTTCGTGGATGCCAACCCTGGCACTCCGCTGCCCCAGCATGTGTTCCAGAGCATGAAGCCGGCGGATATCCTCAAGTCGCCTGATTCGCAGTTGCCGCATGTGACCAGCGGCCCGTTCATGATCGACCAGGCCAACAGCACATCGCAGCAGATCTATACGGTTGTGCGCAACCCCGACTACTATCAGCCGGACCTGCCCTACCTGGACAAAATCGTGTTCCGCATCGCCAACGATCCCGACACCGTCCTGAAAGATGCTCAGGCAGGTACGATTACGTCGAGCTGGTTCATCGACATCAGCAAGCTTGATGCTTACAAGGCTATCAACGGCTTCACCACTGCCGCGGACAAGGTCTCGGCTGGTTATGAAGCTCTCTGGATGAACCAGAACAACCCCGCGCTGAAGGATGTCAACGTTCGTCACGCGATTGCTCTGGCCATTGACCGCGACAAACTGATCGCCGTGGCCCGCAATGGTCTTGCCAATCCGCTGTGTACCGACCATCCGTCTTCGCTGACTCCTGGTTACCAGGCGAACGCGAACTGCCCGAAATTTGATCCTGCCGCGGCCAACACCCTGCTGGATCAGTCTGGCTGGGTCAAGGGTGCCGATGGCGTGCGCGCCAAAGGCGGCGTGCGCCTGGACTTCAAATACACCACGACCACTCTGGCGTGGCGTAAGTCGGACCAGTTGATCGTGCAGCAGAACTTGCAGAACATTGGTATCAAGACCACCCTGGTCAACCAGCCCGGCAGCACCTTCTTCAGCACTACACTGCCTCAGGGCCAGCCTGGTGTCTATGACATCGCCGAGTTCGAGCAGACGTATTCGTACGATGCCGATGATTCAAGCACTTTGGGTTGTCAGGGGATTCCGACCAAGGCCAACAGCTATACTGGTCAGAACTACGCCTTCTGGTGCGATCATGCCACAGATGCGTTGTACAACCAGGAACTGGGCTCCACCGATCCAACGGTGCGCCAGGATGCGTTCAACAAGCTGCACGACATCTACCTGGCTCAGTTCCCCTTCATCACTGAGTACGCGCCGGTGAACGCGTCGATCTACAAGAACACCGGCCACAACTACGGCGTCGGCCCGATGGGCGCCCAGGAGACAGTGAACGTATGGAACTGGTGGTGCACCGGCGGCAAGTGCTAAACTTGCCTGGCTAGTACA
>DASVMX010000385.1:0-10527 GCA_036384215.1 Ktedonobacteraceae bacterium | reverse complement strand
CTGGGGCGGGCACGACCCGCCCCAGAACTCTTCCTTCCTAACCATAGCGAAGCGCCGCAGGCGCTGAGGAGTCACAGAGCAAGAGAACCTGAATAGTTACATAAATATGGAGGCGGCGTCCATGGGCGCCTGGTGCAGAGGCTCATCTTTTCTCGTATTCAATCCGCAAGAAGCGCAAGATTGAAGAAGTTTGCGCGTATCTCTTATGTTATGATCGGCATGGAGATATACAAAAAGGAGGAAAAACGATGTTTCAACCAAAATCAGCCTTTAGTGGCTTTTCGGTGAACGACCTGGCGCTGGCCAAAGCATTTTATACTGAAACGCTCGGATTACAGGTCGATGAAGAGGGAGCCGGGCTGGTGCTGCATCTGCCGGGCGGTGGCATTGTGTTCGCCTATCCCAAGGACAACCACCAGCCGGCGACTTACACTATGCTGGACTTTGTTGTGGCCAATATCGATCAGGCAGTCGAAGATCTTCAGAGCCGAGGAGTGCGCTTTGAGCGTTACGCCGGGATGCCGCAAGATGAAAAGGGCATCATGCGTGGTCTCGCGCACAATATGGGGCCGGATATCGCCTGGTTTCTCGATCCATCAGGCAATATCCTGGCGGTGCTCCAGCAAGAGGCTGAGGCGAACTGATGAGCACGTTCTTTGAAGGTAGCACGTCGGATTCACTTTCTGGGCCCGGCTGAAGCTTCTCTCAACCACACCATTTCAATCAGGAGTGAGCGGCCTTCACTATCAAACAGGCGCGCACTAGCAAAAACGCATAGCATTGTAACCGTGACAACGCTTCTCACATGTGCTCCTAATAGCGGTCTCCCTGTCACATTGGTCAGGTTCCACTCGTCATTAAATTGACGAAATATGACACAAAAATGTGACCGGCAAACGAAACGGAGTTGTTTCAAGGCTTGACCGGAGAAATAAAAGGAGCACGATTTGAGCAATAATCATACAGAATCCGAATGGCTGGCGGAGCAATTCGAGGCCGAGCGGCCACACCTGCGAGCGGTGGCCTACCGCATGCTTGGCTCGCTGAGCGAAGCGGAGGATGCCGTACAGGAGTCCTGGCTGCACCTCAGCCGCTCTGACGCAAGCGCTGTCAAAAACCTGGGTGGATGGCTGACTACAGTGGTGGCGCGGGTCTGCCTTGACATGCTGCGTTCGCGTAAGTCACGGCGCGAGGAACTTCTGGACGACAACGCGCCAGAGCCGGCTACGGAGCGCGAGGGGGAGATCAATCCTGAGGAGGAAGCGCTCCTGGCCGACTCGGTCGGGCTCGCGCTGCTTGTGGTCCTCGATACCCTGAATCCCGCCGAGCGCCTCGCATTTGTGCTACACGACATATTTGCCATGCCTTTCGAGGAGATTGCGCCCATTGTGGAACGCACCCCAACCGCGACAAGGCAGCTCGCCAGCCGCGCGCGCCGCCGGGTGCAGGGAACAGACATGGAGAAGGACGCCAACCTCACCTACCAGCGCGAACTGGTCGATGCCTTCCTCGCAGCCTCGCGCTCCGGCAACTTCGACGCGCTTCTTATGATGCTCGACCCCAATGTCGTGTTCCGTGCCGACCGCGTAGCCATGGCCGCTGGCTCGTCGGGCGAGGTCCGCGGCGCCCAGGCTGTGGCCAGACACTTCGTTGGCCGCGCCCAGGGAGCCCGCCTGGCACTCGTCAACGGCAGCGCGGGCGCTCTCGTGACCCGGCATGGGGCGCAGCTCTTCCTCGTTCTCAACTTCACGCTCACCAACGGAAAAATCACCGAAATTAACGTCATCGCCGACCCCGAACAGCTCAACCAGCTGGACCTGGCCGTCCTGGGTGAGTAAACCCAAAAGATGGCCTTTACGCCAAAAACGTAAAGGCCATCTTCCGGGTTTAAACTGAAAGTGCTTGTCAGACCAGGTCCATCGGTACGAAATGATAGCCGGTGGCACCGTTGGGAACGGTGCTCTGGGGGGCGCTGGTCTGGATCTGGCCGGTGCCATCGGTGGCGCGAGCAACCAGGGTGTAGTGCCCGCGCGCGGTGGGATGCCACTGGTAGGTCCAGAAAACCCAGGAGTCCTGCGAGAGCGGCGGCGCGAGCTGGGCCTGCGCCCAGGTCTGGCCGTTGTCGGTGCTGATCTCGACTCGCTGAATCCCGCGGTTGCCGGCGAAGGCCAGGCCACCGATCTCAATCGTTGACACCAGCGGCAGCGATCCGTAAGGTCGGTCAATGCGCGTAATGGTGTGCAGCGGCCCATTATACCAGCCCTGTGCGGAATAGAGGCCATCGACGAAATGATCCGTCAGCTCGATACGCGTCAACCACTTGGGATTCTCTTCGCCAAAACGACCGGGGATCAGCGCGCGCAGGGGATAGCCGTGGCGGATCGGCAATTCCTCGCCGTTCATGCGAAAGGCCAGCAGCGCATCCGCTTCCAGCACGACTGCGAGGGGCTGGCAGACCACGTAGCCGTCAACCGAGGAGAAAACGACGTGAGTGGCCGAACTGTGCGCGTCCCCGTGACGCTCTAGCAGGGCGCGGAAGGGCACCGCCTGCCAGACCGCGGTACTGATCAGGTGGCCGCCGATGCCGTTGGCGATACACTCCAACGTCACCGCGCGCGAAATCGAAGGCAGACTGGTAAACTGCTCGTAGGTGTATGTCCCGGTCTTGCCTACCAACCCGGCGATCTCCAGACGCCAGACCGCGCGATTCGGGTTGGGGTCAATGGGATTCTGGGTCACGACATAGTGCTGATCGTTTGGCGTAATCGGCGCCACAGCTCCGTTCCGGGCCCAGGTCTCCTGACCATCGTAGGAACTGTACCTGTCGACGTAGCCGCGCAAGGCTCCCAGAGCGCCACCCGCGGCTCCCAGCCCTACCGCCGCGACACCAACTCTGGCCAGCAGCGCACGCCTGCTTCCCACCGACACCCCTGCTCGCTCTACCTTCTGGCGCGGCAAGAGCAGGCGATACGCGTGTCCCAGTACCAGCGCGTAAAGCAGGAAGTCCAGCAGCAGACCGAGAATCGTAAGCGCGGTCGCCCAGGCCAGCGGCAGCCCGAGATAATTCTGCGCGCTTTCTACATGGAAAAGCCCGCTTCCCGCCAGGCTCATCACCAGCCCGAAGGCCAGCATACACAGCCACTCGCGCCGTCCCGGACGATAGCTGGACAGTGGCATCCTGACGCGGACGATCAGCGCATAGAGCAGGCTCAGAACTATTCCCAACCCAAGCATCGCCAGCAGCGCCAGACCCAGCGTCTCCAGCTTGGGATTGGGCCGAAACATGATTAACACCCCGACAAAGCGCGGCGCGGGCAAGCGCTTGAGCACAAAATCTCCAAACAACTCCACCGGCGTAGGAATCCCCGCCAGCAGGCGTAGCACGCCCATGCAGAGCACACTGACCAGGCTGGCAACCAGCCCTGCCAGCAGACTGGCAGCCAGGGCCGCGAAAAAAGCGCCAAAACGACGCCCGCGCGGCCTCTGCGGCATGCCCGGCTCCTGCTTCTCAGCCAGCGGCGCGACCGAACCATTCTTTGACATAAACCCATCCTTTCCTGGCGAAAAGCAGCCAGAAGGGCAACAGAGCGAGCAGGCCAGCCGCCAGTAACTCAACAGTGAGCGACCCATCCACCAGCAGGTAATAAGCTGGCCAATCCAGCCCATAACCCATCGCGCTGGTAAAAGTAAACAGCCAGAGCGCGCCGAGAACCAGTACACGAGACAGCAACAGACTACGCGAACCAGCGACACGCGCGGGCAGCAAAAGCACCACCCAGGGCAACAGCGTGGTCACATACCAGGGAAATACATGCGACGAAACCGAGAGCACCAGGCTGAACAAGACCAGCGTACCCGCCTCGATGCTCATCCGCCCGCGGGCACGAGCCAGGAGAATAGCCAGGGAGGTTCCAAGCAACAGCAGCAGGGCGACTCCGTGCTCCCAGGCTACAATCTGCTCCAAAGGCAGGTGGCGCGCGCTCCCAAACATCCCGACAAAATGCTGAACCAGGCCCGCGTTCTGTCCCTGCTCGCTGGCAAAGGTGCTGAAGAAGCCAAAGACCTGCCCATGACCGAGTAGCACAAAGGGAATATAGGCCACACTAATCGTCAGCACGCAGGCCAGCACCAGCGCCAGTTCGCGCTTCCACTGGCGAGGGTTTACAAGCGCCACCAGCAACACCAGCGGATAGATCTTCACCAGAGTTCCCAGGCCCACGAGGAAGCCGGTGAACGCGCGCGCCTTCCAATCCACGCGCGCCGCCGAGAGCACTGCCAGCAAGGAAAACGCGATTGCCACGCCGTCGAGATGGCCTTCCAGCGCGAACTCGACGATGGGCAGCGGCGACCAGGCGTAGAGCAGCACGCGCGCGGGATCAAGTTCCCTGCGTGCCAGCAGCAGGGCCAGCGCCAGGCAGCCCACCAGATCAAAAAGCACAAAGATGCCTTTGAGAAAGAAGAGATTGCTGGGCGCCAGTAGATAGCTCAGGGCATAGACGTACTGCGCGCCAGGCGGATAGATCGAAGGCGTATTACGAAAACGGCTATAAGCATAAATGAAGTCGCGCAGCGGCACCAGTTCTGGTGCGCCGGGCGCCGTCACATAGGGACTGTAGCCATGTAAAAAGATACGAGCGTCCCATACATAGCGCCAGGAATCGTGCGAAAGGTTGGGAGGCAGATCCAGCAGCAATAAGCGCAACAGCAGCGCGCCGCCCAGGATCAGCCAGAATTCTCTGCGCCGCCAGCGTCCCGGAGCCGGTCTGGTACACAAGATCAGGGCGCAGGCCAGGGCATAGGGAATATAGGCCAGCAGCCAGATATGCACAAAAGGCAGGGTCGAAGCGGTACTATTGGGATCAGCGGGCACTGCGCTCCCCAGCCAGAGATAGAGCGCGCCCGAAGCGAAGAAACACGCGGCCAGCCCCAGAGAGCGCAGCCATAGTCTGGCCCTGCTTTGTTCCAGCGGCGGAAGGTCAGCCTGCGGGAGTAAAGGCGTCAGCGGCACAGACATGATTGAAAAGCCTTTCTAGTTACTTTACCAATGTTCATGCCATCATCCTGCCCTCTACCGGCTCGGCGTGGAGATAGACGGTTTGATCATGCATACAGTTATAGAGAGCCAGCACCCGGCTGTGCTTGAGCGCTTCCTGGCGAGCCGCGTCAAAGTCGGGGTACAGTTCAGTCACATCCAGGTGGCAGCAGCGTGTAAACGGATTGATCCACGTGCCCAACCAGGCGTCCGCTTCCTGGAGAACCACGTGGTTTTGTTGCACAAAGGCTCTGAGTTCGGACAATAGATTCGCCTCTGGTGGTAAAATCAGCGTCTTTTCTGGATACCTGGGCACACACCAGGCATCGACCGGCGGGAGAAACTGGCGCGTCAGCATATTCGATGTCACGCCTCCGCGCTCCAGAGTCACAATGCAGAGGTCCAGAAGGTATTTCTCAAAACGATAGTGTTCTAACCATGCTTCCTGGTCTTCAACAGACATGGACAGGATATCCTCTCTCCAAAATCACCTCGGATAGCCCCGGCGATTAATAGCTCCAGTTAACGCCGCACTGTGAACAATGGCGCGCGGGCGCGTCGCTTTCAAAGGCGCGCCGGAATGCGTTATAGCGTTCGCCGTTCCAGATCTGCTCAATCGACTCCTGAAAAACATTGCCCAGCACACGCTCCTCGTAGTACTCGCGGGCGCTGCGATGGCCAAAGGGCGCGAAGCAGCACGAGAGCACATTGCCGCTGGACGTGATATAGGTCAAAGCGTATGGGCGCTGGCAGCCGGACCAGGGGCGGGCACCAAAATCGCGCGTCACGCTCTGGAGTGGCGAAGCAGTCCCGGCAGCGTTAAACTTGATGCCATAGTTTCGGCAGGCCCGCTCGGCCTGGCGAATAAGCGCCAATTCTTCGGGCGTAGAACGGTGAAACAGCGCCTGCTGTGAAGCTGCCAGCCCCTGCTCGAAATAGACCAGGCGTTGCAGGTAGACTTCCGGCACCTCGTGCTCGCGCGCCAGCTCAACCAGGGCAGGCAGTTCGTGCAGATTCTCGCGCATGGCGGTAAACCAGAGCGAGACAGCCGGCTTGCTGGCGTTCTGCGCCTTCTGCATGGCAATAAACTTGCCCACATTGCGCCAGATCTTCTCAAAGGCGTCAACCCCGCGCACATGGGCATAGGTCTCACGTGTCGCGCCATCCATTGACAGGCGATACTCGTCCAGGCCCGCGTCAATCAACGCCTGGCCGCGCTTCTCATTGAGCAGGATGCCATTCGAGTTGAACAGTACGTACACCCCGCGCTCTTTGAGATAGCGAATCATCAAAGGCAGCTCTTTATTCAGTAGCGGCTCCCCCAACCCGTGCAGCACCACCCGTTCGAGAACCGGGAACTGGTCGACAATCTCGCGAAAGCGCTCAAAGCTCAGGTCGCGGTCGTCCTCGCGCGAAAGAAGCGTGCGCGGACACTGCTGGCAGAGTTCATTGCAGCGGCTGGTTGGTTCAATATAGATCGAGCGCGGCAGGGTCAGAATACTTGTCGTGGTCATACCAGCTCCTTTATAACCTGGAAAATGCAGGCGGCAGTCGTGGGCGCCAGGCCCGGCTCCACTTGAAGCATACGAGCCAGGCGCAGGCAATCGGATAGTTCATCAACATCAAACAGCGGTTCCAGCAGATGGACCGCAAGCGCCATATTTCGCGCCCTGGCTATGGTTAACCGCAAAACCTGATCGGTGCTCATCGGAATACCCGTAAAAAGATCATGCGGTTCGCGCAGGGCGATCAAATAATAACCGCCATCCTCGGCTGGCCCCAGCACCACGTCATACTCCTCCAGCGCTCGCCGGGCCTGAGAGATCAGCCGGGCACTCACCTGCGGCGAATCGGAGCTAATGATAATTGTACGGACAAAGCCGCGCTCGCTCGTTTCGCGTACAACCTGGTAGAGACGATCCGCGAAATCGGTCCCACGCTGGGGAAAACAGGTGCCAGCGGCTTTGCCAGGAACCAGCTCCGCCAGTTCGTCCGCGAAAGCGCTGCTGTCTGGCGTATAGGCCCAGTGCAGCGCGCAATCGCGAGCCGGGGCGAAACGCAGAGCAAGGTCTGTCAGAAAAGCCCGGTACAGTTGCAGCGTCGCGTCAGCGCCCAAAGAGGCCGCCAGGCGCGTCTTCACCTGTCCCAGGCGTGGCAAACGGGCCATAATCACCAGCGCGGTATCAGCTTGAGACATACTTACTCCCTCCTATTCCATCACAGTATGGCCTTGTGTCCGCTGCTGATAACTCACCGGAACCGCCAGTTTTCTGCCAGCATAGCGAAAGGTCGTGCGCAGCATTGCCCAGGCAGCGCGCACACTCCCCACCAGCGTGCCCGCGACCTTCGAATGGCCCGCCTTGCGCCGGCGATAGTGCAGCGGCACCTCCACCATCCGATAACCCGCGCGAGCGGACTTCACCAGCATCTCCACAGGCCAGCCAAAGGTCATCTCGCGCATCTGCAATGCCAGCAAAGCCCTGCCGCGCACAACGCGAAACGAACCAATGTCGCGTAGCTGAGTTCCATACATCAGGTTGAGTATACGAGAGACCAGCCAGTTGCCAAAGCGAGCCTGCACAGGCACCGCGCCAGCCTCAGCGCGCCTGGTCACACGCGAACCCAGCACCAGGTCAGCGCGCTCCTCGGCCAGGGGGGCCAACATCGCCGGCAGATCCGCAGGATCGTCACTGCCATCGCCATCCATAAAGACCAGCACCTCCGCGCCCAGTTTCAGAGCAGCCTGCGCGCCACACCAGCACGCCTGTCCATAGCCCCGGCGCGGCTCGCTCACCACACACGCCCCCAGTTCGCGCGCCACCGCAGCCGTTTCATCAGTGCTCCGGTTATCCACCACAATCACTCGTCGAATCCCAAACGGAGCCAGTTCCGGCAACAACCCCCGCAAAGACTCCGCCTCATTCAGAGCCGGAATAATCAGTGTCACAGTTTCATTGAAAGGTAAACTCATCATAAAAACCTCATCTCCTTCTCCTCTCAATATTTAGGATACGCCATCTTCCACGTCTGAGAGACAACTTTTTTACCGGAATCGGCTGGATCTTTGCTACAACTGGCTTCTCTGGCTTTTGTGTCCTCGAAGAGGGCACAACGGAGCTTGCCTCCATTGTGATTCCCCGTACTAATTGAATGCTATCGGATCAGCTCATCCGGTGTGCCCCTTGCACAACACCCACCTTTTTATATGTTCGAGCCAGGGACACCTTTAGCGTGGCATGATACAATATTCATAACCAATTGGAAATCCACGATGGGGGTTTGCATACCATGCCCAACTACAGCAGCGCGCCGGAGTTGACTGGATCGTACCTGGATACGGTCTGGGAGACGCTGCCGCGCTTTCTTCGTCCGACCTTCCTTCTGCCTGCTCCAGCGCTTTCGGCCCGCCTGGGCTGCGATCTGACGATTGCCAGTGAGACCTTTCAGCATACGGGCAGCTTCAAGTTTCGCGCGGCCTATAATTTGCTTGCCAGCATTCCGCAGGTGCGCGTGGTCGCGGCCTCGTCTGGCAATTTCGGCCAGGCGGTGGCCTATGCCAGTCAGTTGCTGGGCAAGAGCAGCACGATAGTCATGCCCGCGACCTCGGCCCGCGTGAAGATTGCCGCGGTGCAGGGCTATGGTGGCATTGCTGATCTGATCGATACCCGCCAGATCAGTCGAGCCGAGCGGGTGCGCCAGTTACTGGCCGAGCAGGAGGGCGCGTTTGAGGCGCACGCGTACGATGACTATCGCGTGGTAGCGGGCAATTCGACGCTGGGGCGGGAGATCCTGGCGGCGGGAGAGTTCGATACCCTGGTCGTGCCAATCGGCGGCGGCGGCATCTCAGCCGGCCAGATTGTCGCGCGCGACCACCTGAACGTGCGCCTGGAAATTGTAGGCGCGGAGCCACAGCCGGGCAACGATGCCGCCCGTTCTCTGCGCGCGGACCACCTGGTCAGCAATGAACAGGAGCCGCAGACCGTGGCCGATGGCGCCCGGACGCTCTCGCTGGGCAAACTCAACTGGGAAATCTTGCGCCAGGGCATTGCCGATATTGTAGAAGTACCCGATGCCGTAACTCTGGCGGCCCTGCGCGCGTATTTCGCGCTCAATCTCAAGGTTGAGCCAACCGGCGCGCTGGCTCTGGGAGCGGTCCTGGCTCAACCTGAACGTTTCGCCGGGAAGCGCGTGTGTTGTATTGTCAGCGGCGGCAACGTTGACCCGCTGATCTACGGGAAAGCGTTGCAGGAGGAATAAACATCATGGCGACTACTTCTCTCGATTTTGAACGGCTGCGAGCTGTGGCCCAGACTCATGTGGAGGCAATTGCCAACCTGACCCGGCGTATCTGCGAGGTGCCAGCGCCCACCGGCCAGGAGTTTGAGCGCGCGAAATTCGTGGCGTCGCTCTGGCAGGAGCGCGGCTATACCCCGGAGATCGACACAGTCGGCAATGTCTATGTCAGGCGCAAAGGCAAGAAAAGCGACGCACCGCTGCTGATGCTTATGGCTCACATCGACACCGTTTTTCCGGCCTCGACGCCCATTGTCACCAGGCGCGAAGGTGATACGCTGCACGGCCCGGGCATCAGCGATAACAGCGCCAGCGTGGCCACCATGCTCCACACCATTGACCTGCTCGACGAGCTCAAAATCAAGACAGCCACCGATGTGATCGCGGTAGCCAATGTCGGCGAAGAAGGGCTGGGCAACCTGCTAGGCGCGAGAACCGCGGTTGAACGCTATCGCGCGAACCTGGGCGCGGTACTGGTGATCGACGGTGGTCTGGGTCATATCACCCATGGCGCGGTTGGCTCCAAACGCTGGCGCATCACCGTGCGCGGACCCGGCGGGCACTCGTATGGTTCGTTTGGCACGCCCAGCGCGATCCACGGCCTGGGCCGCATCATCGCCGGGCTGTCCGATCTCCAGGTTCCCCAGCACCCCAAAACGACCTTCAACGTCGGAATCATCGAAGGCGGCACAAGCGTCAACACCATCGCCGCCGAGGCCTCCGCCCTGCTCGACCTGCGCTCCATCGACATCGAGTCCCTGAACAGGCTGGCCGAGGAAGCGCGCGCAATCATCGAACAGAAGGCAGGAGCGGGTCTGCAAACGGAAATCACCGTGCTGGGCGAACGCCCCGCGGGCGAGCGCGACCTCTCCGATCCACTGGTCCAGCTCGCTGGCCAGGTGCTCCAGTGGCTGGGCATCGAACCCCACTACGGCTCATCGAGCACCGACGCTAATATCCCCATCAGCCTCAACATCCCCTCCGTCTGCATCGGCGTCACCCACGGAGAACATGCGCACACCCTGCAAGAATTTCTCCACATCTCCCCGCTTGGCTCCGGCCTTGCGCAAATCGGGCGTGCGTGTGTTGAAGCCAGCGAGATGCTGCTGAAATAAAGAAGAGGGAGCACGGTCCTTTGAGCACACCGGGAGCCGCAGCTCCCGGTGTGCTCAAAGGACCGTGCTCCCTCTTCTTTATTTCAG
>DASVMX010000384.1:0-9846 GCA_036384215.1 Ktedonobacteraceae bacterium | reverse complement strand
CACGTTGATTTTGATATGTTTTTTGAGACTGCTCAACAATTCCTCTCCTCCACAAGCTTCTAGCCTCTCTCCACACCAGAAAAGCAGAACCATGAGTGTCAAAAACCGGTCGATTGGCGAGACAACATGGAGAGATCTCCGGTGTTGCTGCTCGGCTCAGTAACCAGAAGCCGTTTCTGATCCGCAAAGGCGCCTTCATGGGCTCTCGCAGATCAGAAACGGCTCGCCGCGTGTGGTTGATGCTCAGGCCGTCCACGTTGCCTCTCGTGGGCTCATGCGTGAGAGGTCAGGCCATCCAGGCTCAAGCCTTGCAGGAGCGCAAAAGACGCGAGCCGGGCCGGAATCCGAGGGTATCCGCACGGGTTCCTGGTGTCACATGAGTAGCGGTGTCCAGGTGGGGTTCGTCCAGCGAGAGATCTGGTTGTTTGTCCCTAGTGTCCACACGGCTTGGTCAGAGGAGGCTACACTCACCTGCTTGGCTCCTCCGCTGCCAACTGGATATGTCTTGCAGGTGCTTCCATCATACACGTAATAGAGGTTGTCAAAACCCACTACCCACAGGTTCGTTGCCGATCCGCAGGAAAGGGTTGTCACACCACCTCCTATCCAACTTGGCGACGCCCAGCCGCCGGAGGTCCAAGAGTAGAGGCCAGAGGTGTAAGCAATTTCCCACACCGTTCCATCGGAGGCCACGCTTACCTGTGCCCCCGATCCACTGCCGGGGGTGATCTTCGCCCAGCTCGTCCCAGTATATTGATAAAACGTGCTATCCGTCCCTATCGCCCAGATATTGTTTGCCGATCCACAGGAAATGTTTTTAAAGGCAACGGGACCGGCAGCTACTGCGGTCCAGACCTGGGGTGAGCTGGTGAGGCTGCACTGCCAGATGGCCCCACTGGTGTCAAGTCCACACAAGGTGCCATCAGCGGCCACACTCACCTGTTTGATCTGCTTGCCGGTGATCTGGATTCGAGTCCAGGCTCCATCCGTCAAAGTGTACCAGTAGACATTGTTTGCGGCGTCCACCCCAAAGACGTCGTTTGCGTCTAAAGCGGAGATTTGCGCGAGGGTGACTGGTTGAGGGGAAGGAACGCCTACTCCATCGGCGTTTCCCTGTGGGCTGTAGCGACACACCAAATACGTATTAGTGCCATCCTTGGCTATCCCACATCCAACGCTGGTGGTCGTTCTCCAGATCATCTGTGTATAGTGACCCACATCCCTCCAGTTCCCCGTTGTGGAGACAGGACAGGCAGTCGTAGAAGCAACAAAGGTACCTGGCTTGAAATTGGGTTTTTCCTTTGTTCCCCATATATCGGCCAGTTGCCCTGCAGTCAGATTGCCTGGCGGGTTGCACATCGCAATATTTTCTCCGAGATTTGCCACATGACTATGCGGGTCACTTTGGAGTGATGGGGTTTGCAGGTAGTTGGCCGCCAGATTATCGGCCCATGCCTGGGCGCCGGTCGCCAGGGTGCTGTCCCATTGTAAGGCAGGGGTACCGGCCTCCGGCTTGGACCGATACCCGTTCTGAGTCGTGAGAACATCCTGTTGTTCTTGTGAACTTAACGACATGTGTTTCCTCCTTGTTGGTGACGAGTTCATCGTATGAGCGAGTGTGTTGATACATATCTCAGGAGAGAGCATACGAGACCGTTGTACGAGGAGCGACGACGATGGACGCACAAAAAGTGAGCACGACGAGAAGATCAGGCGAAAAACAAACGCATCGGTACCAGCGGCCTCATCGGCAGCGCGTGACCGACCAGGAGCAGCCAAAGGTCTGGCGCTACGCGTCTTCTTCGGCTTCCTCCTCAACCGCAAGGCTCGTCAAGCGCAGGTTCAGGCGATGGAGCTTGTCGAGCACCCCGAAGAGGGCGGGCTGGTCCGGCAATGGCCCGGTGAGCAGGCTGGTCCCCTCTAGCTCCTGGGTGATCTGTAAGCCCTCGAACCAGTCTTGCCACAGAGCGGCGTTCAGATGGCCTTTGACCCGGATCGACACCTGCATGCGTGGGACGCCTCCTTTCCCGCACCGATGGGCTGTCTCAAGCATACCCGGCTTTTCCCGTTGGCGCCTCCTTCTTAAGAAGGATTTTTTGGCGAGAAGGAGAACAACATCCTTCTCCTTCTTAAGAAGGAGAAGGATGCAAATGGTGACGACAGGAGGCCGTCGCCGCAAGGAGGTGGTAATTTGACTTTATGGCTGAAGGGTTGGAGATCACATGCTCGAAAATCGACGGAATCATCGAATTTGATACTCCTACTTTCTTCACATTCCGCTCTACACCTGTATCGTTCTATCTGAATGGTGTAAATTCGTTCGTGTCTGAGTCCGGTATCTGCTCATTTTTGAGAGGCGGGACCGAATGCCTGTCATCCTTGTACTTCTAGTGATTGGGGCTTACGTAGGAGCTGTTGATGCAAGGAACAGCTTTGGTCCTCAATTCAATCTAAAATTCTTTAAAAGAGGGAATATGCACCCTTCACTTCTGTAACAGTATAAACCAAAAGATTGACATATGAACGATTGAGTAGGTATACTGTGTAATGGAAAATGATATCTGTTCAACTCCATCTTATTCGTGCCTCTTTCTCACTTTAGGAGAGTGGGAGGTGGGTCTATCTGGAAAAGGTGCGAACGCTTGAAACGAAGGAGGACTCCCTCAATGTCTGTCGAGACCAACAAGCAAACTGCGGGACGTTTCGTTGAAGAAGTCTTTAATCACCGCCAGTTGCAAAAACTTCAGGAGTTTGCAACTCCGGACTTCATCAATCATGACCCCAAGGGCGATATCACACATGGCCCGCAGAACCTCATAGGATTTCACTCTTCATTCCCCGATTTGCACGTGACCATTCAACAGATCCTCGGCGAAGGTGATTTCGTTGCCGTCCAGTGGATTGCCAGAGGAACGCATCAGCAGCCCATTGCTCATATGACATCTGAATTCGCCGGATCAGCTACAGGCCGTGGGGTGACCATAACGGGGATGTGGCTCTTCCGCTTCGCGGGCGACATGGTTGCCGAAGTGTGGAATTACTGGGATAGACATCATCTGCTTGGGCAAACCAGTTAAGCCAGCATGAGCAAGACTCCCCAAGAGGTCACAAGTCCGCTGGCCCCTACCTCTGTCTTGGTGTTTTTCTTGTCAGTGCTGGGAGCCATCAATTTCGCAGATCGAGCCGTGATCGGTCTGGCAGGACCGGTGATCATCGCCGAAATGCACCTGTCAGCCTCGCAGTGGGGCCTCGTCGGGTCAAGCTTCTTTCTGCTCTTTTCCCTCTCTTCTTTGATTGTTCCGGCTTGGTCGGATTGGGTAGGCACCAGAAAGATCATGGCAGGGCTGGCGGTCATCTGGTCGCTTGTCCAGCTTGCCACTCTGGTCATTGCCAGCTTTCTCCCTCTGCTCATCTCACGCATTATTTTAGGAGCAGGCGAAGGGCCGTATTATGGCACCTCGACAACTGCTGTGTCCTCGCAGACCATGCCAGCGCAGCGAGGCTTCATCTTTGCGCTGATTACGCTGGGTCCAGCCCTTGGTCCGGCTCTCCTCTCGCCGCTGCTTGCATTCTCGCTCGTCGCATTCAATTGGCGAGCAACCTTTGCCCTCCTTGGAGTGATCGGCATCATCTGGGTCCTAGCCTGGATCGCAGTGACACGCGAGAATCAGCCAGAGCGCACTGTTCAGGAAATGCTCCCTTGGAAGATGCTCTTCTCTTTGCTTAGGGCACCAGGAGTGATCTTTCCTATTCTGGCGAGCTTCGCGTGCTACTGGTACATCGCCCTCCTCATCTCCTGGGTTCCTGTCTACTATGTCCAGGTCTGGCACCTGTCACAAAGCAGCGCATGGTATGTGCTTGGCGTGAGTCTGCCCTGGCTAATGGGTGGGCTGCTTCAAGTTGGCATTGGGTGGGTCTCTGATCGCTTGTTCAAGAAGGGAGGAAGTCGCCTTCGAGTGCGGGTGCTCTCCATCGCGCTGCTGATCGGAGCGCTGCTGCTGGCTGGGGGTGCGCTGGCTCCCTGGCTTTGGCTCTCCATCCTCTGCCTCTCCTTCACCCCTCTGGGTGCAGCGTTTCCCTTGACGATTGCCGAGCTTTCTGATAGGACTCCAACGAGCTATCGGGGAGCCTTTCTCGGACTCGCTGTCGCCATCGCCTCGCTTGCTGGGCTGATTGCGCCAGCAGTCACGGGCTTGCTCATCCAACATGCTGCCTCTGCTCTGGTCGGATTCCAGCTCGCCTATCTGGTAGCAACGGTTTTCATTGCCTGTTGTAGCGGCTTGTGTTGGGTCTTTGTCCGGCCACAAGAGTCGAGCTCCTGAAAGGCATGTCAATGGGATAGGGTCTTTGACAAGTGTGCCTGTGGAGCCTTTAAGGAAAGAAGCTGCGAGAGATTCTTCCAACCTTCTTCATTCAATCTCAATTGACACGTGTTGTGGGCAAGAGTGTAGATCTGAAGGGGGATTATCTGGAAATTGAACAGCTTTATTCGATGATTCCGTCGATTTTTGAGCATATGATCCCCAACTCTTCAGCCATAAAGTCAATTACCAGGAGGAGGTGGAATACGTCAGCCACCGTCTCAGCAGCGCGACCGCGCTTGCGGCAGACGCCTGCCACAAGCATGGTCGCGCTTGTTTAGAGCAAGCCCCACTCCTGCGCGCGGGCGATGGCCTGGGTGCGCGTGGTGACCCCAAGTTTGCGCAAGAGGTGGGAGAGATGGCTCTTGACCGTTGTGAGTCCGATCACCAGCGCCGTGGCCATCTCCTGGTTGGACGCCCCCTGCGCGAGCAATGCTAACACCCGCTGTTCCTGGGGGGTCAGGGAGCCTCTCAACTGGGACGAGGCAGGAGGAGGACCGAAAGCCTCTCGCGGGTGCGCCGAGCCGGTCGCCCGCAGGAGGGTGCGCACATAGGCGCGCTGCTCCTGCTCACGCAGCTCAGGCAAGAGCGCTTGCAACAGGTGAGCCATCGCCTCGCCCTCGTCCAGAAACAGACGGTGGAAGCCAAAAGACGCGGCCATGCGCACCGCAGACCGCAGCGCTCGTCTCTGGGCCGCGTGCTTGCCACATGCCTGGAAGACGAGCGCCTGCACGACCTGGATCTGAAGGACATGGGCGTGGCGCTGCTGCGCCTGCGCCTCTTCCAACAGGCGCGAGAGCTCGCGCTCGGCTGCGTCCTCCTCTCCGAGGGAGAGGCGCCACCGGGCGAGCAGCAGGCCCTCTTCGACCGCGCGAGTGCGTGAGAGCGGCGGCGCCTGCGTACAGAGCCCTGCTGCCCACGAGGCGACCTGCACCCGGTCCCCTCGCCGAAACGCGAGATGGGCCTGGCAGCACTGGATGTCTCGCGCCACGTCTGGCGGCTGTGGGCGGCTCATCAGCGTCTCCAGGAGGGTCGAGGCGGCTGCTTCCTCGCCCCGGGCCGACAGCCGCCGCACCTGCAGCAGCAGTCCGGGGAAAAGCACGGAGATCCACACGAACTGACCCCCCTCCAGGGCAGCAGTCAGCGCGTGCTCGGCCTCCTCCATCCGATTTTCCTCAAAGAGCAATCCGGCCAGGCTGTACCAGGCCGCACGCTCGATGTGGGCGCGCCGCTTGCCGAACGTATCCGTAAGTTGGATCGCTGCCTGATCCGAGTGCGTGTCTGCCAGACCCAGGATCTGGCGAAATCCGTGGGCCGCACGCACGCGGTCTCCCTGGAGCAGGCTCACTTCGGCTTGCCACAGCGTGACCGCTTGTCGGCCCGCCAGCGACCCGGAGGCCTCATGGCACACCAGCGCCTGCTGCAAGAACGCTTGCGCTCGCCCAAGCTCACCTGCCAGCAGCGCCTCCAGGCCCAGGGTAGACAGGCCAAAGCCCCGCCACTGCACGTCGCTCTCCGGGAGCAGGCAGAGCGCTTCTCGTGCCTGGGCGAACGCTTGAGAGAAGCGCCCCTGGTAAATGCTGTGACTCACCCGCTGCGCCAGGACGCTCCCCACCCCCGCCTGATTCGCCACCCGTTGGTACCCCTGCAAGGCGCGACTCAGGTACGCTTCCACCACCTGCATCGACCCTGCGTCAACCGAGGTGGTCATATACCATGCCAGCGCCGCAAGCAAACACAACTGCGGGCGGGCGTCGAGCTGAGCCTCTGGCAGACGCGTGAGAAAGCCACGTAAGCTATGGTAGGCGTTGCGCCAGCTCTGAGACACCACACTCCGCTCGATCAGATCACAGGCCTCGCCCCAAGCGCCCGCAGAGAGCGCATGGGTAATCGCCTCGGGGAACAACTGCTGCTCAGCGTACCACTGAGCGGCTCTCCGGTGTAACAGCGCCAGTCTCTCCGGCTCCTGCGCCTGCATCTGGGCGAGCAGTGTTTCGCGGACGAGCAGATGCAGGCGAAATCCTCGCCGCTCGGCATCCAGAGGGAGCACAAAGAGATGGGCCTGTTCGAGGGCCCGGAGGCGCTCGGCACTCGTTTCCTCTCCGGTCACGGCCTGACAGAGCGAGGCCGTCATCTGATCGAGAATGGACACCTGCCGCAAGAAGGTCTGGGTAGGAGGATCGACACTGGCCAGGATCTCTTCCTGCACATACTCCACCAGGTACCGATGGCCGCCACTGATGCGAGAAACCCCCTGGGAGGGATCAGCAGACGCACGCAGAACTAGTGCCGCCAGTTGCAAGCCTGCGATCCATCCTTCGGTGCGCGACGTGAGCGCCTGGACCTCGGTTTCTGCCAACTGCAGGCTCATCGTGTGGGTCAGGAACTGCCGCGCCTCGGACACCGTGAGCTGCAACTGCTCCTCCCGGATCTCCAGCAGCTGCCCGTGGGCGCGCAGGCGGGAAAGCTTCAGCGCGGGATCGGTGCGCGTGGCCAGCACCAGGTGCAGGCAGGCGGGAGCATGAGCCAGGAGGAAGGCAAGGGACTGGCCGATCTCCAGCTCTTCGATCACCTGATAGTCATCCAGGATCAGGATGAGCGCTTTGTCCCACGAGACGAGGGTATTGAGCAGTTCGGTGAGCAGCGCAGGCAGGAGGGTGACATCCATGGCCTCCAGCCAGGCAGAAGCCTTGTCTCGCAGATCCGGGACGGCAGTCCGCAACGCGAGCAGCACGTATGACCAGAAACGCAGGGGATCGTTCTCCAGGCGCTCTAACGTCAGCCAGGCAACAGGCTCCTGTTGCAGGTGAGCCCAGCTCGCCAGCAGCGTCGTTTTGCCATAGCCTGCCCCGGCAGACAGCAGGGTCAGAGGCAGACGGCGCTCAAGCAGCTCGATCAGAGAGGAACGAGGCAACACGCCAGCCGGGACAGGAGGCACCGTGACCTTGGTCAACAAATACGAACCGGGTGAAGCCGCAATGAGTGCTCCACGGGCAGATGGAGCAGCGTCCTCCGCAGGAAGAGGTGACACTGGCGGAGGAAGATCAACGGATGGATCGGCCATAGCAAAGCATCCTCCAAGCGCAAACATGAGTGAAGCTTTTACATGTTCCATACGCTCAACATTGGCGTCTGACGAGACAATCAAACAGCGCAAAAGAGAGGAGACATGCACAGAGAGCAATTCATGGATAATGCCTCACGCAGAGCAGAGCAGCGAGCTCTTTCCCTTTGCACGTCGTCCAGACGTTCTGGCGGTGTTGTCATGCTTTTCCTCAGAAGAGTCTGGTGAGAGATGTCCATCTGTGCTGTTGTTTGGTGCTCAAACGCCAGGCTGGTTTGCTCTCTCACGCTCAGAAAAAGAGGTAAAAAACCGACTGGATGGCCTTTCTGAGAGAAAGAGACGTTCATTTCTGGCTTGTGACGAGTCAGTCGTGTGAAAGCGTCTCCACAGACACTTTTGCGCAGAGACACCGAAAGGTCTTTGCACGAGGAATGCCTCCGGCAAACGCACAAAGAGAGAACATAACGAATCTAAGTAAGGAACGAAGAAAAAGCGAGAGATAGCAGTTCCACTGGCACATTACGATGAAGCTATGGTTGGCGATTAATACCAGAGAAAAGAGGCAACCAAAGGAAGTATACCCAGCGAGAAGAGCATTGTCAAGTCTTGTTTGGTGCGAAAAGCGATGAGCCGTCGTTTCTTCTCGATCAGTGCTTGCAATGTTTGACTATTTCTCAAGGATGGGGCTTCTGTTTTCCGAAGGCGAGGGCAGACGTTCTCAAGAAACCAACGTTTTTGACACTCTGCTGTGGCCTTCAGACAACTATTTTTCTGCGAATTTACACAAATGCCGCATCACGAATGGCTTCCAGAGCGTTCCCTCGGCACATCAATGACAGAGTGCTCACTCTGGAGGCGCAAAAAGCCCACCTGGAGAGCAAAACCTGCCCACTCTTAAAAGTCAATTACCAGGAAACATTGCCATGGATATCATCCTCAAAGAACGGCACGGGCTCCGGGTCTGGTGGGGGATGGTGCAGGCGGTGTTCTGCTCGCCGCCAGCGCAGCGCTCGCATGCGACAACGAGCCGAACAATACAGCCTGGGCCGATGCCCACGGCCTACCTTTACTCCCACCAGCGCGCCGCAAGGGCACCGGTCTGCGTGCTCCTTTACGAAGGGGGGACGTGGGGCATGATGGGAGCGGGAGCGTTTGACCGGCGTACCTGAGCGATGGGGAAGCGCTTCGTGCTTCTCCTGCCTGGAATGTGGCGGGCTCGGGGAGGACGTTGTGCCTCGTGCCCGACACGCTCGCATCCGGCAGCGAGCAGAACAGTACTGCCTGCGCCGATGTCCGCGCACTCGCACGATCGGTTCCCCGCAGGCCCGACACATCAGGACCTCTGCCGTCCTTTTCTCGGTTGCTGGGGATGTCTGTCGGACCTGGGGGTGAGCAGATGGAGGCAGCGGTCGGCAAGCATGCCGGATACCGGGCCGAAGCGAAGCTGGGACGGAGGTGGGGCTCTTGGCCCGATTTGGTGAATCCGCTTGTTTGCTTGTATTGCTGTGAATCTTCGCATATACTTCCTTCTATGAGAAGTTACCCGTTGCTCTTGTTCTCTCTCAAGCGAGGTGCTGCATGGAAGGGAACCCCTTTCTGCCGTTGCCCCAAGGCATGCAAATCGAGCAGATTCAGATCACCGAAGCAGGCTTGTTCATTACTGTTGTCGCTACCCATCCCACATCGTGTTGCCCTCTGTGTTCTTCGCTCTCGTCCACCATTCACAGCACCTATAACAGGATGCTCCAGGATGTCCCTTGCGGAGGTCGCCAGGTCCAGCTTGCGGTCACGGTGCGGAAGTTCTTCTGCCGCAATTCGTTGTGTTCCCGCAAAATTTTCACGGAACGCTTGCCACAGTTTGTTAAGCCCTGGGCGCGCATGACGATCCGGCTGGTTCTGGCGCTGCAAGCGATTGGCTTGGCAACCTCTGGGAACGCGGGAACGCGGCTGGCGGAGCGGCTGAGCATCCAGACCTCACGGCAAACGATGCTGCGCCGTATCATGGACATCCCTCCTCGTCCAAGAGCATCGGTGCTCTACTTGGGGCTGGATGACTTTGCGTTTCGGCGTGGCCACCGGTACGGGACAATCTGCGTGGACCTGGAGAGCCACCAGGTCATTGACGTGTTGCCTGACCGCCGAGCCGAAACCGTGGCGCGGTGGATGCGCCAGCATCCAGACATTTTCGTGGTGAGTCGGGATCGCGGAGGTGAGTATGCTTCAGCAGCTACCCTTGCCGCTCCACAGGCGATCCAGATAGCTGATCGATTCCACCTCTACGTGCGCCGTATAGGCGCGTATTCGATCCCTTTTGGAGAAAGGAAAGGTTGAGAGCGAATGACCTTTGGGGCGGTGACTTACCTGGCGGGAAACCTGAAGGGGACAGTAGCATGTCACAAAGCCGGGCTTGCCTGAAGGCGT
>DASVMX010000383.1:0-2162 GCA_036384215.1 Ktedonobacteraceae bacterium | reverse complement strand
TTGTAACTCCCTGGCGTGGAAAACCCGCCTGCCTCTTCTTCCTGAGTCGTACCCCTCTTTCCCAATCGGGTGGACGCCTTCAGGGTATTTTGCTATACTCGCCCAAGAACATGTTCTGGCTTCGTTCATTGAGAGGATCGTGTACGGAGTTTCCAGCCGTTGAGGCAAGCAAAATTTTCGTGGAATCGTGGAAAAACCTATGAAAAATCAAGACCTTGCTCAGTCCACCAGGCACGTTGCCAGCACCCCTTCGCCCGGCTCTGAAGAAGGAGAGATGCGGCCAGCGGATGGGGTTGTGAATGAGATATCACAGACATCAGCGCAGGTAGTGGATGCTCCGCTAGAGCCGAAGGATACGCCGCGCGCGCCTGCCGAGGGAAGGGAGGGGGCTTCGGTGGAGGCAGGCAGCCCGCCGTTTACTCCGGCGGTGTCCGCGAATGATGCGCCTCCGCCGGAGACTTTTAAAGTGTTGCGTGGTCTTTCGCCATTCTGGCATGATCGCCTGATTGAAGCCGGGCTGATCCTTTCAATGGGGCTCTATTACCTGGTCGGGAACTCCAATTTTGGGGGAGGGAATTTCCTGCACCTTCCACCGTATTTGTATTCTTTCCCGTTCCTGGCGATCTTCGCTTTTCTGAGCTGGTATCGACTCTCTTTTGCCGTGGCATTGCTTCCGCTCTCGCTGCCCTATTATCTGGTGCACAAGACGGTTTTTAGTTACGGTGCTCATTTCTTCGATTTTAGCCTGGTCGAGATTAGCCTGTATACATGCGTACTGGTGGCTGTGGGACAACTTCTGGTGCAGGGAAAACGCTGGCGCTATCGCCTGACCTGGGGGGAACTGCGAGCTCGCCTGGGGCTGTTTATTATCCCCGTTGCAGTTTTTTTCCTGGCCGCGCTGGTCTCAATCGCCGTAGCCGTTGACCGCCAGGCGGCCCTGCGCGCCTTTCGCGAGGAGGTCATTGGCCCGCTGATCTATGTTTTGCTGGCGCTCTGTTGCCTGCGCACGCGCGCGGATGTAAAACGCCTGCTGTGGGCTTTCCTGGGCTGCGCGCTGATTGTGGCGCTGGCGGGCCTGATTCAGCACTTCTTCCTCGCCAGCCAGCTCCTCGCCTCAAAAGGAGGAGATGGACGCGCACACGCGATGTATGGCAGCGCGAACAGCATTGGCCTGTTCTTTGACTATGCTTTGCCCATAGGTATAGCTCTGCTGATTTTCCAGATTGGTAAGGCGCTGAAGACTCAGAGCGCGTGGTGGAGCTGCCTGGCTCTCCTGCTCGGCTTTGTGCCCCTGGTTGGCGTACTTTATCTCAGCCAGTCGCTGGGTTCCGCGCTGGCGCTGCCGGTCGCGCTGCTATTTATCCTGGCACTGTCCGTGCGCAGCCGGAAGCTGCTGCTTATTGGCACCGTAGTGCTGGTGGTGGTGCTTGTTGCTGGTGGCGTGGTGTTGCGTCACCAGATTACCCATTTTCTCTCAACCTGGCATGATAACAGCAAGGGGATCAGTACTATCAGCAAGCGCTATTACCTGTGGATGTCGGCCTGGCATATGATTCAGGCGCACCCGGTCTTTGGCGTAGGCATGGATAACTGGCTTTGCCACTATAGCCTGAACGGTGACTGCCAACTCTCTAAGACTACCCCTGTTCATTACTGGGTTACGTTTATTCCTGGTACGAATCTGCCCACTGGCCTGCACGATGAGCCTG
The DNA here is from genome assembly GCA_036384215.1 of Ktedonobacteraceae bacterium. Taxonomy (GTDB): domain Bacteria; phylum Chloroflexota; class Ktedonobacteria; order Ktedonobacterales; family Ktedonobacteraceae; genus Paraktedonobacter. The sequence continues at coordinate 453 of DASVMX010000383.1, read as the reverse complement.
GCCTTTCCCATCCGCATGACATTTTCCTGCACGTCTGGGTGAGCATGGGCATTTTTGGTCTGCTGGCTTTTGTTGCGATTGTGGGGCTCTTCTTCTGGCTGTTCGCGCGCATTGTGAAGACGGTGCGCGGCAGTTCAAGTAGCTCGGTTGCTGGGCTGGAATGGATGGTGCTGGGTGTTGGCGCGGCCATGCTGGCGGCTCTCTGCCAGGGCTTGATCGATAGTGCTTTTTTGGAGCAGGATCTGGCCTTCTGTTTCTGGATGTTGTTCGCTGCCCTCCTGATTCTCCGGGTCCAGAGCGGTACAGACTGGCGCGGCAGACGCGCTGATTAGTTATCAACTCTGATCTGGTAACAAACATGAACTATCTCTGATTCCCCAACATCGGGAACGACAGAGGCCAGCTCTGTTGCTCCATAGCGGGTGATGAACAGGCAGCTTGCCTGTTCACCAC
>DASVMX010000382.1:0-4414 GCA_036384215.1 Ktedonobacteraceae bacterium | reverse complement strand
CCGAAAAATTGAAAATTTTTCGGTCCACACGCCTTTCGTTAAAATGGGCGCTTGCCTTCCTACAGCTTTACAAGAATGATGCCGAGGAAGATGATGATGATGCCCAGCCATTGATTCCAGGCGAGCTTTTCGCGCAGGAAGAGCCAGGCCAGAAAGACGGTGACCGCGCTGAAGAGCGAGGAGAGCACGCTGACTACTGAAACCTGGTCGGTGGTCAGGCCGATGGTCAGGCAGATAAAGGCGGTAGTGTCCAGTGTGCCCATGACCAGGATCTGCCACCAGACGCTGCCTGCGGGCGGGCGGATGCTCTGGCGCGCGGGCACAGCACAGAGGGCGAGCACGCAGGGGGTGAGCAGGCGAATCAGCCAGATCGGCGCGATGCCGCCCAGTTCCGGCACGATATGGAAGCCCAGCAGCCAGAAAGTGATGCCATAGCCAATAGCCGCCAGCGCGGCCATGCCCACTCCGCGCATGAGCCTGCGATGTGGAAGTTGCGCTGTTGCGCGCTGTGTAGCCTGTTCAGCCGAGACTTCCCGCGGCGAGCCCTCCGCGGCCTGAGCGGGTTGCAGCGCGCCAAACTGGGTAGCGGCCAGCACTACCCCTATGGTGGCGCCACTGATGCCAATGGCGCGGAACTCGCTCACCGTTTCACCGCTGAGCAGGGCCAGCAGCACGGTTAGCGCAGCTGAACTGGCGGCAATCGGTGAGACAATCGCCAGCACGCCGATCTCGAACGAACGGTAAAGCGCCAGGGTGCTGAAGATATTGAGCAGAGCTGCCAGCAGCGCCCAGGCCCAGGATTGCCAGCTCGCGCTATGCAGCAGATGCGCCAGTGTGCCGGACGCGAACAGGTACAGGCCCAACCCGACCATTCCTATGAACTGCATAAAGAAAAGCGTGCGGTACGTGCCGATACGCTGCGTGACTGAGCGCGCAGTGAAGTCCGAGACGCCCCAGAAGAGCGCCGCGGCCAGGCCGAGAATAATACCCATGGGTTATGCCCGCGCATCCCTGCCCTCGTCTGTTCGGGCCAGCGCGTATTCCGCCGGTGCGAAGAAGACCAGCACCGTCAACTCTTCTTTAATTGAATGGAATCGATGTTCAAGCTGCGCAGGTACAAAGATCAGCGAACCCGCCTCGACCTGCTGATTTTCTTCGCCTACCAGAATGGAGGCGCGCCCGCTCACGATGTAGTAGATCTCATCTTCACTATGCGGTAACTGTGGATCAACACCACCAGGTGGCAGGCGGTAAAGGCCCGCGCTCAACGCTGGCACGCGCAGAAACTCCAGGTAGAGCTTCTCGCGTTGTCCGTGCTGCCCAATCAGGTCATGGATAGTAAATGCTTGCATGGGTGCTAACTTCCTTTTGTTGTATACGTGCCACGCACGGACAAACGGCATGCGCCGATATGCGCTCCATTCACGAGTGGGGGCGATATTTATGCGCGGGCCGAAGCCCTGTTACAGCGAACTGACGACCTCGTTGCGAAGCAAGCCGATGCCATCGATTTCAGTTTCGACCACGTCACCAGGTTTGAGGAATTCCGGTGGTTTGCGGGCAAAGCCGACCCCGCTGGGCGTGCCGGTCGCGATAATATCGCCGGGTTCCAGGGTCATGCCCTGCGAGAGGATCGAGATGAGCGTCTTGACCTGGTAGATCATATCGCGCGTATGCCCCTCTTGTTTAATTACCCCGTTGACGCGCAGGCGCAGACCCAGATTCTGTGGATCAGGCAGTTCGTCCGCGGTCACAATCCAGGGGCCGATTGGACAATAGCCATCGATACTCTTGCCCTTGAAGAACTGCTTAAACCTGTCCTGGATATCACGCGCGGTCACATCGTTGAGCACGGTATAGCCAAAGACATAGGAGAGAGCCTGCTCTTCGGAAATATTCTTGCCCGTTTTACCGATGATCACCGCCAGTTCGGCTTCCCAGTCTATCTGAGTGGAAAGCGCGGGATCGATCACCAGTTGACCATAGGGTTCATTGATTGTCGTCGTCGCCTTGGTGAAAACCACCGGCGCGTCGCCCTGTGGACGCTCCTGGCCGCGGGCCTGGTAGGACTCCAGCGCGTGATCATGATAATTGCGCCCCAGGCACAGAATATTCTTGCGCGGGCGCGGAATCGGCGCGGCCAGGTGAACGCCGCCGAGATTGTGGACCGCGCCCAGATTCGCGAATGTGCGCACCTCGCTAAACAACCGCCCGCGCGCCTTCTCCAGAATAGCCTGGAGCATCCGTGAACTCTCCTCCTGGTGCTCAATCAGCGTCAACATCTGATCATAGGGCAAAAAATTCAGCGCGCGCGCCGCCAGGTCAACATCCAGCACTTCCTGCTTCTGCACCAACCCCACGCGCACCTGGGGAATCGTGGCAGTAGAAAAACTGACAAGCCTCATTAGTAACCTCCTCTGGCAAAAATGCAGGGCTTCTTTTCTTCCCATCATTATAACCCGCCGCGGACAGCATTTGCCTCAGCCATTTCAGCCAGAATCGTCATTTGACCGCACCAGCCAATCTACCAGTACTTGCCTGTTTTCTCTTGCGTACCAAAAACGAACAGGACTTGTAGGCTGCTGTTATGCAGGCCGGCAGAGAGACTGTCCAGAGAAGCACCAGGATGGCCAGGCAAAAATTTCCAAATTTTTGCCTGGCCATCCTGGTGCTTCTCTGGACAGTCTCTCTGTAGAGCAGCTTTTCTTGTGCTTGTGGTAGTATAGAAAAAGATGCACGTTTTCGTTGATCACAGAATGGAGAAAGAGACGTTATGGCAGCGCAGCCTCGATCATCTTCAGCGGTTATGCTGGTACGCGACGCAGGGGAGTTGGAAGTTTTTATGGTGCGGCGGGTTATTCAGAGCGATTTTATGCCCGATGTCTATGTGTTTCCGGGCGGGTCGGTGCAGCCAGATGACCTGGCGGTTGAGCAGGAGGCGGGGATGTGCCGCGCGGTGACGGTGGGCGAGGCAGATCCCGAGGGCAGGACGGCGCTGGGCAGGGGGGTGCGGGCAGCGGCGATTCGCGAACTTTTTGAAGAGGCGGGCGTGCTGCTGGCCTACGAGGGCGCGGATATGCTGGTATTTAACGAGGCGAACAACTCGCGTTTTGAGCGCTATCGCCAGGCCTTGAACGAGCGCGCAGAATCGCTTTTGAAGCTGGCGCGTGCGGAACACCTGGTGCTGGCCAGCGAACGTCTGGGTTATTTCGCGCATTGGATTACGCCGGAAGGTCTGCCCAAGCGCTTTGATACGCATTTTTTTGTCGCCGCAGCGCCCGCGGAGCAGCAGGCAGTTTACGACAACCTGGAGACCAGTGAGGGGACCTGGATCGCGCCCGCGGAGGCGCTGGCCCGCGCGCAGCGCAACGAGTTTCCGCTGGTTTTCGCCACTCTTCACCAGTTGCACGAACTGGCGGCCTTTCATAGCGTAGCGGAGGTCTTGCAGGCTGCCACGAGCACCCTGGTGAAGACGCACGCGCCGGTGCTGGTGGAACGCGATGGTCAGTTCCATGTCCATTTGCCCGAGACTTCCAGCGAACTGTGGGCAGTACCGGAACATATGACCAGGGTGCGCCCGAATTAGTCTGTCGGTTGGCCTGATCCGCGTTAAGAGGATAATTATGCAAACAAGCGTGTATACAACTCTGCTGGCCCCGAACGCGTCGTTGATGACGGGACCGGGTACGAATACGATTGTGCTCGGACGCGCTGACGAGGATGGCGCGCTGGTGATCGATCCAGCGGATGCCGCTCCAGCGCACCTGGACGCAATTATCCAGGAGGGCGAGCGTCGGGGCGGTATTCGCAAAGTCCTGGTCACGCACGGCCATCCCGATCACGTGGGCGGCGCGCTTGAATTGCGCGAGCGGCTTGGCGGCGTGCCAATCTATGCTTTCAGCCGGGATTCTGTGCCTATCCTTGATATTGAGGCATCCGATGGCATGATCTGGAGCGTCGGAGGCGATGCCCTGCGCGCGATTCACACGCCGGGACACGCTCCCGATCACCTCTGCTTTTTGCTGGAGGGCGCTCACATTCTCTTTGCCGGTGACCATATTTCGGGCATCACCACCAATGTTATTGGCGATATGCTGGGCTATCTCAACGCACTCAAACGCCTGCAAAGCTTTGAGATCGCAGAGATTGTGCCAGCGCACGGCCCGCGTGTCGCCGATCCCCAGGCCAGAATCGCCGAATATATCAGCCATCGCCTGCTGCGCGAACAGCAGATCCTCTACGTTCTGCGCCAGCTCGGACCCGGCGCGACCATTCCGCAACTGGTCGTGCAGATCTATCAAGACGTCGACCCCAGGCTCCACTCGGTCGCCGCCCACTCGGTCGAGGCTCACCTGATTAAACTGGAGCGCGAAGGAATTGTCGAGCGGAACGCTGGTGCCTGGTCACTGCTTGT
>DASVMX010000381.1:0-4124 GCA_036384215.1 Ktedonobacteraceae bacterium | reverse complement strand
CCCCTTTGCTTGCTTGAACCACCATGAGCTATTTTACTGATTCTTAGCCCCTGCTAATTCTGGTTCCTGACTCGCGATCTTTACCTCGATGTCATCGTACTTTTTGACTCGGTAGAGCAAGGTCGAGGCTATCCAACTCACAATGAAGATGCCAATAATGATGCCGCCGAGCACTCCAAAGTCCAGGTTCGCGATGGAGTCCCAGAGACCTCCGCTGAGGTGGAACAGGCCGCTAAAGATCGCAAGAATTTCAATCGTTCCCACGACCAGGGCGACCAGTACCGAGGCCAGGGTGATATTCAGATTGTAGTAAAGCTTGCGGATGGGTTTCACAAAGGCCCAGCCGTAGGCGCCGAGCATGAGGATGCCATCGGTGGTGTCCAGCAGGCACATGCCCGCGGTAAACAGCATCGGAAAGAGCAGGATAAAGGGGATAGGTAAGCCTTTATCAGCAGCGGCAGCGGCGATGCCGAGCAGAGCCACCTCTGTGGCTGTGTCGAAACCCAGGCCAAACAGAATACCTACCGGGTACATCTTCCAGCTCTGGTCAACCATGCGCAGTAAGGGGCGGAAGAAGCGTCCCATCAGGCCGCGCTGGGCAAGAAATTCATCGAGCGTCAGTTCACTGTAGGTTTCTCCGCGCCTGACTTTGCGAAACATCTGAAAAATTTCCCAGAGTACCAGGAAGTTAATGATCGCAATGACGTAGAGAAAGAGCGCGGATACCGATGTTCCGATCAGACCGCCCGCGCTTTTCAGGGTCGGAATGGCAGTCTGGATAAAGGTCGCGGCAATCGCGATCAAGATCGACAGGAAGACTACCACGGTTGAATGGCCAAGCGAGAAGAAGAAGCCCACGGCAATCGGGCGCTTATTTTCCTGCATTAGTTTGCGGGTGACATTATCGATTGCGGAAATATGGTCGGCATCGACCGAGTGTCGCAGGCCGAAGGTGTAGGCCAGCAGTGCTGTACCCAGCAGGGCGGGATAGCGCGCGGCGAAGCCCAGGAAAGTCAATACCCAGGCCAGCACATTAAACGCAATCAGCAAAATATAGATACCAATGATTTTTCGGCGCAGATCTTCAGAACTATCGTTAAAAACATGGCGCAAGGCAGAAAGGCCAAAATTGCTGCTCATGGAACCTCCGGGAAGATAAAGCTGCTCAGAGAAGACAGCATTGAGAACAGTGTACGTTTTTTGACGCAAACCGCACTAAACATATGGGTGAGGGGCTGAGAATACGAGAACGCAGCCATTGCTCACGGCTTTCAGAACAAGTATACAAGAAAAGTCTCCCAAATGCAAATAATTCGCAATAGCATTTTATTTCTTGCTGAAAAATCAACGCAATAAGTCGGATGTATTCAATTACGTTCCAGGGAGAACAGGGAGGGATAGAGCTTACAGCGCTGGGTCTTTTTTCTTCTTGAATAAGAAGGATTTGGCGCTGATTGTCTGAAAAAGAATCGCGAGAGGTTTTCCCGAATATGTGCTACAATCACAAAAAAGCATGTATAGTGTATATCAAAGAGAAACGCCGTATGAGATAGCCCAAATGCGTTCCCGGCTTGCTTTCGGTCTCAGTTAGACCATATAATAGGCACCAGTTTTGCGATAAAAGGGATATCCAGTGAGAAACGATGAACAGCAACCACAGCAGGGGGCCCAGGCTCCTCAGCAATATCCATACCCAGGCCAGCCCCAGAGCCAGGAACCGCCTGGTTATTACGCGTTTGATCTGAACAAGCCACAGAATCCACAGAATCCACAGGGACCGGGGAGCGCGCCTGGTGGGCCGCCGCCTGGTTACTATGGGCCGGGTCCAAATACTCCGCCGAATATGTATAATCAGTCTATTCCCGCGAGCCCATCTGTGGGGGCACCGCCGGGCCAGTTTGGGGGTGAGCCGCAGCATCCTTCGGGACATTTGCCGAACCAGGTCAATGCCCCTCTCTCACAATACCCTGACGACGCGTACTATCCCGATCTGACCATGGACATGGGAAGTTCTCTGGGCTATAGCCAGAGCATCCAATACCACTCAATCAGTATCCCACAACCTTCGCAGCCTATGCCGCGTCTGCGCCAGGCGCGTTTGCAGCAGTTGCGCGAGGATCGCATGCGCCGCCAGCAGCGGCGTTTGAGCCCGGACGCGACGGCCCTGTTTCGGCGCAACGAGCCAGGCCAGGGAGTATTACCTGCCAATAGAAGCACCTTTCCTCCCGCGGGCGGTGCCGCGCCAGGCCAGGCCAGTTCTGTTTCTGTAGATATTCCATTTGATGTGCGCTCTCCCTCGCCGCAACCTGCTGGCGGGGCGGTCCAGCCGGGACAGTTGCGCTCTGGTCCCCTGGGCCAGCCCGCGGCCAGTTTCCCCGGACCCGGACCCGCGCCTGCTTCCATGGCGGCGCAGGATACGGGTATGATTCAACGGGTCGAGGTTGCAAAGGCTTCATCGCTGATCAGCGGCGCGTTGATGCTCAGCAGCATTTTGGGATTGCTCCAGACCTTTCTGTTTACTTATGTGTTTGGCGGCCTGCCCGCTGGCGCTGCCTACTTACAGGCCTATCTGATTCCGAACCTGATTTATACCGTGGTCGCGGGCGGCGCGCTCAGTTCAGCGTTTATTCCTGTCTTCACCTCCTACGCGGTTGGGCGCAAGGACGAGAAGACCGCCTGGCACGTGGCCAGTAGCGCGTTAAATCTCTCGGTCATGATCATGCTCGCCTTTTCGATTGTGGGCTTTTTACTGGCACCCTTGCTGGTGCCGCTCTATAACCCCGGTGCCAGTCCTGCTCAACTCAACCTGATAGTCACGCTGACGCGCATCATGCTAGTCCAGGCCATTGTGCTTGGTTCCGGCGTGATCGTAGGCGCCATTCTGAACACCAAAAAGGACTTTACTCGCACTGCGCTGGGTGCCGTGTTGTATAACGTTGGCCTGGACCTCGGCCTCTTGCCAGGCTTCTTTCTGACTTTCCATTCGCGCACTTCCGCGCCCGCCGACGCGGCAGTGTACGCGGCTACCTTTGGCGTCGTGCTGGGAGCGCTTTTGCAGGTTGGTGTGCAGATCCCAGGCCTCTTTAAAGTCAAGATGCGCTACAATTTTGTTTTTGACTGGCGTCATCCTGGCGTAATCCAGATCATGCGTCAGATGGTTCCGCGCATCATTAACGCCATCATGCTCTCTTTCAGTACCGCGGTTGACCGTTTTCTGCTCTCCTTCCTGGGGGCAGTGGTCGCGACCCATATCCTCTCTGGTCTGATTAATCAATATTTTCAGGCCTTTTCGATCTTGCTTTTGCCAGTTTCCATCTTTGGCTCCTCGGTCTCCACGGCGGCTTTTCCGACCCTGGCCGGCTATGTCGCGCGCAAACGTTTTGACCGCGTGCGCAGCATTATTACCGAGACTCTGCGTGGTATTCTCTTTCTGACCATCCCCTCGGCCATCGGGCTGATTGTGCTGGCCTTCCCGATTGCACAAGCTCTGCTAGAGCATGGCAACTTTACTCTGGGTGACGCGCAGTTTACTTCGGTGGCGTTGCTCTTCTTTGCCATTGGCCTGCCAGCTCTTGCGGCGGTGGAGATTCTCACGCGCTCTTTTTATGCTTTGCAGGATAGCAAAACGCCAGTGACTATCAGCGTAGCGCAGTTTATTCTGAAGATCGCCTTGAGCATTATTCTATTGAGTATAATGGTCCCCTCTGGAGTGCAATGGGGCATGGGCGCGCTGGCGCTCTCTACTTCAATCGCCAGCATTCTGGAGGCGCTGGTATTGTTCTTGCTGCTTTCAAACCGCATTGAGGGCTTCGATCTGCGTTCGTTGCTCAGCTTTTTTGGGCGGATCGCGCTGGCCTCGGTTGTGCTGGCGGCGGTACTGTTTGTGGCGCGTATGGGCCTTGACCGTATCATCGATACGACCAGCGCAAAACAGTTGTTTATTCCGGGAATCCTCATGGCTGTAACTAAATTGCTGATCGAACTCGGTATTGGCTCTCTGGCCTTCCTGGTAGTGGCGCGCCTGTTGCATATGGAAGAGATGAACTCCGGCCTGGTGCGACGCGTCCTCAACCTTTTGCGTATTCCCTGGCTCTAGCCTGTCTCTGAGAAGAGCAGACCCCAAA
>DASVMX010000380.1:0-10597 GCA_036384215.1 Ktedonobacteraceae bacterium | reverse complement strand
TCTGTACAGCTATCCTGAGCGAGCAATCCGTCACGAAAACAATGCTTGCGCTTCCAACGGCCCACTCAGTTGTACAGATTTCTCCCGCTCAATGTTGGGATCTACACGCAGCGACTGCACGTGACCAAAGTATGCAACCTTGATGAATTATGTGAAGGTTGGTTGAAAATGAACTGTTTAAACAAATGAATCTGAGAATGAAATCTATGGTATTTGCGGGTTTTCAGGCATGGCTTTCATTCTTTCGTTCACGCTTATGGAACAGCTCACTTGCTTTGTTGTTTCATTTACTCCACAGCACCGGGCATATTCTGGGGTCGCTATAATCGGGGATACCATTGACTACCCGGCAGAGGCCTTCCAGTTCGTCGTGAAGGTCGGCCCAGTTTTCGTCGCTCAGACCCCGGTGCTGGTTGGCTCCATCCTGGAGATGGACAGCGATCGAGCGGCGCGGCTGGGTGCTGAAATTTGGTCCGCTTCCGTGGATGGTCAGGCAGGAGTGAAAACTGACTTCACCTTTGAGCAGGTTGACTGGCACTTTGACAACTGGCTGGCCATTGGTCAGAAAGCTCTGCTCCATGCCTTTCAGGTCGTTGTCAAAGAAATTCAAGTTCTGGGCGTTGTCGGGCCATTGATGGCTCTTATCGATCATGGTAATGGTCCCCATCTGCTCATCGCAATCATGGAAGGGAACCCACGCGGTCAGCATCTTTGTCGATGAGCAGGTTTGCCAGTACATGCGGTCAGTGTGCCAGCCAACGTTGATGGGTTTGCTGGGATCGCTGGTTGGTTTGTACAGAAGTTGATCGTGGAAGAGTCGGATCGATGCGGCGCCAGTAAGGCACGCGGCGATGGCGGCCAGCACAGGCTTGCGGATCAAAGCGGTCAGTTCGCGGTTCTGGAGCGAAGCATAATCGTTTTTGCGCAAGACATTCCCATGCTCAGGACGCCAGCCACCGCCAGGGTGACGCGGCAAGGGTTCGTCGCGCTCACCACGGTAGAAACGCTCGCTGCCAGCGATAGCAACGGCCAGTTCTTCATCGGTGAAGATTTTCCTCGACTTATAAAAGCCATGTTCCTGATAAAAAGCGATGTCTGCATCGGCGGGCAACAATTCCAGTTCTTCAGGCGTGAGATGCATAAAATATGCTCCTTTATCTCTTCAAGACAGACAAAGATTCAATGGGAATCAGGATAACGCCATACGAGATTGCAACCAGGTAGAGGTATGGTCTATAACTTTTTCCTGGAGCTGGACCGAGGAAAACTGATGATCGCCTCCTTCCAGCCAGAGCAGTTCAGCACCCCGACTGGCGTAGGCTTCCCCGTTCTCCGGGGGAACTTCTCCGTCAGCAGTACCCTGGATGACCAGCGCCGGCGCGTGGCTCCGCTGGAAAGCTTGCAAAGGGTCCAGGGTCGCGGTGCCGGGCAGGAAGGCGCGGCCAACGGGCCAGCCCAGCCAATCGATCCAGCCCTGTGCTTCGGCCTGCGCCAGGTGCTGGTCGGTAAAGAACGAGCGAAAGACCTTTGACGGGTAGGCCACAGGGGCCAAGAGGGTCAGAGCGCGAAGCGCAGGCGTTTCCCCGGCCAGCAGACAGGCCAGCGTACCACCCAGGCTGAAGCCAACGAGTCCCAGGCGCTCGCTATCCACGCCCATCTGCTGGCGCAGACAGGCCAGCGCCTCACGCGCATCCTCCAGACCAGATTGCGCGGTAAACAGGCGAAAATCTCCGTCGCTTTCACCCTGGCCGCGATAATCAAAGCGCAGAACCGCAAAGCCTGCTCGCGCCAGGACATCGGCCAGGGCGCGATGCAGATTGTGCGGCCCGACAGCCGTGTCCGCGAAGCCAGGAATAATCACAATGCCTGGGACCCTCTCGGCGGCAAAAGCTGGATAGTGGAGATGGCCCCGCAGGATCTCTCCGCCTGCTTGAAAGGTGATTTCGATCATATTTGCTAGCCCTTGATGCCTGTCATAGAAATGCCCTGGACAAAGTAGCGCTGGGTAAACCCGAAGACGATCACCAGCGGCAGAGTCACCAGGACCGAGCCGGCCATGAGCAGCGCCCATTCAGTCGTGCGCTGGGCCTGAAAGGCGAAGAGGCCGAGCGTCAGGGGATACTGGGACTGATCGGAGAGATAGACCAGCGGCCCAAAGAAGTCCTGCCAGGTCCAGAGCAAGGTAAAAACCGCCACGACAATCAGAGCCGGGCGTACCAGCGGCAGCATAATCTGCCAGAAGATGCGGAATTCGCTTGCGCCATCGATTTTCGCGGCCTCCGAAAGCTCCCAAGGAATGCCCATAAAGAACTGCCTCAACAAAAAAATGAAGAAGGCATTGCCAAAGAAGGCTGGCAGGATCAGCGGCATATAGGAACCGATCATACCCAGGTACTTGAACAGAATATACGTGGGGATAAAGAGAATGATCGTCGGCAGCATCTGGGTTGCTAGAGTCACGCCAAAGAGCAGACCACGCCCAGGAAAACGCAGGCGCGCGAAACCATAGCCCACCAGCGCGCAGGAGAGAACCGTCCCGATCATCACTGTACCGGCGTAGAAAATGCTATTGCCCAGCATCAACAGGTACGGAAAACCCGGATACGTCGCCGCCTTTCCAAAATTGTCCCAATGGCCAGGGAAAGGCCACCAGACAACCGGCTGCGCGAAAATCTGCGTGTTATCTTTCAAAGCTGAAGCCACCATCCAGAAAAAGGGCAGGATCAGCAGAGCCGAAACAGCGACCAGCAGCGCGTGCCGGGCCATAGAACTCAGGGTGCTCCCGCCCTTACTTCTCTTAAACGCGACATCGCGCTTGACCGCGCCACTCACGGCAGCGCCAGCCGTAGTCTGGGGCAGTGACTCCGCATCAGAGACCTGATTCATGAGCGACCTCCTTCATAATAGACCCACAGACGCGAAGACAGGAAGATAACGAGTGTGAGCAGCAGGATTAGCAGAAACAGAACCACCGTCAAAGCCTCAGCGTAACCCATGGCGAAGTAATGGAAGGCATTGCGATAAATCAGCACCATCAGCATCAAGCTTGAACCAAGCGGCTCCCCGTTGGTTCCCCCGATGATAATGGCCTGAGTGAAGACCTGGAACGAGCTAATCATGCCCATAATCAGATTGAAAAGAATGATCGGACTGAGCAACGGCAGAATCACATGCCGGAAACGCTGCCAGGGATTGGCCCCATCGAGGGAGGCGGACTCCAGCAAGGACTGCGGCACCTCCTGGAGACCGGCCAGGAAGATCAGGGTCGCCGCGCCCACGCCCCACAGGCTCATAACAATCAGGACCGGTTTGGACAGATTGGGGTTTAAAAACCAATCCTGGTGAGGTATGTGTAACAGACCCAGGAAAGAATTAGCCAGGCCATCTGTGTTAAAGAGGAGCATAAAAACCAGGGCACTGGCCACCGGGGGCACCAGCGCCGGCAGATAGAAAATGGTCCGGTAGAACCCGATGCCCCTAGCGCGCATATTCAAGACCAGGGCCAGTCCGAGAGCCGCGATCAGTCCTACCGGGACAGAGATCAACGTGTAATACGCGGTATTTCCCAGGGATTTCCAGAAATCAGGATCACTGGAGAGCATGGTCTGATAGTTCTGGAAGCCGACCCATTCAGGCGACGAAATCACATTGTAGTTCGTCAAGGAAAGATAGAATGTGGCAAGCACCGGATAGGCGGTAAATACCAGCAGGCTAACGATCCATGGACTGACAAACAGCACTCCAGCCAGTGCCTCTCGCTGACGTTGCGAGCTTGTTCGCCAGCCGCTTTTCGCAAAAACGGCCATGTTGTTTTCCTTCATTGTCTTTCAAATTCACACTGAAAAGGGCGCGCGACAGGACACAACGGAGCTCGTCTCCATAAACGCGAAAATCATGCCCGAATCACCGTAAAAACCAGAGAGGGCCGATTTATCGGGGGCCTCTCGCCCGGCTGTCAGCTTGCCGCCACGCCGCAATGCGCGCCGCTCCCATCGGGAAGGCGCTGTGAGAGCGGCATGTGTGGTATGCTGAAGATCCCCGATAAATCGGCCCTCTCTGGTTTTTACGGCTTTTCATGTATGGCTTTCTCTTTTACGTTTGCGTTTATGGAGACGGGCTCCGTTGTGATCCACGCTTTTCTCATTTGCTGTCGCCCTCTGCATCTCTGTTCGCCCACGAGGGCAACATCAGGTTACGATTGTTGTTTGAGGAAGGTCTCCAACTGCTGCTGGCAAGTTTGCTGCGCGCTTTGCAGCGCCTGGGTTGGCGTAGCGGTCTTCGCCATGATCTTTTCCCACGCGCTCTTGAGCTGATCGTCAGAAAAATCCTGAATAGGAGAATTCCACATGGGAGTAATCAGATCCTGCTGTTGACGGAAGAAGCTGGCAGCCTCCTGTGCGAACTCCTGGCCGCGCTTTTCTATCACAATCTTCGGCACAAGGGTCGAGGGAGCGTCCTTATTGGCCAGCAGGTCTGGAGCCACATTGTAGACCTTCACCATCCCATCAACGCTCAAATAATCAATATACTTAAAGGCATCGGCAGGATTCTTCGAGCCTGCAGGGATCGCCACCCAGTTGGGCCAGGTACCAGTCACAGTTCCCTTACCCATGGGACCAACCGGCAAAGGCGCGAGATTCCAGCGTTTGAAGGTCGGCTCGCTGGTCGCGTACATATCGCCCATGACCCAGCTCCCGTTGAAAAGCATCGCCAGGCGTCCCTTCTGGAAGGCCGGCGGGCGATTCTGGTCGTCGGGATACGAATTCCACGAGCCTGCGTTTTTGACCAGATTAATATTGCCCCGGTATTCCTCGTTGAGCCAATCGACAAAAAACTGCGCCAGCGCGATATTCTCAGGAGAATCGATGGTATATTTCTGATTCGCCGCGTCATAGATTTGCGAGCCATTGAGAGCCGACCAGACCGCCAATCCCACAGCAGGGTCCGGCAGATTCGGGATAAAACCGGCAGTCTCTAATTTATCCCCGTTCCAGTGCGTAAACTCTTTGGAAAGGCGGCGCAACTCATCCCAGGTTTTTGGGAAATCTTCGCGCTTCGAGGAAATACCTTTTTGATCAAACCAGTCCTGGTTATACCACATCACATAGGTACCAGCCAGCAGAGGAAAGCCATATGTTGAACCCTTAAACTGGCAACTCGCCAACGCGCCAGAGGGCCATTTACTGGTCTGACAATGTTGCGAACCGGGCATATAGGAGTCCAGAGCTTGGAGGGCGTGACGCGCACCCAGCGCGACAGGCGAACCCCAGAGAATGACCACATCGGGAGGATTACCAGCTGCAATACGGGCCAGCAGCGCCTCGTTGAAGTCCTGTTTTCCGGTACCACAGGTGACAGGCGCGAACGTAATATCAGGGTGAGCGAGCGTAAATGCTTTCCCCGCGTCATCGAACGCGCCACAGAAAGGGGCAGAGCCTCCTGGCGTCCAGAATTCAAGTTTCACCTTGCCGGGCGTAGAGGAAGAGCCTCCACAGGCCGTCAGAAATAAAGCACCACCACCTAAAGCACCCACCATCTGAAGGAATGTGCGCCGGTTCACATCATCGTGAAGAGGTCGTTGCGTTGCGTTCATGCGTTTCCCTTCTTTCGCGGAAAAAACCTGTAGCGGACTATGCTACGAAAGATAGACGGTAGTAAATAACAGGTCGTACGTACGAATTTGTCGGTCATACGTATAATAGTAACGGTATAACCCTTGAAAGTCAAGGGTTTTCCTGTTATACTACGTTATATCTCTTGACTGAACTCAAATTTGTCCGTATGATATAGGATGTATGGCAAACCAATGAAACAAATCGACAACTCACTACTCAGCATAGGAGGAATCGATGCCGCCAGTGGTGTCCCTCTCTATGTTCAGCTCAAGGAAATGTTGCGCGAGCAGATCCGCTCCAAGGCCTGGAAGCCTGGGGACCGGATTCCGACCGAAGAGGCCATCAAAGACCATTTCCAGGTCAGCCGGGCCACGGTCAGGCAGGCGATCGCCGTTTTAGAGCAAGAGGGACATCTCATCCGTCATCAGGGGCGCGGCACGTTTGTCAGCCAGCCCAAGATCGAGATGAAGCTTCAGAACTTTTACAGTTTTACGCAAGACATGGGTGAACGCGGCCTGCATCCTGAAACGCGCATTGTGATGTTTGACGTGATTCTACGCCGTTCAGGTGTGGCTGAAATCCTGGAGGTGCCAGAGATGGAGCCGCTGGTCAAGCTGATACGTTTGCGCATGGCGAATGGGGAGCCCATTATGTTGGAAACAACCTATGTCCCCCAGCGTCTTGTGCCAGATCTGACAGAGGAGGATATCGCGACCCACCCGCTCTACGAACTGCTGGAAAATCGCTATCAGATGCGTCTGAGCCGCGCGGTGGAGAGTTTCGAGCCCATTTTAATCGATGAGTTCGCGGCCAAGATGCTGGATGTGCCAAAAGGCTCGCCAGCCCTCTATCTGGAGCGCATTGGTCTGCTGGCCGATGGACAACGTGTGGAACTCTCGCAGTCGGTTGTGCGGGGCGATCGCTGTCGTTATTTTGTAGAACTACTGCGCTCATAGAGCGAAGGAGGATATTTCGTGCAATCAGGCGTCTTTACTCAGTGGATTCAGGCTGAGACAATCGAGGGACTCGCGGAGCGCGTGCATGAACTGGGCCTGCAATGCGTGGTCCTCGATTCTTTCCCAGGTCTGGATATCGACCTGGATCATCCCCAGCCAGAGGTTTGCCAGCGCATACGGCACGCGTTCGAGCGTGCTGGGGTGGCGATCGCGGCTGTGGGTGGCTATAGCAACCTGGTCCACCCTGATCCCGTCGAACACCAGGCAATTCAGACCCGCTTCCTGGGCCTGCTCCAGCTCTGCGCTGAGATTGGTTCCCCTATGCTCTGCTCGGAGGCGGGAACCTATCACCCCAGCGACGAATGGAACTGGGACCCGGCCAATGCCACCGAGCAGGCTTTTACCAGGCTTCGTGAGACCCTGCGCCCCGTTCTCAAAGCCGCCAGCGCATACGGCGTTCAGATCGGCCTTGAGCCATATGTGATGAGCGTCTTGCACACACCCGAACGGGCCGCGCGTTTAATGCAAGAACTGAACTCGCCCTTCGCCTGCCTGGTCTGTGATCCAGCCGGGATGCTCAATCGCGTCACACTGGAAGATCAGGAGGCTTTTCTACTGGAGGCCTTTCAGCTTATTTCGCCTTCGATTGGACTGGTCCACGTCGAAGATTGCCGGCCAGATCCCAACGGCCATTTTCTCTGGCTGGCGGCTGGTCAGGGGCTTATCAACTATCCCCTCTTCATGGACTTACTTGTGCAGTCCGGGTATCGCGGGCCTTTAATCCTCGAACATTTATCCGAGTCAGACCTGTCTACCGCACGTGAGTATGTCCTGACACATTGGCATCAAGCAATCCAGCGCGCAGAAGGGAGATAGAGAGCCATGATTCGGCACTTGATCGTTTTTAATATTCGCGAGGGTGCGACTCACGAGGAATGCCTGGCCATGGCGGAACGCGGGCGCCTGGAACTGGGGCGCATTCCAGGCGTGATAAGCGTCTCTTTCGGCGTGGCCTTGAAAAAGGGCGTGCGCTATCGCTATACCTTTGTGATCGATCTGATCGACGAGCAAGCTCTCGCCGATTATCAACATCACCCGCTGCACGTGGCCTTCGCGGATATCCATTTCCGCCCTCTGGCAACTGACCGGATCACGACCGATTACGAGCTTGTATACTAAGGACCCGTCAATGAAACTGATCGTAACCAACGACTACGACGAGATGAGCGCGCAGGCAGCGGAGATTGTTGTCGCGCTGATCGAGCAGAATCCGCGCGCGACCCTGGGCCTGACGACCGGGAATAGCCCAGTGGGATTGTACAGAAATCTCGTGGAACGCTACCAGGCTGGCACACTGGCTCTGAACGAGATTCGCGTTTTCTGTACCGAGGAATACCTGGGGAGCAGTCCGCACGATCCCTTTGGACTCTTTGCCTGGTTGCATCGCGAGTTCATTCTGCCCTGTCATCTCCCCACCGAGCATGTCTTTCGCCTGCGAGGGGAGCATGCTGAACCACAACTGGCCTGCATGGAATTCGACACGCAGATTCAGAGCTGTGGCGGTCTCGATCTGATCGTTGAAAGTATCGGACTGAACGGGCATATCGGGTTTAATGAGCCAGGGTCTCCACCTGATGCACCCACGCGCATCCTGGCGCTGATGAATGACACGCTGGAATACAATGCCAACTATTGGGGGGCGAGCGTGCCCAGGTATGGGCTGACAATTGGACTGCGTACTATTCTCACAGCGAAGTCGATCTTGCTCCTGGTGGCTGGTCAGGCCAAAGCCGAGCCGCTGGCCAGGGCGCTGACCGGGCCGGTGACGCCAGAGATGCCGGCCTCGATCCTCCAGGGTTTACCCAATCTGGTGGTCGTGGCTGACAGCGCGGCGGCTTCCCTGCTGGCCCACGAGGGTATTCGCCATGTGGGATAAAACCTCGCCGCTACTGGTTGGCGTGGATATTGGTACCTCCGGCGTCAGAGCGCAGGCTTTCGCGCTCTCTGGCGAATGTGTCGCGGAGGGACGAGCATCTTTCGCGACCAGTTATCCAGGAGATGGCCGGGCGGAACAGGAGCCAGGAGACTGGTGGCTGGCGACGGTCCAGGCTCTACGTAAAATTGTTGCACACCTGGGCTCGCTTACCCACTTCATCGCGGGTATCGGGCTGACTGGACAGTGTCCGACCTTTACATACCTGTTGCCGTCGGGAGAAACGGTGGGGTCGGGACTTGTGTACCAGGACAACAGGGCGGTGGCCGAAACGGACGCTTTGATCCGCCACTTCGGTATCGCTGCTCTGCATCAACGCACCGGGCAAGCCGCCAGTCCCTTTTACGTGCTACCCAAACTGCTCTGGCTCAAACAACACCAGGGCAGGCCACCAGCTGGCGCGACGGTTGTTCAGCCGCGTGATCTGGTGGCCTGGCATCTGACCGGCAGGTGCGCCACCGATCCTACTCATGCCGCCTGCACCCTGGCGTACGATCTGCTCAGGGGCGCGTGGGCGACGGACTGGTTAGCTGAACTGGGCCTACAAAGTCTGAACTGGCCAGAGATTCTCGCGCCTGATAGCGTGCCAGGTTATCTCACCGCTGAAGCTGCGGCAGCGACAGGTCTGACGCGCGGAACCCCTATAGTGATGGGAGCCGCCGATAGCATCTGCGCGGCCTATAGTACGGGTACAACCGGGGCCGGGGTCTTGTGCGAGGTAACAGGCACTTCGACCTGCTTACATCTCACAATCGCCCAGCCAGCAAAGGATGAGGCGATCAATACCTACCCTCATGTGCTACCGGGAGCGTGGTACGCGGAGGCAGGATTGAATACCACAGGCGGAGCGCTGGCCTGGCTGACTACGCTTCTGGGAAAATCGTACGTACAACTTCTCCAGGAAGCGAGTACGATCCAGCCTGGCGCCGGGGGCCTCTCTTTTCTGCCTCACCTGTCGAGGGGAGAACGCGACCAGCCCACCCGCCAGGGCGCGTTCGTGGGGCTCCAGATCAGCCATACCAGCGGGCATATGGCCAGGGCGCTGCTGGAAGGCGTGGCATACGCGCTCAGGCAACGCGTGGAACTGCTGACCACTATTGGCGGCAACATCACGCGGGTCATCTCCTGTGGCGGAGGTGCGCGTAGCCCGCTATGGACGCAGATCAAAGCAGATATTCTGGGTCTCCCCATCAGCCTGGTCTCGCCCACCGATACTGCTACCTGGGGGGCTGCTCTGCTGGTCAGCGCCGCCCTGGACCTGCCTGTGACGGCCTCGCCCTTTGTTCTGAACGATTTCCAACCAGATCAGAACAACACGGAGGCATATCGCGCTCACTATGAGCGCTTTTGTCAGTTAGAAACGCTGCTCACCGCCGCGCCAGACCAGTTGTAGACCTTCTCAGGCAAAGATACAACTGGTCAACGGGAGAAGCGGCCAGAGTAGTAGAGATGTTATAAGACGTATTGTATTGGACAGAAAGAGAAAAGCTATGAGCAAAGTGCGTGTTGCCGTCGTCGGCTGCGGAAGCGTGTCCCGGTCGTATGTCCCGCATTTAAAGCAGAGTCCGCATGTTGAACTGGTCGCGGTCTGTGACGCGCTGGTTGAGCGCGCGCGTACTCACGCGGAAACCCATGGCATTGAACACTATTTTGGTGATATCGACCGCATGCTGGCCGAGGTGGATTTTGATCTCCTGGTCAACCTCACATCCATGCCTTTCCACGCGCCCTTCAACCGCAAAGCCCTGGAGGCCGGGAAAAATGTTTGGTGTGAGAAGCCGATCGCGACCGACCTGGGCGAGGCTCACGAACTGCTGAAACTCGCGCGCCAGCGGGGCGTGGGTCTGTGGGGAGCCCCCAACAGCCCGACCTCGCCCGCCTTCCGTCACATGGCGGAAATTCTCTCCTCCGGCGCGATTGGACGCGTGCATGTCGCGCATGGTATCTACGGCTGGAGCGGCCCAGAGTGGTCAGGCACCGAATGGTATTACAAAAAGGGCGGCGGGAGCCTCTTTGATCTGGGCGTCTATAAT
>DASVMX010000379.1:0-4204 GCA_036384215.1 Ktedonobacteraceae bacterium | reverse complement strand
CAGCCCTTTGCCGACGACCCTTTTTTCTTGCCAGAGAAAGCAGGCGCGCAGAGGGCGGCAGCCCTTTGCCGCAATATTATCTCTCTTTCGCAGAGAAAGCAGGCGTGCAGAGGGCGGCAGCCCTTTGCTGACGATCCTTTTTTCTTGCCAGAGAAAGCAGGCGCGCAGAGGGCGGCAGCCCTTTGCCGACGATCCTTTTTTCTTGCCAGAGAAAGCAGACGTGCAGAGGGCGGCAGCCCTTTGCCGGGGTGTGGGGTGTCCCCACATAAAATCCTTTTCTTCTTTTTGCGAGCCGCCGCAGGCGGCGAGTTCTAAAAATGAGAAAGCTCCCTGACCTGATGGGTATATACTTGACAACCTTCCGCGCAAGAGAGACAATGCTTGACAGAGAAAAGATCCAGTACACTGTCTTGCCAGCACAGGAACACTTTCCCGCCTGACCGCGGGATAAAAACCTCTTGGGAAGGGGAAAACCAATGGCCAACGAAGCACCAGGCGTCGTACGAGTCGCGCCCCAGGTACTCTCTACCATCGTCACAAACGCGGCGCAGGAAATCCCTGGCGTGGCACGCATGGCCCGGTCTCAAGACCCCTGGACGCGCTGGCTGGGGCGCGAAATCCCCCGCCAGGGCGTTTCCTTGACAGTGAAAGAGAACACCGTCTCGGCTGATCTCTATCTCGTCGTAGAATCAGGCGTCGATATCGTAAGCGTAGGCGCCGCCGTTCAGGAGGAAGTCGCGGCTGCTCTTGAGCACATCGTGGGCATGCAGGTACGCGAAGTCAATGTCTATATTCAAGATGTTGCTTAGTGCCTGACCACACCATCTTCTTAATGAAGGCGTGGGCAAGCTGGTCTGAAGGAATAATGGCACACGTCAGGAGTGTTGCTACATTCACAAAGGCCGTTCGCGACATTCAATTGAAAATCATCGTTTATGCTGTACTTGAAAAATTCTTTTCAGGTGCGTTACTGTAGTAGTAAGCAACTACACGAGGACAGTATGCCAATAGGGATACGCAGACAAGCGCGCATGATCGCCTTGCAAACACTTTACGAATATGACACCGCGCAACACACGCCCGCGGAGGTCTTGCAGCGTCATGCCGAAGAACGCCACCTCCAACCAAAGGTGGTGGAATACGCCAGTGAGCTAATCACCGGCGTGTGCGATCACCTGGCGGATATCGATGCCCATATCCAGAGCGCGGCCCGCGAGTGGCCATTACAGCAGATGGCCCGCGTGGATAAAAATATTCTCAGGCTTGCAATCTACGAGATTCTGTTTAATAATACGGTACCAGCAAAGGCAGCCATCAATGAGGCGGTAGAACTGGCCAAACTCTTTGGCGGTAACACGTCCAGTCGTTTTATCAATGGCGTCCTTGGTACGATATTTAACCGGGCACAACAACAGCCCACCCCTATAGCTGAAAGCGAGGTGAAATAGTGGCAACCATTTCTGATCGTCTGAAAAAGATTGTTGTAGACCAGCTTGGCGTCGATGAAGGCGAAGTTGTTCCAAGCGCTTCCTTCGTTGAAGACCTCAACGCCGACTCTCTCGATCTGGTCGAATTAATTATGTCTCTGGAAGAGGAATTCAAGCTCCAGATCTCGGACGAGGACGCGGAGAAAATCACGACCGTCCAGGAGGCCGAAGATTATATAGAAGAGCACTTGAAGTAATCATCCTTTTCCTACAGCAGATTCGGACCTGGATTGCACAGGCCATGGAAGCAGGGAGGCAACCCATTGTTGCCTCCCTGCTTTTTTCACCCGCTTCGCTCGTCTCATACATTTCAAAAAATTGCTTTGGATTGATGTCACAATTTGGTGGACTCGTGCATCATAGTCTGTGTAGCCCTGTAAAATGGGTACAGCAAGGAATAAACAAGAGTACGCTGTGAATACATTGTCTGCCGCGCAGGCGGTTGAAGCACTCATTCATGAATACGGCAAGCTGGTCTTTCATACAATCTATGGCATGACTGGCGACTGGGAGGAGAGTCAGGATCTGACTCAGGATACTTTCCACCAGGCTTTTAAGGCAATCGACGCTGCCCGCGCGAAGAGCGGGGAGCAGTTTCACCCCAGAGCCTGGCTGCTGCGTATTGCCCTGAACACGGTGCTGATGCAGCGCAGGCGGCGCGGTCTCTATCGCTTTATCCCGCTTTCGCGGATGCAAAAGGCGGAACAGTCCGGCGAGAAACCAGATAGCTATGCCTCGACGCTGGAATTGCTGCAAGAGCGTGCAGCGGCGGTCCAACCCGGCGGCTACGGCATAAGCGAAAAAGAAGATCTGGAGACGCTGGTCGCTGAACAGGACGCGGTTCGCCGCACCCTGGCCCGTTTGAGCGAGCCGCTGCGCATCTGCCTGGTGCTCTCGATCATCGGCCAGTTCTCCAGCAGCGAGATCGCGTCGATGCTCGGTCTGGAAGAGGCCGCGGTCCGCCAGCGCCTTGCGCGCGCGCGCAAACAATTTCAGCAACTCTATCGCCTGGAAAACGGCGAGGAGGTCTACGATCTCTCCGCGGACCAGCACACGGCCCGCTCGTCCGAGTCCAGATCGGATAATCATATGTATCATCCTGAACGAGTCGAGTGCCGCGAGTTGCACGCCCACGCGCAGCCTCACTCGGAAGAAACAGGGAGGAAGCATGCGCAACGATTCTATCGAAACCCTGCTCTTGCGCCATTACAGTAGCTCGGCGCCAGCTCCCGTGGATCTGGAAAAGCAACTCAGCGCGCTTGTCCGCCAGGAGGTCGCCGCGGCTCAAGACCAGGCTCAGGCCCGCCAGCGGGCGATCAGCACCTGGCAGGAGCGCCGCGTCAGCCGCCGGAGGATTCTCCAACTGGTAACCTTTAGCGGAGCCGGCCTGGGCATCCTGGCCGTGGGTCTCAATACCCTCCAGGGCAACCAGAAACCAGCCTATTCCGTGTCATAGAACGCGGCACTGTAGCCCGCGCCCAAACGATTGTACGTACGATGTGGTCATATGCACGACCCCAGAAAGGATATTTACCATGCCATTCGGACTTCACCTGCCAGAATTGATCATTGTTCTCGTCGTTGCTCTGCTGGTCTTCGGACCCAAAAAGCTGCCCGAAATGGGCTCGGCCATCGGTAAAAGCATTAAAGAGTTCCGCAAGGGCATCAACGAACTCAGCAACCCTGACAAAAACGCGCTGAAAGCCCCCAAAGAGCCAGTCGAAGAAATCAGCCAGCCCCGCGCCAGCGAAACAGTTGTCGCCAGCACGACGGTGAGCGAGTCTGAGTCAGTGGAGAAGCCTCTTGACTAGGCCCGTTGCCAGAAACTACATGGAGAGAGTATATGGCAACCAGTAATCTAACAAACGACCCGCTGGGTATCAATACAGAAGATGATGACAGCAATCCGCTGGATGCGCTGACCAACCTTTTCACCAGCAGCGAGGAGCCAGATCCCAGCGATCCCTCCGCCATGTCGCTGGTGGACCACCTGGAAGAGCTGCGGCGGCGCATCTTTAAGATCCTGATTTCGATTGCGGTCTTCTCGGTTGTAGCCTTCATCTTCCGCATCCAGATTATGACCTTTCTGACCTGGCCTCTGCCTAAAGCAGCGGATGTGCTGGGCGGAAAACTGACAGTCACGGGCCTGGGAGAAGGTTTTACCACCTATCTTCTCCTCTCGATCGCGGGCGGCTTTGTGGCATCGCTTCCGGTGGTTTTATATCAGGCATGGGCTTTCATCGGCCCTGGCCTGTATAGCCACGAGAAGAAACACGCGGTCCCGTTTATCGTCGTCGGGCTGTTTATGTTCCTGGCTGGCCTGGCGCTGGGCTATGTCGTCCTGCAATATCCAGTAGCCTGGCTGGTGGGCTTCGCCTCTGACAGCTTTACCGAGATGGTGTCAGCCAGTAGCTACTTTACCTTTGTAGCCTACTTCCTGCTGGCCTTCGGCGTCGTGTTCGAGATCCCGCTGGTTCTGACTTTCCTGTCACTGATCGGCATGATCACCGCCGAAACCCTGACGAAGAAGCGCGCGGTCGCCCACGTCGGTATGTGGATCGCCTCGACGGTCATCACCCCCGGCGCGGATATCTATAGCCCGATTATCCTGGGCGTGGCTATGTCCTGCCTGTTCGAGCTCTCGATCATCTTTATCAGGATCAGCACTCGCATCCGCGAGCGCAACGAAGCTCGGGCCGCGGCGGCAGAAGAAGAAT
>DASVMX010000378.1:0-24445 GCA_036384215.1 Ktedonobacteraceae bacterium | reverse complement strand
CTCCCACAAACGCTCGACCAGGCTGGTGTCGCTCTCCAGGATGTCCAGGGCAGCGATGCAAGTGGCGACGACAGAAGGAGGATGCGAGGTGCTGAAGAGCACGGGGCGCGCGCGGTTCAGCAAGTAGTCCTTCATATCCTGGCTACAGGCCACGTAGCCGCCCAGCGCGCCAATGCCCTTGGAAAGCGTGCCTATCTGCAAGGCCACGCGTCCATCCAGACCAAAATGGCTGACGGAGCCACGCCCGTTCTTACCGAGCACTCCGCTGGAGTGCGCGTCGTCGACCATGACAAAGGCACCGTACTCCTCAGCCAGCGCGACGATCTCGGCCAGCGGCGCGATGTCACCATCCATGCTGAACACTCCATCGGTCACGACCATGACTTTTTCAGCTCCCCGCGACTCTTCCAGCACGCGTCGCAGGTCGGCCATGTCCTTATGGCGGAAGATCTTGCGCGGGGCTTTGCAGAGGCGGATGCCATCGATGATACTGGCGTGGTTCAGTTCGTCACTGATGATCAGGTCTTTCTCCTGCATCAGCGCGGAGATTACACCCAGGTTGGTGGCGTAACCGGACTGCATGGTCAGAGAAGCTTCGGTGTGTTTAAAGCGCGCCAGCTTCTCCTCCAGTTCTTTGTGCAAAGTCATCGTCCCTGCAATTGTGCGCACCGCGCCTGAACCGACGCCATAGCGATCAATTGCCTCGCGCGCAGCTTCACACAGACGCGGGTGGACGGTCAGGCCCAGGTAGTTATTGGAGGAGAGCGTGATTACCTCGCGCCCATCCATGATCACTGTTGCCCTCTGCGCGGTCTCCAGAACCCGCGGGCGCAGAAAAACACCGCGCGTCTTCAGATCATTGAGTTCGCGCGTCAAAAAAGCCTCTAATCTCTCCATGATGTTTTCTCATCTCCCTCAGAATGTCAGCACAATTTTGCCGCAATCGCCGGATTTCATGATCTCCATCGCCTCTTTGATCTGCTCAAAGGGCATGACGTGCGTGATGACCTGCTTGATATCGAGTTGACCGCTGGCCAGGATGCTGCGTGTGCGATACCAGGTATCGAAGAGGCAGCGCCCGGAAATACCCATCACGGTCGCGCCTTTGAAGATGATATCATTGGCCAGATCCAGCTCAACTTCTTTTGAAGGAATGCCCAGCAGTGAGACCCGACCACCATTGCGCAGGGCACGAAAACCCTGGCGAATCGCGACGGGATGGCCGGACAACTCAAGCACAACATCGACGCCCAGACCCTCGGTCTCGTCCAGAATCGCCTCCACAGGATCGACTTCGCGCGGATTCAGCAGAGCGGTCGCTCCCATATTGCGCGCGATATCCAGGCGCTTATTATTCGGCTCGATCGCAAAGATCTTGCTGGCTCCGGCGAGATGGCAGAGGCCAACCGCCCACAGGCCGATTGGGCCACAGCCGATCACCGCCACGGTCTGGTTGGTGATTTCACCTGAATAAACGGTATGGACGGCGTTGCCAAACGGCTCCTGAATCGAAGCCACGCTATGCTCGATCTCTTTGCCTGTCTTCCAGGCAACGCTGGCGGGAATGGCGATATACTGCGCAAAAGCGCCATCGCGGTCCACGCCGATAATCTTGACATTGCGACAGATGTGGCCCTGGCCGGTGCGACATTGGTAGCACTCGCCGCAGGTAATATGCGTTTCCGCGGCGACAAAATCACCAGGGACAAGCGAGGTGACTTCACTCCCAACCTCCACAACCTCACCCGCGAATTCGTGGCCAAAGATACGCGGAACCTGCATACGACTCTGCGCCCAGGCATCCCATTCGTAAATGTGTATATCAGTGCCACAGATAGAGGCCGCTTTCACCTCCACCAGTACATCTCGCGGGCCAATTTGAGGGATATCGACCAGAGCAATCGTCGCTCCCGGCGCCGCCTCGGCTTTGAGGGCCGCCTTCATAGTACCTATCATTGTATAATGTCCTCTCCACAATGAGATTATGATTCTCTCTCCATTATGCGCCTGTGCAAAGCAGGATTGCAAGCACCTGTCGTGAAACTCAGGGCTTTCCCGAAACTTTCTTGCTGTAAATGAACTCAACAATTATAAGCCATATGGCAATCAGCCAATATCATCTCTCTAGACGCTTTGGCTGGTCTACAAATGAACCCGATTAATGATACAATTGCCATGAGGCCTTATTTGAGACAGCCATACGAGAGGAAACAACTATGCCCGATCAGCAGTATCAACCATTTCTGCGCGTGGGAGAGGTTATCCCGGCCTTCTCTCTGCCCGGCGCGGATGGTATGCCCCATAGCCCGTGGGATTACAAACAGCGCGAGCACCTGATTCTGCTCCTGTTGACCAGCGCGACGACCAGCGAAGCGCGCGGGATACTGCAGGAATTTAAGCAGCGCTACCGCTCGTTGCGCGAGGAAGGGTGCGCGGTCCTGGTCCTGACGGCTGATCCTGTGGTATCGCATCTACAAACCCAGGAGGAGCTACAGTTGCCGTTCACATTACTGGCCGACCCGCAGGGCCAGGTGATCGCGCGCTACACGTTCTGGGATAACACGGCACACACAACCCTGCCGAGCATAGTTCTGGCCAATCGCTATGGCGCATTTTACGCGCAATGGATCGCGCAACAAGAGGCGGAGCTGCCTTCAATCGATGTATTGCTGGAAGACCTGCAATACATGAATACATTGTGTACTCCCTGAATAAAGACAGAGCATACCATTCACGAGGAGCAATATGAAAGAAGCAGATACGCAGAATTGGAGTCTGGACACGCTTTTTGTGCACGGAGGCGAATATATTCGTCCCAGGCAAGAGCCGGGCACCCCAACGATCCAGCCAATCTATACGAGCACGACATTCCTGCATAACGATACCGAACAGCTCGATCAGGCTTTCGAGAAAAATGCGGAGGGCAAACAGGCCTTTGTCTACGCGCGCCAGGGCAATCCCAACGCGCACTCACTTGAACATGTGCTCGGCGTGGCCGAAGGCGGTGTGGGCGCGGTGGTGATGGGTTCGGGCATGGCGGCGATCCAGGGAACTTTGCTGGCGACGGGACTGACCGCGGGCGCGAAGATCCTGGTCGCTCAGGATCTGTATGGCGCGACGATCAGCCTTCTGCGCACAGTTCTCGCGCCTCTGGGCATCAGCGTGGTCTTTAAAGATCTCTGCTGTACCAGAGCGGACGAGGTGATCCGCGAGGAAGAGCCCGACGTGGTACTCGTGGAAACGATCTCCAACCCGCTGGTCAAAGTCACCGACCTGGACGCGATCTCCGCGGCAGCCAGGGAGGTCGGCGCGATCTCAGTGATTGACAGCACATTCGCCACTCCCTATTTAGTTCAGCCTCTCACCCATGGTTTCGATATCGTTGTCCACAGCGCCACCAAATATATCAGCGGTCACGGAGATTGCACGGCTGGCGTGGCAATTACCAGCAAGCAGAGCCTGCTCCAGCAACTGCGCTCCTACTCGATCCTGCTCGGCGCGATGCTTGGCCCCTTTGAGTCATATCTGACCATGCGCGGACTGAAGACGCTGGCGCTGCGCATGGAACGCCACTGCGCGAACGCGCTCCAGGTCGCGCGCTTTCTCAGCGAGCATCCCGCGGTCGAGCGCGTCCATTATCCCGGTCTGGAAAACCATCCCCAGCACGAACTGGCGAGCAAACTGTTCAGACCGGGCCTGTATGGTGGTCTGCTCTCGTTTGAATTGAAACAGCAAAGCAAAGAAGTTGCTGCGCGCTTCATGGACGAGTTGAGCCTCTGCCTGCCAGTGACTACGCTGGGCGACATCCACTCCCAGGTCAGTTCGCCCGCAATCTCCTCGCACCGCACGCTCGCGCCAGCAGAGCGCCTGCGCTATGGTATTACCGATGGCTGCATTCGCCTCTCCGTCGGCATCGAGGACCCCAAAGACATTATCGCAGACCTGGATCAGGCGCTGCAAAACAGCTAGCACAAGGCCAGGAATGGACTGCTGGTTCTGGCTTTGTCCGTGGGCAAAGCCAGAACCAGCAGTCCATTCCTGGCCTCTTATCTCTTTCCGAAGTAGCTGCCCTTCTTGCGCGAGGGCGTGGGCATAAAGCGCTCGGCTTCGGCGGCCAGGGCGCGCCCGGTCATGATCATGTCGTGCGCCCAGAGCAGATCTTCGGCCAGGATGGCGGTGCGATTCTGATCGAGGGCGCGCATGGAGCCAGCGATACAAACCTCGCGAAAATGGCTGCCCGGCTGCCTGACCAGCACTTCCGCCACTTCGCCATGCTCCTCCTCGTCATAAGTATCCCCGAGAAAATGGCGCAGGAAACGCCGCGCCAGATCAAGATCTTCAACAGGACCAATCTCTATCAATACATCGATGCGGCCTGGACGATCACGGATGCGCAGGTCGATCTTTTCAGGGTCGTTGCTGGTAGCCAGCAGCAGTGTACCCGCGGGATTGTCAGGCGTGGCCACGCCGTCGAGCGTATTCAGCACCAGTTGCAGTTCGGTGGGATTTGAGACAAACAGTTCAAAGTCCTCCACCAGTACCAGCGCGGGCAACCGGCTTTCGGCGGCCATGTGCAGGGCGTGGGAGAGCTGCTGCCAGGAAGTTGTGCTGCGCGTGTGCGCGGGCGCGCAGACATAGTAGACCAGCCCGCCCTTTTTGGCGTGGTTCGCGCCCTCAGCCTTGAGCAGAGTGGTCTTGCCAGTACCAGGCGGGCCAATCAACAATACCTTGCGCAGACGCGGTACGTGCAAAGCTGCGTAACGATTCAAAATCTCCTGGTCATAAATCCGGCGCTGTGCCGCCAACCGGGTCAGCGTATCTTCCGGCAAAACCAGGTCGTCATATGACGATCTGCGAATCACCTCTGCCAGCTCGTCGTCTCCGCTTATAATCTCGATGTATCCACGCCGCGCCTTGCGCCAGATTGCATCATGCAGCTCATCCAGCAGTTTAAGAAAGGCCAGCCATTCGTCCTGGCGGCCAGCGGGGATAGCCGCCAGCGCCAGCGTATCGCTGCTATCGCTGTCGTAAAAAAAGACCGAGAGTGCCTGCCAACTGCCGTTAAAGGTATAACAAACCCAGCTATAGGGAGCCGAAGGCTGCGTCTGCCTGTCACCAGCTTCAGCGCTGCGCAACAGATCGGCTTTGAGCAGAACGCCCACCTCGCCAGTCGCCGCGATACCCTGAGCATACGAAGGAGCATCCAGGCGCTCCCAACTTTTCAACTGGCCGAAAACGAGCTTTTTGCGCTGCTGGCCTTTGGACGCAAGCTGATCCAGAAGCAACGGGTGGTGTTCAGCCTGCATTCTCCCCTGCATTGGGGAAGCAAAGATAAGTGGATCGCCAGCAAACTCGCGCTCCTGCCAGAGCTCTTTGAGCGCCTGCGCGGCTACCTCACGGCGTAGTGTCGGCATATGACGTGCCACACCCCCATTCACGGAATTTGAATTGTGGTTGGTTGGCGGAAGAACTTCTAGTTCACCCGGAATTCGTTTTTCGGTGCTTTCCATGAATCTTTGATTGTCCGCCTTCTGAGATATCTACTGCTACATAAAAAATTGCCAATAATTCAATTGATAATAGCTTCATTCCGTGAATCTGTCAATAGAAAAAGAACGGTAGAGCGTCACAAAAAGGACTATCTCTCTTTTTGTGACGCTCTACCGTTCTTTTTCTCCTTTGTATAGCTGCTACTTTGTATGGCGGATAAACTTGCCAGGGGTAATATCCCTGGTCTCTCCGCCTTCGGGCGCGCTCATGACATAGAGCATGTCCGCGGATGGATCGACGATCAGGTCATTGATGACGCCGCACACGCCGTCGAACTTTTGCGCGATTTCGCCAGCGGCGGCCTTCTGCTGTTCATTGCGCACAGACCCGCTCAGGCGCACCACGCCCAGTTGGGGATAGACACCAATCGGCAGGTCGCGCGTGCGCTCATCCTGACCCAGCGCGTGCGCGATATCAGCCGCCAGGGTGTCGTCTCCAACCAGGTTATTCTTGACTTCCAGCAGGCCGCTGACCCCTGCCACCTGGTCACGCGCCAGCTCGCCGCGCAGAGCGCTGGAGATGTTGCCCTCCATATAAAGCACGCCATCGAGGACGCGTAAGCGCAGGCCTTTCAGGTCGATATGCAGGAAACCCAGGTCAAAGATAATCTCCTCCACTTCACGCTGTAACTCGTGATCAGGGCGGTACGGGGGCAACGCTTCAAGCACCTGGTCATCGATGGAGACGAACACCTGATCAGGCGCAAGTTTGGTGACATACTGTTCGCGCAGCAACGTATCGCGCCCGGCTGGCACGTTGCGCGCGACAATATAGGCCAGTTCGCCGCTGCCAGGATGGACGGCGACCAGGATCAGCGATCCATTGACGCTACGTCCCTGAACAGCCGAGCGCCCGTCCAGCTCAACGCCAGGTCCGGCGCTCTCTGGAAAAGCCGCGAGTTCGGCCAGCGTTATCTGTAACCTGATCCCTTCGCCGGTCGCCCTGGTCACTGCTGTGAAGGGCACATAGAAGGTCTTGCCAAACAGGCGGTTCTGCTTCACCGCCAGGTGCGTCAGCTTCTTGCTGGAAGCGTTGAAAAGCACGCGGACCAGGGAACCTGCCTGCCCATTGACGCAAAATATTTTGTTCCCGAAATGAAATTTCTGCACTTCGGAGATAAGTGCATTCTTACTCATAAGATACAACCTCAAACGCTTCAAAATTCAGGGAAATTGTAACTTCCACGCACTCCCTTTCTGTTATGAGTGTAGCACGTTCTTTCTCATGCATGCAAGCGCACGCTTGCTGGCAAAAAAAGTCAGGTATTGTCTCTGCGATCCATATGTCGAACGTGCCAACAGAGAGAAATGAGATGGCTTCTCTCTGCATAGCGACAAACAATAAGCCTCAAAATACGATATGATATCAGATGTAGAAGATGATCTATAAAGAAGGGATGTATGGAACAACGCTTTGAACTGGCTCCGACAACGCGCTCTCGCACAAGGCGGTGGACACTCTATTATCGCTGGATGCGCTTCTTTTTTACAGAAGAGCGTTCCGCAAGCACGCTGGCCATCATTGACCTCCAGAGGCGCGCAGTCTGGATTGGACTGGCGCTTCTTTGCCAATCGTTAATCCTGGTCGCACCAACTTTTACTATAGATCAGAGCAATGAATACGAGTGGTACGCTCCTATGCTTGAATTGCTAGGAGCGCTGATCCCCTGTGGCCTCACATTGAGCAGCTTTTCCGCGCTGTGGATGGCGCTCAGGCCCGCAACCTTTCAGCAGCAACTCGAATTCGCACGCCAGCACGGGGCGCGCTGGCAAATATCGGGGCTGCTGAGAACACTGGGGCTACTGCTCATTGGCTGTGTGTTCATCATTATGGCAGTGATTCAATGCTTCCTCCCACCCGCGTATTCTAACGATGGCACCTCGCTTGACGCGAACGCTGCTCAGCTTTTGCTCAATGGGAACAACCCATATACTGCTTCCAGTATTCTCAATGTCGCGCACCACTTCAACATCCAACCAGGCTGGACCACTCCTCTGCGCCTGGGACAGTTTGCCGGGCGCCTGGACTACCCCAGCGGCGTCGACATCCGTTCGGCCTTTGACACGGCACTCAAAACCAATCAGGCCCCGGAGTTTGAGTCGAGGGTCAGCTATCCCGCGCTCTCTTTCCTCACACTTGTCCCTTTCGCCTGGCTCAAGATCTCCAATGTTCTGCCTTTTTATATGCTCAGCTATCTTGTGCTGGCCTGGATCGCCTGGAAGGTGACCCGCAATGAGCTCAAGCCCTGGGTGCTCCTGCTGGCACTGGCTAATCTGCCAATGCTGACCGCGGCAATGAGCGGCAGTCTTGATGTTTTCTCTATTCTACTCGTTGTACTGGCCTGGCTCTTGCGCGAGAAACGCTGGCTCTCGGCACTCTTCCTGGGTCTGGCCCTGGCCAGCAAACAACTGGCCTGGTTCTTTGTACCCTTCTACCTGATCCTGATCTGGCGCCAGCACAACTTACGTGAAGCCATCTGGCGCGTGCTCGCAGCCGGCAGCCTGGCACTGGCCATCAATCTGCCCTTTATCCTCTGGAATCCAGAAGCCTGGCTGGCGGGTGTCCTGGCTCCCATGGCCGATCCAATGTTCCCGCAAGGCGTGGGGCTGATCAACCTGAGCACATACCACCTGCTGCCCTATCTGCCCTCGTGGTGCTATCTCGCGCTGGAAGCCAGCGCAATGGCAGGCATGCTGGCATACTACTGGCGCATCTGCCGCGTCTGCCCGGAGGCCGCGCTGTTGCTGGCCGTGCTGCCGCTCTTCCTGGCCTGGCGCAGCCTGCCTTCCTACTTTGGCTGCACCGCGTTCCCCATCTTTCTCCTGATGGCTGCTCGCGCGAAATATGCCGCCGCCGGTTCCAGCATCCCTCAAAGAACACACCGCAGGCGCGGCTCCAGTGCTGCATGGGCGGCAATGTCAGAGGCTGCGCTCTGACGGCTGCAATTGGTGGAAAATCGTTCATTGCCATGCGGATGCGCTCAGAGCAGCGCCTCTGACGCACACGCATGGCAACACCGGAGGCGTGGCTCCGGTGCTGCCATGCGTCGTCATTCCTCTCTACTCCTCGTCGCCGCCCGGCTTGGTGCCCACGTGAACAGCAACCAGTCCACCGTTCAGACGATGGAAGCGCACTCCAGTCCAACCAACCTGTTCCATGATGGCCTTGAGTTCAGGCGCATCCGGGAAGGTTGTCAGAGAATGAGGCAAGTAGTTGTACTCTTCAAAAGCTTTACCGATAATTGTACCAAAAAGCGGCGCCAGGCGGTAAAAGTAGAAGTGGAAGAGCGAACCAAAGATCTTGCCAGGTGGGTGACTGATCTCCAGGCACACCACGCGGCTGCCCGGTTTGACCACGCGCAGCATCTCTCCAAAGCCCTGGCGAAGATCCGAGAGATTACGCACAGTAAAAGCTGAGCAACATCCGTCAACACTGCTATCAGGCAGGTCGATATGCTCGGCATCGCCTACACGCAATTCAATCCGCTCCTGCAAGCCCAGGCGCTCAAGCTTGCGCCGTCCTTCCGCCAGCATTTCCGGGGTGATATCCATCCCGATCATGCGCGTGCCTGGACCTGAACGCCGGATCACGGCAATTGAAAGATCAGCAGTACCCGCGCCCAGGTCCAGACCCAGATCACCGGTACCAAGTGCCAACTGACGGGCAGCAAAGGCGCGCCAGCGCTGATCAAGGCCCATGCTCATCAAACGATTCATCAGATCGTATACGCGAGCAATCCGCCCAAACAGGCGGCGTACATACGGCTGCTTGCCGCCGCTGGCTTGAAATTTTTCTTCTAACGAGCTTTTTGCACTCATTTATGTATAATCTGCGCTTTCTGTATAGTAGTTTCCACGCCACTCTGTTCCGGCAAAACAGCACTGGTCGTTGTCTTCCGACAGGTGCCGCTCTCCGCCTCTTTTTAATTATAGCGCGCCGCTGTCCAACTGTCCGTTTACAGGCGCGTCAGCAGCAGGCCGATAGCCAGCAGCAAACCGAACTGCAAGTGCAGCGCAGATGTACGTTTGATTCCCATAATAAACGCCTTGCGATCTGTCGCGGTCAGCACGGAGCGCACATTGAGGAAAGCCAGCGGAAACGTGAGCCACACGGCCAGGCTAAAAACGGGCAGCCAGCGCAGCGCGACGAAGGCGGTAACGGCCAGGTAGCTGCCCAGCAGGAGGCAGGTATGATACCAGCGGCCAAAGGTCTGGCCGAAACGCACTGGCAGCGTGAGTTTGTGGACCAGACGATCCTCCTGGTAATCGCGCACATTGTTCATATTGAGGATGGCCGTAACCAGAAAACCCACTGGCACACTGGCAACAAAAACCTGCCAGTCCCAGCGCTGAATCTGCACATAGTAGGCGCCCCAGGTCATCAACAAGCCCATCGCCAGGTAGACCATGATATCGCCCAGGCCGCGCCGGGCCAGGGTAAATGGGCGCGCGCTATAAAAATACGCGATGGCCATGCCGGCCAGGCCAAACAGAATAATGGCCGGACCAACCAGGTAGATCAGTCCCATGCTCAGCAAGATCGCCAGCAGGAAACAGGCCAATCCGCCGCCAAAGACCTGGCGGGCGCTCATCTCGCCGCGGAAAATCACCGTGCTGGCCCCCAGCGATTCGGGACTATCCAGGCCATAACGATAATCAAAATACTCGTTAAAGTAGTTGGTGCCAATCTGCAAAAACAGCCCCGCCAGCAACGCCAGCAGAAAATTCAGCAAGCGAAAAACGCCCTCGTCAGCCGCCACAGCCGTGCCCACCAGCAGCGGACTCAGCGTCGCCGTCAATGTAAACGGACGCCCCGTCTTTACCCAGACTTTCCAGCCCGCGTCCCGCGGCGTCGACGGAGTTGTAGGTTGTGTTACCTCAGACATCGATCTGTCCTTACGTGAACGCACTCCCGACATGCCGGGAGCTTCTACGCAGTTGCCCGCGTGGGACGCGTCCCGCCCCAAAGCTGTTGATATCCCCGTTCCAGGATAACTTTTGCAGCGTTTGTATCCCGGTCCAGTTCTGCTCCACACTCACAGGAGTGCCATCGTTCTTCTAGTGTTTTCTTGACGATTGTACCACACTGCGAACAAATCTGGCTGGTGGCCTTGGATTCACAAAAACCATCGTGCGCCCGGCCCATGCTGCCTTGGCGCTCAACAGTTCAGTGAAGATGCCCCACCCTGCATCAGCAATGCTCTTGTTTAATCCAGCTTTCACGCTGGCTCCATTGGGGAGATGAGACAATAAGGTTCGGCTTGCCAGGTGTTTGTCCCGCCACGACGGTAAGCACCACGACTGGATTATCCGCACCGAAGTAGCCAGCCATGAAATAGCGGCTTAAATATGGCGTAATTAGGCCATATGGGCCGCGACAACCGGCTCTAAAGAAAAGGGGTATCCAATGCGGACCAATGCAGGAGGACGCCCCTTTTTCGCGTATCAACGCGGATACAATCAAACTTTAACCTAAGATAAGCCAGTTTGTCAAGTTTAGTCGGTATATCTTAGTCAATACCCTAAGATAGCCTTGGTTGACCGTTTCTCTCAGATGACTTATAATGATGAAAACTCAGAGGACAGAGGTGATATGCCCAATTATTTGACTGTGAAAGATGTGTCCAAGCGCCTGGGCGTATCTGAAGATACAGTACGCAGCTACATCACTAAAGGCGTGAAAGGAATAAGGCTTGTAGCGATTGATCTCCCAAGGGGCTATCGTATAGAGGAGACTGATCTTCAGGACTTTCTGAATAAGCTTAAGACTCAGGGAGAGCCGATTAAGGACGAGGAATAAATGCCACGCTATTAGCGCCTCACTCCGCTGGGTTCGCCTCGCGGAGTTTTTATGTACCTACCGGTAGTTTGTGGACTTGGGAAATCGCGCCTGATTTCGAGTGTCTATCCTGAGCAATTTAAGCTCAGACTGGCACCATTTGATGGGGTTAAAATGAGACAAAATCCGGAGTCCACAAACTACCGCTACAGCGGTGTTCACAACGATTGAGCCAGATGGCAAGGGAACTTGCATCATTTTCCAGGAGGCGGTGTGATGGGCACGGTCAACCAGAACGTGGTTCCCTCGCCAGGAGTACTCCGTACCCCAACGTTTCCCTCCTGCCGTTCAATAAACACCCGGCACAAATACAAGGGCAATCCACAGCTCAGATCCAGTTCATGTTGGACCGCACTGCCTTTGGCGCGATAGAAGCGGTCCCACAGATGATCAAGATCCTCTCTCGCAATGCCTGCTCCCTCGTTGTGGACGGAGACACGGGCGAGCCCTTCCTCCTCTCGTAAGTGCGCCTCGACAGGCCGTCCTGGGGGAGAAGAGGTACATGCATTCGTCAGATAGGTGGTGAGCACGTACTTGATCCGCCCGGCATCGGCGAGGATGGGCACGCCTTGTTCCAAAGGCGGAACATCCAGCACGATGGAGTGCTCTGACGCGACGTGCTGCTGCCTGGCCACCACTTCTCTGAGCAGTATGCTCAAATCCTCTGTGTGCAAGGACAAGGTGAGCGTATTGGTCTGGATCCGCGCATCATCGATCAAGTCATTGATCATCCGCTGCTGAAGCTGGGCACTCTGCGAAGCTGAGACTAAGGGTTGCTGAACTTGGGCAAAGGGAGCGTGGATCTGAGCTGACAGATCCGTGAACTGATCTTTTAAGGCTTTCAATCGGTGCTGTGCTAATTGCAGATTGCCCATAATCCCCGTCAGCGGGGTGCGCAGTTCATGACTGGCCAGGATCAGAAATTCGCCAGCCAGGCGACTCACTTCGCGCTGAACGAGTACTTTCTTCTGTTTCTCTCCCTGTGCGTACAAATAGAGGATCTCCTCAATGAGCAACATGGTCTGCGCGGTGGTAACTTTCGCCAGCGCGATCTCCTCTGGCGTGTACGCTCCCTCCGAACTCGCTTTGACGACAAGCAGCACGCCAACCCACTGCTGCTCCAGAAACAGCGGAAGGATCAAGAAGGTCAGGAAAGTCTCGGAGCCAGGAGACACGGGGCGAAGAGACGCCGGAAAAGGCAATTGCTTCCCGAGACGTTCACGCGTGTGCAACCGATCAATCACAAGCACGACCTCCTGGTTGGCGCTCAGGCGGGCGAATGCCGCGTTGTCAAGCACTTCTAAGGGATGGAAGAGTCCCCCAACATCTCGCCAGTACTGTTCTTGTTCAGCGGTCAAGCCACTGCCTGCCATAAAATACAGATGGCTTGTTTGACGACCGAACGCGAGCATTTCCGCATCGTGACAATCCAGGACAGACCGGATGACATTCACCACCTGTTGGGTCACAAAGAGCACCGGAGGTGCAAGGAGGAAGGTTTCTTCTGGCAACACATGATCCATCTGCTCGGGAATCTGCGCGATCGCGGTGATCAAGTCCAACATGGACTCCTGGACCCGTTGGAGATGGGGGCTCTCATGCCAACGCTGGAAGGCCAGGACGATTTCTGCCGTGTCGCGCCCTTGATTCCCCAGGGAAAAAGAGCGAACCGTGACTGCGATCTTGCGTCCCGAAGGGAGATGCAGCAGCAGCGCCTGTACTGGCAAACAGGCTTCTGTTTCGTAAGCTCGGGCGAGGTTCATCAGCCATTGTTCTCTCGAAACGAATGGTGGCTGCTCATCAGAGTAGATGTAGGATGTGAAAAACTGCTGATAGTCTCTTCCCTGGTATTGGGTCTCGGAACCCACTTCAAAGAGCTTACGAGCAGCGGCATTGATCCGGACAATTCTCTGGTTGCAATCACACGCAATGAGACTCTCCGGGAAAGACTCCCAGATGACTTCCACCTGGTTGAAGCGCTGGTGTGCTCCCCTCAAAGGACGAGCATGAGGAATGGGCTTCCCTCCAGGCATTTCG
Source organism: Ktedonobacteraceae bacterium (assembly GCA_036384215.1). Classification (GTDB taxonomy): domain Bacteria; phylum Chloroflexota; class Ktedonobacteria; order Ktedonobacterales; family Ktedonobacteraceae; genus Paraktedonobacter. The sequence continues at coordinate 11,020 of DASVMX010000378.1, read as the reverse complement.
CCTTGTTTCGGTTTGCGTGGGATGACATGGTGCGATCTTTTACCCACCTTCAACACTCCTTTCAACCATGCTCCATCGTTCTCCAGGTTGAGAAAAAGGGCATCCGACTTAGAACTATTGTATGCGTCATCGAGAAGCAATGGCAATCTCATCATACGGGGATTGCCAGAGCGAGCACGCTGATTTGAAAGAGAGGCTGAATAACAAGATAGCTCAACTGTTGTGAACACCGCTATAACGGTAGTTTGTGGACTCGGGGTTTCTTTCGTTTTAAGCCCGGCTAATAGCAGACATTTGAGCTTCTCTTGCTCAGGATATTCGCGCAGAATCAGACTCGCTTTCCCGAGTCCACAAACGACCGATAAGAGCGATGTCCTACCTGTAGCGCAAGAAATAGGTTACACATATAACATGACCCGCAAACAGTGGTGCAAAAGTAGCATGAGGTTACTACCTCCATTGCTGTGACAAAGCGAACGCTTTCAATTCTGGTGCATCTCTAAAATGTGCCACTTTTAGAAAGATATAAAGCAGTGCTCACAGACAACACGACTACGCCCGATGCATACCGCTGAGGCATCTCCGCCCTCATAAAGATAAATGAGAACATGCAGCGCGTACTCGACTCCATCCTACCCACGCATCATCCTGATAAAAGGCAACCTACTGTCCTTACCTTTTCACAGGAAACAATTTTTTCTCTGCCTTAAGCATAATATCCCTGAATGAAAACGTCAAAGAGGACAGACCTGAGATCTTCCCAAAACGAGAGATCTCACCTGGCACCGGCGTTTCTTCTCTCAGACCTATTTCTTCAACAGGCAAAAACCAGCAGAGCGCAAAAAATGTGCTTATCATACTGTCTCGTTGCTGCCGCATATGTTACGATAACGCTACAGTGGCAGAGTCTTTTTCACAAAAGGAGGGAAACAGCCATGAATAGTCAGCTACAAATACAGTATATCGAATATGCTAACTTGAGGTTTTAAAATGAATAATACAGATAAAATAAATACACTCCCGACAACAGATCAATCTTCATCTTCACAAAAAACTCCCAGGCGCAAGCTCTCACTCAGGCATATGCTGGGATGGGGCACGACGCTTCTGGGAGTATTACTGGTGCTGGGCTGGGCGCTGATTCCGGCGCTGCGGGTCATTTCGCTGATTAGAAATGACGGAGCCCGCTCGGCCCCAGTCGCTCCAGGCGATCTGGCGGTGCAGGAGGTTCACTTTCAAGCCACCGATGGCGTACACCTGGCCGGCTGGTTTGTACTGGTTTCGCGGGAGGCGCCGACGATTATCCTGGTCCACGGCTACAAGGGTTCGCGCGTGGATACGCTGCCATGGGCACGTTTTCTCAGCACCGCTGGCTATAATGTGCTGCTTTACGATAGCCGGGGCTGCGGTGAGAGCGAAGGCTGGGGTATTACGCTGGGTACACGCGAGCCAGATGACGTAGTTGGCGCGGTCCACTACCTCCAGCAGCGCGCTGATCTGCATACGAAGCGCTTCGGCGCGCTGGGCATCTCTCTGGGCGCGGGCGTGGTACTGCTGGCCGCCGCGCGCGAGCACGCGCTGGCGGCGACAGTCGCTGATAGCGCCTGGGCCGATGCCAGTCTACAAATCAACCGCATGGACTCCCTCACTCTCCCTCGTCTGACCCTGCCACTGCTGCCCTACGGTCCCGCGCTGACCAACGCGCTGATTGGAGGCGACCTGGCCAATACCCGCCCGCTGGACGTGATTAGCCAGATCGCGCCCCGCTCCGTCATGCTCATTCACTCCGCCGACGACCAGAACGCCACTACGCCGCTCTCCGGCGAACGCCAGCTCTTCGCCGCCGCAGGCCAGCCCAAAGAGGAATGGATCGCCCCCAACGGCGGCCACATCGGCGCCCTCCACACGCACACCCGGGAGTACGAACAACGCGTGCTGGCCTTCTTCGCGCAATACCTGAATATAGCGGCGTGATTACGCGCTCTGACTTGTGTAGCATCGATGAAGCTGCTACAATAGCCGTGCACAAGGCTGTCCAGGGCTTTGCAGGGAACACCTGTCTACACGTATTGGAAAAGGAAAGCAACTATGTCATTGAGAGTCAGAGCTGATGCGATCGTGATTGGTGCTGGAATTATGGGCGCGTCCTGCGCGTTCCACTTGAGCGAGCGTGGACTACGCACAGCGGTGTTAGAAGCCCAGCCTTCCCCTGCTCTTGGCTCCACTGGCCATAGTGCTGCTGGTGTGCGCGTCCAATATACAGAAGAGGTCAATGCCCGTATTTCCTGGGAAAGCATCCAGGAATATCAACATTTCCAGGATTTATACGGCGAGGACGCGGGCTATCGCCCCATTGGCTATCTCTTCCTTGTGCCGCCTGAGCGCTGGCCCGAACACCTGGCAAGCGTTAACATGCAGCAGCAGATTGGCGCTCCGGTGAATGTCCTTTCCGCCGAGGAGGCTCAACACATCATTTCCTTTGATGCCACAGGAATCGCCGGCGCCACTCATGGGCCAGTAGATGGCATTGTAGACCCACACAGCGTTACTTTTACCTACCTGCGACTGGCAAAAGAACGCGGCGCGTCTCTCCACGTGGGAACGCCCCTCGTGTCTGCCCGGCGGGTCGGCTCGCTCTGGCAGGTAGAGACACCCGCGGGAAGCTTTGAAGCCGAATATATTATCAATGCCGCAGGATGTTGGGCTGGCGAGGTTGCGCAGCGCGCAGGGCTGGAGGTTCCCATTCAGCCAGTACGGCGCCTGGTTTTTATGACGGCACCTACCCCCTGGAAACACGCGTATCCGCTGACTATCGACCTGGTCAGCGGATTCTACCTGCGCAGCGAGGGAGAACGCCTGCTGTTTGGTCGCTCGAACCCTGATGAGCCTCCCGGCTTTACCGAGGGCATAGACTGGCAGTGGTTTGAGGCCACAATCAGCGCCGGGATAGACCGTTTTCCATGGTTAGAAGAGACAAGACTGGATCGTCAGGCCTGCTGGTGGGGCTACTACGAAGTCACGCCCGACCACGAGCCTATCCTTGGAAAACTTCCCGCAGCAGAAACCTGGATCAATGTCGCTGGCTTCTCAGGACACGGCGTCCAACAGGCGCCGACCATAGGACGGCTGATTGCCGAAGAAGTTGTCCTCGGAAAAGCACTCTCAATTAATATTGATCCCCTGCGCATTAGCCGCTTCTCTACACATTGGTTGGAGCGAGAACGCAACATTATCTGACCCGTTTCGTTCCCTGTATCAATGTAAGTAAACAGTACAAATGTATCAATGAACAGGAGCCAGGGCATTCCTCCTGTTCATTGATGACGCGCAGCTTCCACCCTGATATCACCGAGGGGAAAATCGCGCCAGCGAAATTTTGGAAGCCAGGGGTTCGGCTTGCCTTCAACCGCGTCCGCGACAAGTCCACCCAGCACCGGCGCGAACTTGAAACCATGGCCACTATCACCTGTAGCCACGGTAAGACCCGCGTATTGAGGGTGACGATCGATCCAGAAATCCCCGTCAGGAGTATCAACGTAGAGACAGCGACGCGTGGCTACAAGAGCAGCGTCGTAGAGTGCCGGAAATGTTACAGCGAGAAATGCCCGCAACTGCTCTACATCCCTGTCAGTCACAACCCGCTCGTCGTGTTCAGGATCGAGCTCCTGCCCTACTCCATGATTGGCGATCTTAACCACCTGCTCACGCGGATGAAGCGGAAAACCATACCAGCCAGTCTGCGCGATATCGGCAGTAAAAACCGTGAAAAGAGGAGGGGTAAAAAGCTCCGGTCTGGTTGGTTTGAGATGAAAGACAGGATGTCCAGTGATTTTCAAAAAAGGAGCGAGGTCACGCACAAGGAGCGAGGTCCAGGCACCAGAAGCGACAACGACATGGTCGGCATAAAAAGCAGCGCCCTCGCGAGTAGAGACGCCTCTCACCTGCTGGCCTTCTTCAATCAAGGCGCTGGCCGTTTGAGCGGGATAGAGACTAACGCCTTTGGCCTGAGCCTGCCGCACGAGGGCCGCGACTACCCGGCCACTTTCCACATAGCCGCCCTGGTCGTGAAAGAAACCATCAACGAAGCTCCCTGCTTTCCAGGCAGGAAAGCGTTGAGAAATCTGTTCCGTGCTGAGGCGCTCAGGGGTATGTCCCCGTTTGCACAGCAGATGATAACTTTCATACTCAAAACCACCGGGGGCCATAGGCGCGCGGGTAAGCATGGTTACCCCTACATCATGGAAAAGCGTATCACTCAGCTCCTCATTCCATTGCAGCCAGCGCGGATACGCCTGCTCCATCAACGTCATATAGGCTTCATCCGAGCCATATTCCATGCGCACCACCTTGCTGATATCAGTGGAAGCAGCCAGGGGGTGCGGCAAAGGGCCAGGGTCAAGCACGGCAACATGATAGCCGCGGGCCTTCATTTCCAGGGCAGTCGTGATACCAAAAATACCAGAACCAACCACAAGAGTATCATAGACATTCGTTTTGGACATCGTCCCATCCTATCCTTAGAGAATGGGAACGCGTACTCGAACACGTTCCTGGGACTACCTTCTACCAGATATAGCACATGGGGAGATAAGGCAATGGAAAATACTGCCTTGTCTCCCCGGCACTTCACAAAGAGCAGCGCTCAGCGTTGTTTTAAGACGCCGCTTGCCTGTATCTGCTCCTGCGCCTTGAGGGCAGCTATGCCAGTGCCGGAGCGATAGCCGGGCTGGTGCATTTGCTGGAGCAAGGGATCGAGGTAGAGCTTGAGTTCGCTATGGGCCTGGCATTGTGCGCGCAGCACATATGAGGCGGTCTCGACCACCCAGGGCGTCATCTGGGTAGTACAGAGCATGTGCAGAACCGGCTCCACGCAGTCGCGGCCAAAGGGCGCCAGGCCTTTGGCCGCCATCCAGGCAACGGAATGATCCGAATCCTGGAGGGCGTTGACCAGCTCAGGCAGGGCGCGCGGATCGCGGATCGCGCCCAGCGCACGGATACTGTGCCAGCGCAGCCAGCTTGAGTGACTGTGAGCATAGTCGAGAAGAACCGGCACTGCCACGTGGCCCAGACCCACCAGGGCCATGAAAATCTGGCTACTCATCCGCTCATCCGCTCCCGGCAGAACATCGAGCAGGGCTGGCACCGCGTCGGGACTGCCGGTGCGGCCCAGTGCCTTGGTGGCCTGCAGGCGAGTAGAGGTTTGAGTATCGTGCATGGCATTAATCAGTTCGGGAACCGCGGCCAGCGAGCCCATCAAGCCCAGAATGTAGATCGCGGCCTCGCGCACGGGGACGCGCCGATCATGCAGGGCAGCCAGGAGCACCCGCTCGGCGCGCTCATGCTCTATCCCCGAAGGTGGTACAAACAGCGTGCGCAGACGCGTCCGCGCGAAAGGCGAACGCAGCGGAGGCGGAATCACAAACTGCTGTCCCGCCCAGGTACCCAACGCGATAAATTCCAGCAGATTCTCCGCCAGGCGATCATCGGGCAAGGTGGAAACCGCCTCCACAGCTCGCGGATCATTTTCGATAATCAAATACAACAGGCGCCAGGCCGCGCCGCGCCGTCCTTCAGCAGCCCCTTGAGCCAGCGCCTGGGGAGGAGTCGTGCCCATCTCTGGCACACCAGCCAGCGTCGAAGGTTCCGGCGGCCATACGTGCGGTGGATATCCATTCGCTTGTGTAGAAGAATCAAATTGCTTCATGGCGATCTGCCTTTCTCATAATGATTGCAATTTCTACAAACATCAGACACTATGGACACCCGCGATCAAAAGCAGAGATTATGTGCTTGTTCGCTTGCTTTCAGTATAGCATAGCGCTTCTATCTTGACCGCTCAACTCCCTGAGAAGAATATACTGGCAAAAACGGTACATTGCTCAAATAATGTACCGTTTTTGCCAGTATATTCTTCTCTTTTATTGCAATGCCTCAAAGAGTCGCTCTGGTGTGATGGGCATCCGGGCGACGCGGGCGCCGGTAGCGTTGTAGATGGCGTTGGCGATGGCCGCGCCGACGGGCACGACGGGAGGTTCGCCAACACCTTTGGCGCCGAAGGGACCGAGAGCCGAGGGGATCTCGACCAGTTCGACCTGAATGTTGGGCACGTCATGGCTGTGCGGCAGCGCGTAGTCCATGAGGTTGGAGGTCAACAACTGGCCGTCTTCGTCGTAGATGATGTTCTCGAACAGCGCCCAGCCCAGACCCTGGGTGACGCCCCCGTGAATCTGACCTTCGACCAGCGCGGGGTTGATGGCGAAGCCAACATCCTGGATCGCGACATAATCGAGCACGCGCACTTCGCCCGTTTCGGGATCGACCGCGACTCTGGCCAGGTGCGCAGTGTACATCGGCGAGCTGACGCGGTTGGCGGAACGGCCCCGGCCATAGATCGGCTCGTACTGTCCGGCGAAGCGCATGGATGCGCCCGCAATCTGTTTGAGCGCGATGCTCTTGCCAGGCACGCCGCGCACGACAACTTTATCACCCTCGATCTCCAGGTCGGTGGACGCAGCTTCCAGCATGTCGGCGGCGATTGAGAGAATCTGGTTGCGCGCGTCACGAGCTGCGGACAGGACTGCCGCGCCCATGGTATAGGTTGTCTTGCTGCCGCCGGTACCGCCGCTGTAAGGCATGGTGTCGGTGCTGTCGTGAACCAGGTTGACCTGCTCCGGCGAGACACCCAATCCCTGAGCCGCGATCAACGCCAGCGAGGTGTCGGAGCCGCTGATATCCACGTGACCCACCACAACGGTCATGGTGCCATCGGTCTCCATGCGGCAAGCGGCAGCAGCCGGTTCGGTGCCGCCTGGCCAGCCACCAACGGCCAGGCCGATGCCAATCTTCCAGCCCTCCAGTTCAGCGGGTACGATCTTCCCGTTCTGGCGCTCGCTCCACAGAGGATGTGCTTGCGCCTTCTCCAGGCATTCCAGCAGCCCGATGCGCCGCCAGGTCTTGTGGTCCATTGTGGGATCGCCCTCTTTGAGACCGTTCTGTAAACGGAAAGCCAGCGGATCAATCTCCAGCTTCTCGCACAACTCATCGACCAGCGACTCCAGGGCAAACGTGGCCTGGGGTGCATTGGGAGCCCGATAGGCTCCAACGCCGGCCTTGTTGGTCAGCACTTCGTAGCAGCGCAACTCGACGTTGGGGCAGCGATAGGTGCTGCCGAGAATCACCCCGCCCAGCATGGCACCCGCGCCAGCATAGGCGCCAGTGTCAAAGATCGCCCTGGCCTCCAGTGCGACCAGCGTGCCATCCTTCTTCGCGCCTAACTTGAGTTCGATGGAAGCACTCGGCGCGGGATTGGCCGCGGCCAGATCCTCGGAGCGCGTGTAAATCAGGCGCACAGACTGGCGCGCTGTGAAAGCAGCGGCGGCGGCCAGCGGCTCGATCAGGCCAAACTTTCCGCCAAATGCGCCGCCAATCGGAGTAGACTCAACAGTTACCTGGCGCTCAGGAATCTGCAAAGACTCGGAAACATCCGCGCGCACCCCAAACATTCCCTGTGAACTCGGCCAGATGGTCAGGCGGCGGCTGGCGCGGTCGTACGCGACAAGGATAGACTGTGGTTCGATGTATGACTGGTGAACAAAGCTCGTCTTAAAAGTGCGCTCGACGACCACCTCGGCCTCGCGCCAGCCCTGCGCGATGTCGCCCATGTGCAGGCGGCCTTTGCTGCTAACGTTGGCCGACAACACCTCCTCTTTTTCATTGGCAGGTTTCGGCTCGTCATCCTCGCTCACCGCAGCGTGCGCGCCTCCGCCAGCGATTTCGGACTTCACTTCGGTCTGCGTCACCCGCGTCAGCGGCGAACCCGGCTGCATCGCCGCCAGAACATCCGTCACCACTGGCAAAGCTTCGTATTCCACATCAACCGCCGCCACACCATCCTCAGCCGCGGCCTCGCTCTCCGCCAGCACAATAGCCACCGGCTGACCGCTCCAGAGAACTTCTGTGCGCGCCAGCGGCGATTTGACACGCGACGAGGGATCGTAATCGGCAATCCCAAGCGTCTCGCTGGTATACACGAACTTCACGCCCGGAACTTCCAGGGCCGCGGCAGTATCAATCTTCACAATGCGCGCGTGCGCGTACGGGCTCAGCACCAGGCGGGCATGTAGCACATCGTTCACCACTCTATCACCGGCGAAACGCGTGCGCCCGGTCAACTTATCAAACCCATCCTGCCGGCGCACGGGCTGCCCGACAGGACCTGAAACAGACGTGTTGTCAACAATTTGAGCCATGAAAAAACTTACTCCTGGATATGTGAGAAAAAGAAACACTTCAGCGCAAGTTTGCGATGCGGCAGTACTTTGATAGTGTAGCACAAACAGAAGCCTGTCTGCCTGATCCATCCCCAACTATTCAGGGTTTCTCATACTCCAAACTCGCCGCCTACGGCAGCTCGTAAGGTTTATTTGCTGCGTGTTTTGCGGGCTATGCCCGCAAAACACGCAGCAAATAAACTCAAAAGGACCGCGTAGCGGGACCAGTTCAGGCCAGGCGGAGAATGAGAATATCCTGCCCAACTATTCAGGACAACGAAAAAAAACGAGGGGCGAGGCTTTACATTTTTCTTACACTTTTCAGCCCTTTTCTTTATCTTTTAGCTCTATTATATGGCTGTTTCATGTTGACGCAGGAAGCCCGCTGGTATACTGCACATTACCGGACTGAACTCTTGCGGGCGCTTCTCCCATCATGACTCCTTCTGCCTTTTCATCATAATTTAATATTCAATATGATAATATATCAACATTGTTTGGCCGCCTGCAATGCAGAAAGCCACACCTGCTCGGTCCAGTTCTGGAAACGAGGCCGGCACTCAAATCTGCGTGAAACAGGCAGAGTATCAGATAGAGATCATGTCGGAGGACACGGATACGATGAAAAAGTTTGCGCTCGCGGTATTGATTATCGGCAGTTTTATTCTTTTTAGCCTTGTCTATAACCATAACAATAACGCGCTCCTTCCACCTGCTACCACGAGCAGCGCCAACACCTCTAACCGTTCGTCGTCCACCAGTCCAACGCCCGCGGCCTCCAGCACAAACACGCCGGGTGCGACCTACAAGGATGGAACGTACACAGGAAGCGTGGCTGACGCGCAGTGGGGCAATGTCCAGGTTCAGGTGGTGATTCAGAGCGGCAAAATCTCGAATGTCACATTCTTAGAATATCCCAATGAACGAGATCGTTCGGTCAGGATTAACCAGTCCGCTGACCCCCAGCTTATCAACGAGGTCATCCAGGCGCAGAGCGCCAATGTTGATATTGTCACCGGAGCAACTGATACCAGTGAAGCGTTTATCCAATCGTTGACGGACGCGTTGTCCCAGGCACAGGCCTAAAATGAAGCAGATACGTCTCCTCATGGGTATGCCCATCACGGTTGAAATCGTCGACCCAACGGCAGCGCAAGATGATCTGGAACAGGTCTTCGCTCTCTTTGTCACAGTAGATCACACCTTTAGTACCTACAAAGAAGACAGCGAGATCGCGCGCATCAACAGAGGCGAACTTGCTCCGGCGCAATATAGCGCGGACATGCAAACGATCCTGGCTCTGAGCGCACAGACCAGGAAAGAGACGCGGGGCTATTTCGATATCAGGCGCAATGGAAGCATAGACCCCTCCGGGATTGTCAAAGGATGGGCCATTCAGCAAGCCGCGCAACTGCTGAGAGAACGGGGCTTCCGCCATTTCTACATTGACGCGGGCGGAGATATCCAGGTTGTCGGCTATAACAAAGGGTATCCGTGGCACATTGGCATTCGCAATCCCTTCCAGCGCGGCGAAAATGTCAAAATCCTGGCGCTCACAGACAGGGGCATTGCTACTTCCGGCACCGCCATTCGCGGGCAACACATCTACGACCCACATCAACCGAACACCCCGCTCCTGGATGTCGCCAGCATCACCGTGATTGGTCCGAACATCTACGAAGCCGACCGATTCGCCACAGCAGCATTCGCTATGGGCAAAGAAGGCATACGCTTCATCGCGCGCCTGGCAGATTTTGAGGGCTATATGATTGACGCTCAAGCCAGAGCGACGTTTACTCCTGGTTTTGAAAGGTACGTGGTGCGAGAGCCATGAAAATAATCGATTTCGTCTTAGATCGCGTGACTATGTATCGCCTGGTACTCTATGTCCTGCTGGGCCTGGTAGGCCTGGCGGCCATTCTTGCTTTCGCGCACCTCTTGCCATTTGAGCCCCTGGATCTGCTCTTCTCAGCGACTTTCCTGGTGATTATCTGCTGGGCCATGAACACCATCTTCACCTACGTCTTTCACGTGCCCGCCAATGTAGAATCTGCCACGATTACCGCGCTGATCCTGGCACTGATTCTCGATCCCATCAAAATACCTGGTGACTTGCAGTTTCTTGGCTGGGCCGCGATTCTGGCTATGACCTCTAAATATCTCCTGGCACTGTACAAAAAACACATCTTCAATCCAGCCGCTATTGCCGTGGTAATCACCGCCTTTATCATGCACTCAACCGCGAGCTGGTGGGTCGGCACTGAAAGTATGCTGCCGGCAGTGCTGATTGGAGGCCTGCTCATCGCGCGCAAGCTGCGCCAGGGAGACATGGTTTTCTTCTTCTGCGCCGCCGCTCTGCTCATACTCAGCGTTGCCACCCTTTTACAGGGAGGAACGCTCTCTACCGCGCTCATACAAATCCTGCTCCAATCGCCCCTCTTCTTCTTTGCATGCATCATGCTAACTGAACCGCTGACAGTTCCTCCGACCAGGAATACACGCCGCCTGTACGCTGCTCTCACAGGTATCCTCTTTGTCCCTCTGCTCCACGTCGGCCCAATCTACTCAACGCCAGAACTGGCTTTAACCGTGGGGAATATCTTTTCTTACCTGGTAAGCCCCAAAAAAAGGGCGATTCTGAAGCTCGCAAAAAAAATCAAAGTCACTCCCCTCATCCTTGATTTTGTCTTCAAGCCTTCACATAGGCTGGATTTTCTCCCCGGACAATACATGGAGTTTACCCTCGCTCA
>DASVMX010000377.1:0-5080 GCA_036384215.1 Ktedonobacteraceae bacterium | reverse complement strand
TGTTATTTGATATATTGCATTTTTTACTGGCATAGAGTATACTTTTCTTGGATTTCCATATGTGATTGTTTTGATGGGAGGGACACGACTCCAATGGTCTTAAACATTCATGAAGATGAGAAGCTGGATATGCCCGCGTTTTTGCTCCAGCCCAGGCGCCTGGAATCTCACCTTACAGTACACGATATCCCCATGGACGAGCGACCGCGCGAGCGTCTGCGCAATCATGGTCCCCAGGCGCTTTCCAGCGCCGAGCTGCTGGCGATTATTCTGCGCACCGGGACGGCGCGTGAGAATGTGCTGGAACTGGCGGGAAAGCTCCTGGCAAGATATAGCGGACTGGGCGGGCTGCTCAACCTTGATTTTGACGAGTTGTGCCGGGTCCACGGGCTTGGCGAAGCGAAATGCTGTCAGATTAAGGCCGCCCTGGAGCTGGGCAAGCGCCTGGGGCAGCAGCAGTTTGAAACGAAATACCAGATCAAATCTTCCCATGATGCCGCCAATCTGGTGATGGTAGAGATGACCTACCTGGATCATGAAGAAATGCGCGTGCTGGCTCTCGATACAAAAAATCAGGTAGCGGAAAACATCAGCCTGTATCGCGGCACCGTTAATAGCTCGGTACTGCGTATCGCCGAGCTTTTCCGTCCAGCCATTACACGCAATTGTCCGGCAATCCTGGTTTGCCACAACCATCCAAGTGGCGATCCCACGCCCTCCGCCGAGGATATCGAGGTCACTGAACAGCTTGTGAAGGCAGGCAAGGTGTTGGAGATCGAGGTGATAGATCACCTGGTGATAGGCAATCATAAATACACCAGCCTGAGGGAACATTTACGCTGGAGTTAAGACATGGATCGGCATGCTCGCCATCACGCGGGCATGCCGATCCATGTCTTAACTCCAGCGTAAATGCTACGCTTTGGCGGCGGCTTTCTCGCCCTTCTCGCCTTTTTTGCGTTTGGGGTGAGAATGGCCATTGGTGCCTGGTTCGCTCTGGGGCGCGAATTCGGAGTAGCCTTCGATGGCGGTCTCCAGCACGTCGCGAATTTCGCCAGCGAAGACAAAGTTCATCTGCTCGCGCAGTTCTTTGGGTAGATCCTCCAGCAGATCCTGCTCATTTTTCTTGGGCAGGATGACGGTGTGGATGCCCGAGCGGTACGCGGCCAGGACCTTTTCTTTGACGCCTCCAATAGGCATGACTTTGCCGCGCAGGGTCATTTCACCGGTCATGGCGACATCTGAGCGCACGTTATGCCCGGAGGCCAGCGAGACCAGCACAGTCACCATGGTGACACCGGCGGAGGGTCCATCCTTGGGGATAGCTCCCGCTGGCACGTGGATGTGCACGGTCTGGCCCTCGAAGATGTTGTGCGGCAGACCCAGCGCTTCGGCGTGCGAGCGCACGTAGCTCAGCGCGGCCATGGCCGATTCTTTCATGACATCGCCAAGCTGGCCTGTCATGATTAACTGGCTCTCTTTGGAGGGCATGGCCGCGGCCTCGATAAAAATGATCTCGCCTCCCACCGGCGTCCAGGTCAGGCCGGTCGCGATGCCGGGACGGTCAATGCGCTCGGCAACCTCTTCCTGGAAGCGCGGGCGCCCCAGGTACTCCGGCACATCCTCTGCGGTGACGTGGATTGGCGTGGTCTTGCCTTCGGCAACCTGCTTGGCGATCTTGCGGCAGAGCGAACCAACCTCGCGTTCGAGATTGCGCACCCCGGCCTCGCGGGTATAATCGCGGGCGACGCGCTTGAGTGCGTCGTCGTCAACCGTCAGCTCGTCTTTGCTCAGCCCATTGGCCTCGATCTGCTTGGGCAACAGGTAGTTGCGCGCGATATGCAGCTTCTGTTCTTCGGTATAACCCGAAAGCGAAAGAATCTCCATGCGGTCGCGCAGTGGGGCCGGAATTGGCTCCAGCGCGTTGGCGGTGGCGATGAACATAACTTTCGAGAGATCAAAGGGCAGATCCAGGTAGTTGTCACGGAAGTTGTAGTTCTGCTCGGGATCGAGCACTTCCAGAAGCGCGGACGAAGGATCACCACGCCAGTCAGCGCCAACCTTGTCAACCTCGTCGAGCATGATTACGGGATCGTTGGCTTCGACGCGGCGCAGGGTCTGGATAATCCGGCCCGGCATGGCGCCAATGTAGGTACGGCGGTGCCCACGGATTTCGGCCTCGTCGCGAATGCCGCCCAGCGACATGCGGGCAAATTTGCGCCCGAGCGCGCGGGCGATTGACTGGCCCAGCGAGGTTTTGCCCACTCCTGGCGGTCCCACGAAACACAGGATCGGTTCGCGACTGATCTGGCGTTTGGTCTCGGCGGAATGCAGCGGCTGTGTGGAGCGGCGCTGACCAGCTTCCTGCTCTTGATCCTGCTCGGCTTCGCGCGCGGCCTTTTCGGCCAGACGGTCTTCTTTCAGCCGGCGCACCGCCAGGTATTCCAGAATGCGCTCTTTAACCTTTTCCAGGTCATAGTGATCCTGGTCCAGCACCTCGCGGGCGTGCGGCACGTCGATGCGCTCGCCCGTGCTCTTGCTCCACGGCAGACTGACCAGCAGTTCCAGATAGGTGCGAATGATGCTATATTCGGGCGAGACGGTGGGCAGCTTCTCCAGGCGCGAAAGCTCGCGGCTGGCCTCTTTGAGTGCCTCTTCGGGCAGATGCGCCTCGTCGATCTTCGTGCGCAGCTCGTTGATGGTCGCCTGCTCTTCGCTCTCCTCGCCCAGCTCGCGCTGAATAGCTTTGAGCTGCTCACGCAGGAGATACTCGCGCTGCACCTTGCCCATCTCTTCCTGCGCGCTGGTCTGGATCTTGCGGCCCAGTTCGAAGATCTCCAGCTCGTGTGCCAGGTAGTTGCTCAACTGTTCCAGCTTGGCGCGGACAGAATCCAGTTCCAGCAATTGCTGGCGCAGTTCCAGCTCCATCTGCACAAAGGTCGCGATCACATACACAACCTGGCGTGGCTCCTCCAGATTGAGGGTCGCCGCCGCCACCCCTTCAGGGACGTTTTGCACAAGCGCGACCAGGCGCTGGAAATAGTTGACCACGTTGCGCTTGATGGCCTCGGTCTCGTTGTCGTCTTCCTGCACGTCTGGCTTGACGATTACCTTCGCCACCAGGTAGGGCTTGGTCTGGGTAAACTCGCCAATCACCACCCGCTCCAGACCCTGCACAATGATCTGAATGGTGCCATCGGGCATGCGAATCATGCGCGCGATCCGCGCCACCGTGCCCACTGTGAAGATGTCGTCGGGGCCGGCCTGCTCGGTCTCCGCTGACTTTTGCGCGACCAGCACCACCAGGCGATTGCCACGCATCACATCGTCGATCAGGCGAATTGAACGCTCCTGACCCACGCCCAACGGCTGAACCGCAAAGGGATAGACCACCGTATCTTTCAAAGGCAACACCGGCAACATATCAGGAATGTTCAGGCGCTCGTCCTGCTCTTTTTTGCGCGTGCGCTGGTGCGTGTCGTCAAACAACGCGGCATCAATTTCATCCTCGTCCTCATTCTCCTGCTGGCGCGGGCGGCGCCGTGGCCGGCGCGGCTTCTTCGGCTTCTCCTTCTCAGGTAGCTTAAGAGCCGCGGGTATCCCGTCCTCACCCACCACGTCCAGCGTCTCTGCTTCAGATGACTCAGCAGGCACTTCCGTCTCAGAAGTCGCGCGCGAGGTGTCCTCTTGCTTCTGCTCCTCAACCTGAGAAGTATCGTGCCCTTCCTCTTCGCGCGCGATGGGCTGCTGCCCCTCTTCTGGCTCTTCCGGGCTTTGCTGTTTATGCTTGTGCGTACTCATCATGCAACCTTCTTAACATATCTTTATGTGTCCATTCAGGACGTTCCGCTTTTGTATTCGGAAAGATGCCCTTTACGTGCGTCAATGCATTCAACACGCTAATAGTTCTTACTGCTGTGAATGGAGCGGCGGCCTTTACTCCCGTCGTCTGCCTCCTTATTGCTTCTGCTGCCCTGTCATGGAAAGGTCAGCGTCATGATCTTCTTGAGCAAGCTAGACTGTTGGGTGACGGACGTAAAGGCCGTCGCTCCATTCACAGCTTCTAGCGGCATTACTCGTGCAATTTGGGGAGATCGACCCATAAAAAACCACTTTCGTAGCGAGCCGTCACAGCCTCCCGATCCACTGGCGAAGGGATAAATACCTCGACGCGGAACGGGCCGTAGCGAATTTGAGCCTCGTGATAATAGACGGTTTCACCCTGCGCGTGATCATCCAGTCTCTCACCACTGACCACCAGCGCGTCGGCGTACAGCGTCACTTCTATATCCTCTTCTCTCATCCCGGCCAGTTCAATTTTTACCGTTATTACCTCAGCCGTCTCTCGAATATCAGCCAGCGGCCTCCAGGTGACTGAACGCTGGAGCAACGACTGAGAGCTCTGCCGCAGAGCATCATGCAGGAGATGCCGATAATACCGATCCAGTTCCTGCTGCGACCCATCACTATAGCGATAGGTCACATAGCGATAGCGCATACGCATAGTCCGTTCCCTCATTTCACTCGCGCGTCAGAAAGAAAAAGGCAAAAGGTAGAAAGGAGCAGAGCCTGATCCGTTGGTCTGCCTGTTGCCATACCTCTTGCCTTGATCTCCGGTCCGGGTGAAAACGATTGGCTCACATCAGGGGCAAATCCTTCTCACCTTCGGCCAGAGCCTTCTGACACTCCGGGCAGAGATATTCAAACTCAGAGTGGCTCTCTGAAAGCACATCGCTTTGGATAATACGAGCATGCCGCAAACGAGTTGCTTTTCCGCATCTCGCACAATTGACATATGTTTCTGTGACGGCGGTTCGGCGGGTTCCCAGGATGTCTTCCTGCATAACCAGCTCCTGCCTTTCTTCTTTAACTAGTCACAATAAAACTCCAGCAGTTAGAGGCGATTTCCCTCTATATACATTGCAGTATACTAAATGCAAGGGGAACGCAACACTGACAGCCTCTATCCGGTGGATAGCCAACCGGGTCTCTGGCGAAACCACTCTGATTATGTCATGAGCCGCGTAAAAATGCAAGAGCGTTTTCTTGGCTTTGCCCCACCACCGTTTTTTAAGAGGTT
>DASVMX010000376.1:0-8427 GCA_036384215.1 Ktedonobacteraceae bacterium | reverse complement strand
GTAATAGCTGAGCAGAGCATAAAAAGCCCGGTGCCCTCGGTTCAACCGAGGGCACCGGGCTTTTTATGCTCTGCTCAAGCTATTGCCCTTATTCTGCCGGGAGCAGGCGCAGAGTGACGATCTCGTAGGGATGAACGGAGAGCGTGACCTCGCGATTGTGAACGGAGAGCTGGCGCTCGTTGTGTTCAAGCAGGTTGGTCTGCCATGCAGCCTGCAAAGGGAATCCGGTGGTCAGGGTAACGGGGCCGCGTCGGCGCTGGCTTTCGTAGAAGCGCACGATGACGCCCTGGCCATCCTCGGCCTGCTTGATGGTTTCGACGACGATGTTGGGCTGCTCAGCAACCACCAGCGGCTGGAGATCGGTTGAGCTGGTCTTGTCCTGTTCAGAGCTGCGGTAGACGATCAGGGGATCGTTGAGGGCGTATGCCGCGCCAATGGTGGCCTCGTCCCAGGCGCCGCAGTGGGGCAACAGGCTATAGGTGAAAGTCTGCTCACCCTGGTCAGCCAGGGGATCGGGCGAGGTAGGACTGCGCAGGAGGCTGATGCGGATCACATTATCGTGGATATCGTGTCCGTACTTGCTCTCGTTCAGTACGCTAACCCCGTAATCGCCCTCGCTCAAATCGACCCACTTCTGCGCGCAGGTCTCGAAGCGCGCCCAGTCCCAACTGGTGTTGCGATGCGTGGGACGCTGCACGTTGCCCCACTGGATTTCGTAGGTCGCGGTGGGACTGAGGATCTCGACCGGGAAGGCCACTTTGAGCAGAATATGGCGCTCGCGCCAATCGATATTGGTGGTAATATCGAGCTGCGCGCTGTTATAGCTTAGCGAAATGCGCTGCGTATAGCGGCTGTGCAGGATCTGACGCTCGATCTCCAGGGTTGCGCGCAGCGGTCCCTGCTCAACCACGCGCACAGAGTTCGCCGGCTCGGCGGTCCACATTTTATCGTCATAGAAGATGTCCAGATCCCAGGCATCCCAGAATTTTGGGCGATCCTCGAAGGCCTGGAACTGGTTGGCCAGCGTGTTCGGCGCCAGCACCTCGCGCGCGCTGGTCTTATCAAAAACGCGCGTGATATCGCCATCCGCGTTCAGTTCGACGCGCACATAGGGGTTCTCCAGCAGCGTAGGACTTGCGACCAGTTCGACGTTCACGCTTGCGTTCGCGCCAGGCGCCAGGCGCAGGGGCACCGGGCTGAAAGCAGCCACGGACTCCAGGGCCATCAGAGTGCCGGACGCGGTCTGCTGAACAGGCACGGACTCGTGCGTGCGCGCATCCACGAGAGACTGACCGGCGGGCAGGTGTTCCGGCCAGAAAGCCAGGTCGGAGCGCGTAAACGAGGTAGGGTTGACCACCAGGAACTGGCTCTCAAGCTGGCGTGCAATGCTCGCCAGGGCCGTGTCGCGGGCCTCCTGGGCCAGGTGAGCGATCTCCTGATATTGCAGTTGCGATTCTTCGTAGACCTGGTTGATGCTGCTGCCAGGAATAATATCGTGGAATTGATTGAGGCAGACCAGCTCCCACGCCCGCTGGAAGGCTTCACGTGGATAGCGATAGCTTTTATCCAGCAACGCGGCCTGCGCGGCCAGGTACTCGGCGTCGTGCAAACGGAACTCGCTGTGGCGGTTGGCGCGCTTGTTGCGGCTCTGCGTGGTATAGGTGCCACGGTGCAGCTCAAAGTAGAGCTCGGCGTTCCAGGTGGGCAGTGTCTCGCCAAAGGTCTCTTCCAGTTCGTGGAAGAAGCGACCCACGCTCTGCTGTTGCACCCGCGGGAGAGCCGGGAAATGCTCCATGGCGCGGATATTCTCCAGCATCTCGCGCGTCGGCCCGCCGCCACCGTCGCCAAAGCCATAGGCCATCAGCAGCGGCGGAGTGACCTGGCCACGTCCCAGGTCCTTCTGGGTAAAGTTCGTCCAGGTACCCATGACCTGCTGGGGTGTGGCCATAGCGTTATAGGTACTTGTGTTAGAGCCATAGCTATCGGGCGTGGTGCTAAAATGCGTCAGCACACGCGTGCCATCGATGCCCTGCCACCAGAAGCTATCGTAGGGCAGGCGATTGTACTGGTTCCAGCCGATTTTGATGGTGAAGAAGTACTCCAGGCCAGCCTGTTTGATCAGCTGGGGCAGCGCCCAGGCATAGCCAAAGACATCGGGCAACCAGAGCACCGGCGTATCCACATCGGTCCCGAAATGTTCGGCGAAGAACGAGCGGCCCAGCAAGAACTGGCGAGCCAGCGATTCCGCGCCGCTCAGATTACAATCGGCCTCGACCCACATGCCGCCAGTCAGTTCCCAGCGGCCCTCTGCCACGCGCTGCTTGATCTCTGCAAACAGTTCAGGATAATCGTGGCGTACAAAATCGTAGAGTTGTGGTTGACTCTGCGTAAAATGATACTCGGGAAACTGCTCCATCAGCCGTTGGGCCGTGTAGAAGGTGCGCCCGGCCTTCTGGCGCGTCTGCCCCAGCGGCCAGAGCCAGGCCACGTCGATATGCGCGTGTCCAGTCGCGTTGACCGTGACATCCAGGGGCGCTCCGGCCTGCTCAATTCCCTGGCACAGCACCGCCTGAGCTCCCGCCACGCTGGCATAGAACTCATCGCCAAAGGGCTCGCGGGTATCCAGCGCCTTAAACGCCTCGTCCAGCGCGTAGAGCAGCTTGCCACGTTCCGGCCTGTTCTCATCCAATGTCTCGACCGCGCCCACGGCCACACGCGTCGCGGTTACAAAATCGCGCGTGGGCTGATCGATCAATACCACACTGCACGCCTTCATCAACAGGTTTGTCGGCGCCAGCGAGGCAAACTCGCGCGTGGGATGCACCGTTCGCGCCAGCAAGCCCAGTAGATCATCGCCCCCCAGGCCGGTCCAGACAATCAGCGCCAGCGTGTGTTTCTTGCCATCGCGCCACTCGTCGCGCAGGAGCACCTCCTGGTGATGGCGGTCGGCGGTCGCATAGGCCACCCCATCGACATAGAGCAGACCTTCCGGGTGGCTGAAATCGCCCATCTCACCCAGCGGCAGACTCAGCGCGCAGGGCGCGTGCGCTGGCCAATCGGCGGGAATCTGGAAGCTACTGCGCAACACATAATGGGTCCCGGCCTTACCCCAATGGGTCAGAGGCTCAATCACCCCCCACCCCTTACATCGACATCTCGTCCCACCGCCTGGAGCGCCTCTTCCCTGGCAAACTCACAATAATGGAAAGACGGGATAATTGCATGACAGCGATAGACCAGCGGCTCTATCAACTTCAACCGCTGCTCAATCTTCGGTAACGTCCACCGAACTTCATGAATCATGAATAAACTCCTGAATAGGTTTGGTATTCTCTGGTACGTACAGGGAGAAAAAGTGGGTTCTCATCCGTTTTTCTTCCTGTACGTACCAATTAGCCTTTCAGCCCTCCACTGATGCCCTTCACAAAAAAGCGCGAAACTAGCGTATAAAGAGCAACCGCGGGTAAAGCGTACAGCATAGCAAAAGCGGCAAGCTGGCCGTAATTAATCTGGCCATACGCTCCAAAAAACGAATAAATAGTCACTGAGGCAGGTAACAGGTTCTGGCTCTGCAAAATAATCAGAGGGACAAAGAAGTTGGTCCAGGCTCCCAGAAAACTCCAGACCCCCACCACAGCAATACCTGGAGCAGCCAGCGGCAGCACAACATGCCAGAGCGCCCGGAAAGTCGAGGCTCCGTCAATCGCGGCTGCTTCCTCCAATTCAAAAGGCACGGTGTCAAGAAAATTCTTCATCAACCAGATTGAAAATGGCAGCGCGCTGGCTACAAAAAACAGAATACATCCCTGGAGCGTATCTTGCAAATTGAGCGTTGTATACATAGCGTAGAGTGGAGTAATCAAAGCCAGCACCGGCAACGCGCTCGCGAAAAGAATACCGTACATCAACAGGCGCTTCAAGCGAAACTGGTAGCGCGAGAGTGGGTACGCGGCCAGCCCCGAGAGCACGATGGTCAGCAGCATGGTTGAAACGCCCAGGATTAAACTGTTGGTAAAGGGCTGCGTGACCGTACCATTGCTGATGATCGTGACAAAGTTATCCAGGCTGGGATGCGCCGGGATCTCCAGCGCCAGAGTAGCGACTGGATTAAAGCTCGCCAGGATGGGCCAGAGCAGCGGGACCAAAAACAGCAGGCCGAGCGCAGTCAGGATGATATATAGCGGCGTGGCCAGCAAAAAACGGCGGATCGTCATCTCTTTACTCCTCCTCAAATTTACAATTCAATGCGCAAAATGCGGATGTAGAGCATGGAGAGAATGGCTCCCACCACGATAATCAAGAGCGCGATCGCGCTGCCGTAGCCGATCTGGTAAAACTGAAAAGCCTGACGATACTGGTAGATCGTCATTAATTCCGTCTGGAGGTTACTCCCACCAGTCAGGACATAGACCAGGGTAAAATCGGAGAGCGTTGAGAGCGTAATCAGCAACAGATCCGTGGCAATCGTGCCTTTGAGCAGAGGCAAGATAATCGAACGCAGGCGCACCCATGGGCTCGCGCCATCAATGGCCGCGGCCTCCAGCAGATCATTGGGAATGGCTTCAAGACCGGAAGCATAGAGAAGCATAGAGAAGGCCGTCCCACGCCAGATATTGGCGATGATAATCATGGTCATGGGATATTCTTGCAGCCAGGCATGCTGCGGCATGGTCAACGTGCTCATAATGACGTTCAACAAACCCGGCGAAAGCACGCTCTGCGGCCCCCCCGCCAGGAACGAACTCCACAGAAAACCCGCTACTACGTCGGGAATCACCCAGGCCACAACCACAATTCCACCCAGGATTGACTTGAAAACGGGATTGCGCTTGCGCATCAACAGCGCGAGCAGCAGACCGAGCAGCGCCTGACCGATCAGCGCGGAAAAGACCAGGTATGTCAGCGAGACGCGTAGCGCGTTGAGAAACTCGCCGTCGCGAAAAATCATCTGAAAATTCTGGAAGCCCACCCACTCCGGGGTCGCCGCACCGACGCCGGTGAGGGACATGTTGGTCAGGGAAATGTACAAAGACCAGATAGCTGGTCCCAACATAAAAATAAAAGTAACCAGCAAAGCCGGCAGCATAAAAAGCAGTCCTGTGCGCAGGCGCCGCTGCCTCCTGCTCGTTCTCATCGAAACGGGCTTGACCCCGTCTACCTGAGCCTTCAATTGCATAAGCGCTACTCCTCTCTCCCCTCTTGCGCGTGATAACGCTCTCGTTATAGAAACAAATGAGGGACCTGTTCAAAAAATGCGGGCAGCCTTGCCCGCATTTTTTGAACAGGTCCCCAATTTGATTACTGGGTTTCGACGTTACCTGAACCAGCAATACCCGTTACGGCCTGCGCATAGGAGGCCATAGCGTCGGCAGGTGATTTGCCTTGCATCACCCCCTGCATCGCCGAGTCGATCTGCACCGAGATCTTGGGATACGCCGGGAAAGCGGGACGGAACTGCGAGAAGCTCACCAGGCTGGTGAAGAAGTTATTGCCCGGCAGGTCCGCGTAGGCTGGAATAGTCACCACGTCTTTGCGCGGGGTGATCTGGGCAGCCGCCACGTCGTAGCTCGCCAGCTCATTCGCGCTATTCGCTACCTTCAAGACATTGAAAGCCGCGTCTTTGTGCTGAGAAAGCGCGCTGATCGAATAGGCCCAGCCGCCGGAAAGGGTCACCGAACCGGGAGCCGCGCCGGCCTGCGTGGGCATCTTGGCCATGCCCAGGGTCTGCTGCCACGCCGCCCACGGAGCCGAGCCATCGCTCGCCCAGTTGCCCGGCAGCCACGAACCGTCAATGTCAATGGCCAGCTTGCCCTGCGGCAGCAACTGCTGAGCCACAGTATTGGCCGCAGTCGTGTTCAGAGCAATATCGTTGGTGGGACCAAGCAGACCGGACGGGCTATAGACCTGCTGCACAAATTTCAGCGCATCCTGGAAGCCCGGGCTGGAAACCACCCACTTCTTCGTGTTGTAATCATACAACGGATTTTTCGTACCATACAGGAGCATCTCGAAGCCCTGCATCGTCGAAGCCTCGTCCATCGGTACACCCGAATAAAGGTTCATCGGCACCACACCCGGCACTTTGGCCTTGATGGTCTGAGCCGCCTGCAAAATGTCAGCCCAGTTCGTCGGCTGCCAATCAGTGGGCAGGCCCGCTTTCTGGAAGATCGTCTTGTTGAACCAGATCAGGCGCACATCCGTGCCGTTCATGACGCCATAGTTGTGCCCGTTGAAAGTGGTAATCGACTGCATGCTGGGGAACCACTGCTGCTTGTACTCAGGCCAGGCATTGAGATAATTTTCCAGTGGCGCCAGGTAGCCCGCGGTCGCGTCGGAACCAATTAAGAAGCTATCCTCGCGGATAATATCCGGCGCGGTGCTCGCGGAGCGCATCATCAGGTCCAGCTTGGTGTAATAGCTGCCCTCGTCGGCCACAATTGGCACGAGCTTCAACTTGATGTTCATGTGCTGCGCATCAAGCTGCTTCTGGACATCCTGCCACCAGATCTGATCGTGGTAGGGTGGAGGTCCAAATTGCTGATAGGCTACCGAAATAGTGGTCTCACCATTGGTAGTCGCTGGACTGTTGCCGCAGGCCTGGAGCAGAAAACAGAGCACCAGCGCAATCGCAACAAGGGGGAAAAAATAGAAACGTCTGGTTTGGCCGCGCATGTCGTATCTCCTTTGATAGAGAGCATTACTCTCTAACGGCGTGGACAAAAAACGCTATTGAACTCGTCGAGCCCTGGCCTCCCCGCCAGAACTCTGTCTACAGCAAGGCTACAATGCCAACAGGGAAATGCAGCCTATGCCAATGAGTATGCAGTATAAATTCGCGTTTGTCAATAGATTTTCAACGATATCCGCGTATCTTTTCCGAAAAGTACAATCTTAATGGCTGCACGGTTGGTCCGTTGCGGAACCCAAATCAATCTCACTTTTACTCTATTTCAGTAAATTTTAGACGCATTTCGGGTAAAAAAAGAGAGTAAACATGGCAATTTATCGCGTAGATAGGGTAAAGTGCAGGAAAAAGATTGCGCGAAAATGCAGAGATTTCCCGCTCAGCCAGAGCAAAAATCCGCGTAATCTCCTCAAAAATCGATTATCTTCAAGTTAACCATTGCAAGATAGGCGGAATTATGTTATATTTCGTGAGAAGTTACCAACTGTTTTCGATGCGGGGGAAGGACAAGCCTTTGCAATCTAAATCAACGAAGAAAGAGCGCACCAGGGATCTTCACAGGCAACTCACGACCGACTTTCGCAACCGCATCCTCGAAGGACAACTGTCCGCGGGGGCGCGTCTCCCTGCCGATAACGATCTCGCCGCTGAATACCAGCTGAGCCGCGACACGGTGCGCCAGGCGCTGGCTCTGCTTGCCGACGAGGGCTTGATTGAGCGAGTCCAGGGGCGTGGCACCTTTGTTACACAACGTCCCGCGTCAAGCACCGCGAACAGCGGATCAGCCACGCAAGCTTCTCCCCCTGTTGTGCAGGAACAGAAGCACATCGGCCTGCTCCTCAGCAGCGGCCAGCGCAAGATGGGTGATATACTCCAGGATATTATGGTCGGGGTGGAACAGGCGGCCAGGCTTCACGGCTACAGCATCAGTCTACGCTACACCGAAGGCGGCAAAGAGCAGCAGGCGCAGGATATCGCGCGCATGTCCGCCAGCGGCGTGGCGGGCCTGATCGTCTGCCCCATCGATAATGTCGCCGATACCGATGTAATCCGCAAACTGCAAAGTGATCAATTTCCACTTGTCTTTGTGGATCGCTACCTGCCAGGCCTGACGGTCGATTTTGTGGGAGCTGATAACAAGGGCGGCGGCTATCGCGCCACCGAGCACCTGGTCATCCTGGGTCACCGGCGCATCGGTTTTCTCTTTTTCGAGGAAGAAGACCTGGAGACCACCTCCTCGGTCAAAGAGCGCTGGCAGGGCTATACCGAGGCACTGCATAAATATGGCGTGCCCTATGATCCATCACTGCTGATCCCCGATGTCAATCCCGGCGAAGGTCACGTCTCGCCCAGTATCTACGAATTTCTCCAGCGCCCCGACCGCCCCAGCGCTATCTTCGCGGTCAACGACATCGTGGCGCTGGATGTCATGCAGGCCGCGCACGCGCTCAACCTGCGCATCCCGCAAGACCTGGCGCTGGTTGGCTTCGACAACGAGCGCTTCGCCTCCCGCCTGAGTCCGCCCCTGACCACCATGGCCCAGCCCTTCTTCGACATCGGCCTGCGCGCGGGCACGCTGCTGCTCAGCCGCATCGAAGGGCTGAGCACCATCTCCCGGCACATCGAACTGCCCGTCAACCTGATTATCCGCGAATCCTGCGGCGCACAACTACACGTGGAGCGAACCAGAGAAAAACAATGAAGAGGACGCAGAGGACAAGCGAGATAGCCGGGATGGGCAG
>DASVMX010000375.1:0-5254 GCA_036384215.1 Ktedonobacteraceae bacterium | reverse complement strand
CAGAAGCCGCCTACCAGCACGCGCTGGCCATCCGCCGCGCTGTGCTTGGCGAGCAACATCCTCACACTGCTACTAGTTTCTATGACCTGGCTCTTTTATATCAAGTCCAGAGCAAATATGCCGAATCCCTGGCGCTGTTCGAGCAGGCACAGGCTATCTGGCAGAAAACATTTGGCCCTAAGCATCCCAACACAAGAAACGCGCAGAGCAGCTATGAAGAAACATTATACCTGATGAAACGAAGAGCAAGTATAATATCGCCATCTGGCCACCCGCGCATTCCTGTACGCAGGCAGAAAAAGACAAATGACTATAAACAATGTTCTGATACAGAGCAGTAACCAAGCTCAATCTCGTTATTGCTCTGCTATGTCAGTGGGAAACAAGTCGTTCCTCCCACGGGATGCGCAACGAGATACCCATTTTACCAAAGGGGCTCTCCAGGCCCTTTCAATGCTTGTGCTTGAATTGGCGTATGGCCAGAAAAAGCACAGCATGGTGAAAGACAAGCGAAGCATGAAAGCTTCTCTCAAGCCGATGGATTGAAAGTATGCATCTCGTTGCGCATCCCGTGGGATAACTCCTCATTTAATCCAGATGGGCATTTCTTCGTGGTCCATGCCGAAGTGGTGGGCAATTTCGTGCAAAAGCGTTTTGCGCACCTGTTCGCGGATGCGTGCGCGGTCGCCCTGGCAATAGGTCTCGATACTGGCCTGGTAGAGCGTGATCCGCTCCGGCAAAGGCGCGCCGCGATAGCCCTGAGCCGTCAGCGGTACGCCCTGGTACAGGCCCAGGAGGATATGCCCTTCGTTGACTCCCACGCGCTCCAGCGTTTGCGCGTCCGGCTGGTTTTCAACCAGGATCACGACGTTCTCCATCTGCTCGTAGAAATCCTCAGGCAGGGCGTTGAGGGCCTCGTTGACCAGGCGCTTGAAACGAGCCTGGGAGACCAGGCTGATGCGCCCGTAGCTCGCCTGTTTCCTGGTGCGCGCGAAAGCTGAACTCTTCTCACCGGCCCGCATTGAAGAAGAGGAAGGCAGGAAAATAGCACTCACGATCAAAAGCACGTAAAAGAAAAGAAGGCCCAGGACAAAGAAGGGGCGAAGATTTACCGCGACAACCGGCAAAGTACGCGAGGCCAGGAAAGCCATGCACAGGCTCAAAACCACCAGCCCGGCCAGGATCGCCCGCCTTTTCTGAGCGGCGGGATCGACTACAATCACCCTCTGAGGAGCGCGGCGCGGCGGATAGCGACGCTCATGTACGCGTTTGGAATGGCGATACCGATAGGTGTGCTGAGGGTCCGGCCCATGCTCCCTGTGATGAGCATATCGCTTGCGATGGATACGCTTGATATGTTGATCCTGTTGCATACGCTGCATGTTCTGCTCATGCTGGGTATGGTGCAGATGGTGCAGGTGCTGGCCGTGGTGGGTATGGTGCAGATGCTGGCCGGACTGGGCAAGAGGCTTATACTCATTTTGCTTTCTCTGATGCTCATGCTCGGTATGATGAGCGTGATGCTTCTTATGCATTGTACACCTCGCCAGGCGTTTCGCCTGTGCGTATTAGCTTTTTGTTGCTCTTTAATGAGAGACGTATTGCTCCTGGAAAAATCCAATGTCTTCCCAAAGTTGATCGTGTAGGCGACCCCACCCCCTTTCAAAAAAAGGAAACGCCCTCGATCAATCAGGAGTCATCCCACGGGATGTGCATCTCGTTGCGCATCCCGTGGGCGCTGCCCCGGCCCTGCCCGGCTGATCGACAGCGGGCGAGATGGGCAGACGCGAGGCAAGCTCGCGTCTGTCCGCTCGTAGAGGCGATGCTTGCCATCGCCTTGCTCCTCGCGAGATTCCGCTGATTTCTTTCTCAATGTTCTTGCCATCGCCTTGCTCCCCCATCGAGAGAGTTATTTGAAAGGGATTGGACCGGCGCGTCCGGCGTGCTTATATCACAGCTTGCTTGCTCCCCAGGGCAAAGAGAGGTTTATGGCCTGAGCAGGCGAAAACGGCAGGCCATTTTTGGGAGACTGGAAAACCGACCTCCCTTTTTTGTGTGCGTGAAAACTGGAGATCGGGTTGACGCTTCTCGATTTGGTGGGGGTGTATAGTGAAACCAGAACGAAGAAGGAACCGTCAGAGACGCTCACACAGGTCTTCCTCTGAATGAGGTTTTCACAGGTAATATCCCTGTAGATAGTGAAAACTGGTGAATGGCTCATTGATAGTTACACGGATACTGCTTCAAATGGTGGTGGATCTTCAAATGGGATGGAAGATGGGTGAAGCTCTGTTATCCGCTCTGCTTCTTTCTGCGGTATATATGTTCTCCTCATCGTAGTGCATTTGCGTTGTTACAGGAGGTCAACCGTATGAAGACTTCTCCACGCGGCAGCCTTACTCCGCTGCCATACACCTCGCGCTCCATGCGCAAACACCTGATCGTCACACGCCGGATTCCCGCAACCTGGCGGCGTTAGAGCCGGAGCTTTCAAATAAGCCTGTGGGCGAGGAGCAAGCCGATGCTCGCCATCGGCTCATAGGCATCAACCTAAGAACTGCTGGGTTTGAAAGGACAACGCCATCTTTGTGGTTTTTGTGCTCAGACGTGGCGAAAATGCTTTTCAAACACAGCCGTTCGGCCAGGGAAAACGATTTGTTTCGCCAGGAAAAACCAGCAGAAGATGCAAATGGAAAGCCCATCCATTCTTAGGTTGATGCCTATGAGCCGATGCTCGCCATCGGCTTGCTCTCAATTGGCTCTCTTTTTACAGGTATTCAGTTAGCAGGCTAGCAGGGATGTGGTTCCTGGTAGGAAGAGGAATATATGCCTAAACCGAGTAACGCGCTGGTGCGTTCTTATGCGCTGGAGATGCTGGCTGATGTGAAGGAGCATCCACACATGAACAAGGAGCAGCTTTTTACGGATGCGATGGCTTTTTATCGCTGGCGGCTGACGGAAAAGGAGGAGGCCGAGGAGGCGCTGGAGCTGTATATGCACGAGTTCAGGATGCTTCACAAGCAGGTGGTGAGCAAGCTGTCCCTGGAGGTCTGGGGCGCGTGCTTTATTACCTGGTTTGTGGAGAAGGGCTTCCACAAGCTGCCGCCGCTGACCGGCTATGATCCCACGGACCAGATGATGCTGAATACGCGCTTTTCGTCGCCTTCGTTTCGTCTGCCCACGGGCGAGCCAACGGAGACGTTTTTGATCCAGTGGGTGCTCTGGCACCTGGATAATCCGCCCGCGCCCGCGGAGCTGCTGCCTGGCAAGAGCCTGGTCTACCGCTGGAGTCGCGAGCTGCTGGAGTCGCTGCCCACGGACGAGTTTCGCATGAGCGACGCTCTGCTGAACCGGGTGATGCGCTTCTTCTTCTGGGCGCGCGAGCACCTGCGCACCTGGGCCGCGTTCACGGAGCACCAGACGGCTTTTCTCTATAGCCAGCCTGGCCGCTGCGATGTGCTCGCGGACCCCTGCGTGGACCTGCTGTTCATCCACTGGTTCGTCAAGACGGTCCTTGACCAGCATAAGCAAGACCAGCAGCAACATAAGCATTAATGTCTTTCTCATAAGAAAGGTCTATTGGATGCAAAATAACCATCATGCTCCAGAGATGATCGATTACGCGCTGGAATATGCCGGGTTCGGCTGGCGCGTGCTGCCGCTTCATTCGATACACAGCGGCGATTGTTCGTGCGGCAGGGAGAACTGCTCGTCGATGGGCAAGCATCCGCGGGTGAAGAATGGCGTGAAGGAGGCGACCAGCGAGCGCGAGCAGATTACACGCTGGTGGACCCAGTGGCCGGGGGCGAATATTGGCCTGGCGAGCGGCGGAGGGGTCTACGTAATCGATATCGATTGCTCCAAGGGCGGGAGCGTGGAGAGCCTGGCGGAACTGGGCGTGCCAGGTCTGGAATGGACCTTCACCGTGCGCACGGGTAGCGGAGGCTATCACCTCTACCTGCGCTGCGCGGAAGATCTGCCCAACACGGCGGGCAAGCTCGCCCCCTTTGTGGATACGCGCGGCGCTGGCGGCTATATCGTCGCGCCGCCCAGCCGCAACAAATACGGCAGCTATAGCCGCTACTGCGACCTGAGTATGCAGCCCATCCCTGAGCGGTTGCTGGCGCGGCTCAAAGCGCCCACAACGCCCGCGCCAGCAACCCAGGGCCAGCCGTTGACCGTCAATGGACGAGAACAGGAGGACCATCCGTATGCATCGCAAACAGACTCACTCGAAAAGCCAGAGCATGAGCCGCAGAGCACACCTCTGGCTGCACCAGCATTATCCAGACGTTCAGCTTCTGCCGGGCCAGCGGATGCACTTGCGCAGGAAGCGCGCAACAACTTTCTAATCCAGCGGGCCGGCTATCTGCGCCGGGACGGGTATACCGCGCGCGAGATCTGCGCCATGCTCATCTCGCTCAACGAGGCGCGTTACAGCGAGGGACGCCATCCGCAGGGACCGCTGCCGCTGGAGGAGATGCAGCGCACGATCTTCAAAAGCGTGGCCGAGTGGGAACGTCTGAACGGCGTGCTGGCAGCTCCCCAGCCGCCGCAGGTACTCCAGGTCCGCGACCTGATGAACATGGACCTGCCGCCGGTCAATTGGATTGTGCCAGAACTGCTGGCCGAAGGACTGACCCTCCTGGCCGGCAAGCCCAAGGTTGGCAAATCGTGGCTGATCCTGGGCCTGGCCCTGGCCTGTTCGCTGGGCACCGCCGCGGGAGGAGGACTGGTGCTCGGACGCTATCCCGTCGAGCCAATGGGCGTGCTCTACCTGACCCTGGAGGACAACGCCGCTCGCCTGCGCAGCCGGATGCTCAAGATCCTGGCCCAGCGCGGCGCGCCCGCCAATTTCGGGTACGCCCTGCGCTGGAAACAGCTCACCGCGGGCGGTCTGGAGGACCTGGACGCCTATCTGCTCGCCGCGCCGGACACACGCCTGCTGATTATCGACACCCTGGCCAAAGTGCGCCAGTCGTCCGGCAACGGCAGCAGCGGCAATCTGTACCAGGAAGAGTCCGACCTGATGAGCAAGTTGCAAGTCCTGGCCAACACGCACCACCTCGCCGTGGTCGTCGTGCACCACCTGCGCAAAATGGGCAGCGACGACGTGTTTGACGAAGTCTCCGGCACCCTCGGCCTCACCGGCGGCGCCGACACGACCATCATCCTCAAACGCGCCCGCTACGAGCAGGAAGGCACCCTCGCCATCACTGGCCGCGATGTCGAGGAACAGGAACTCGCCGCCACC
>DASVMX010000374.1:0-17603 GCA_036384215.1 Ktedonobacteraceae bacterium | reverse complement strand
ATTTTTGCGGGCGTCATTTCTCTCCTGCTAGAAAACAAGACTTTTTTGCCTGCTGCTTGTGAAACTGGCAGGGCTGTGAGATAATTTCGCCTGATCGTTTATTTATTTGCACGTATGTTTTAATGTTTGTTTTTGTGATTGTATCGAGGTATTTCTATGAGGCAAAGCGACGGTAGCGAGATCCTTGGCCCAAATGATCCGCGCAACCTTGTTATTGGTATCATCACTGTTTCCCCGAATGATGACCGCCAGAGCGTGGTCAATGCGATAGCGTCCCAGGACAAGCAGGGGCGCGATCAGATTGTCCTGGTTTTGCCAGCGCAAAATAAGTCGTTCAAGAACGCAGTCGATTTCGCCGGTTTGCACCAGATGGCTGGTGAGCTGGAGGCGGGGATTGTGCTGGTGGCGCCGGATAAATCGAAGGTCGCGAGCCTGGCGAGCAGGGAGAGCTTCACGGTTTATCACACACTGGAGGAACTGACCGAGGCGGAATTTCCCGCGCTGGAGCCCGATGGTGCGGGTGAGCCGTCGAGCGATGAAGAGATGGAGCATACTATGGCATTCCCGCTGGAGATTCCCAATTCATCGGTAGCTCCAGCATCCGCGGCAGAGGAAGAGACGCCCCGGCAGACAGCCACGCAGGGGGAGCAGGACCAGGCGGCGCAGGGAGAAGAGGACGAGGTGCCGACGAGCCCGCTGTCCGCGCCTCCTGTGGCTGTGCCGCCCGCGACCTCTCAGACCGGCGAGGAAGAGGACGAGGCGCCGACAAGTCCAGAGCTGGCGGTGCCGGTGTTGGACCCGCAGGGCGCGGCTGCCCAGGCGCCCGCGCCTGTGTCAGTTTCGGGGAGCAATCTGCCGGCGGTGTTGCCGCCGAATTCGGGAGCGCTGGTGCCTTCAAATACCCGGTTGCCGGTCTACTACGAGCCGATTGAGCCACCCGCTCGCCGCCGCTCGTGGCGCGGCCTGATTATTACTGGCGTGACAGTGCTGGTCCTGATCTGCCTGGGCGTGCTTTTCTATCGCCCAGTACTGGATCTGTTCTTCCCGCCAACCGCGACCGTGACAATTGTGCCTGATAGCCAGCAGGTCCAGCACACGTATCAGATCACCGCGGTACTGGGCGTGCCCGATCCTTCGAAGAATCAGGTCGACGCGCGCGCGCTCTATGCCGATTCGCAGACGCAGTCGCGCACAGTGAAAGCGACGGGCCAGGGGCATGTTGATGGCCTGCAGGCGCGTGGAGAGTTGACCTTCTACAACATCTCATCCAGCGAGCAGACAATCCAGGCGGGCACAGTTATCTTCGACGCCAATGGGCTGGCTGTGGTCACTGATCAGCAGGTGACGTTGCCCGCGCTCGATGCCACAATTGGCCTGAGCGGTTCGCCTGTAGCGGCGCACACGGTCAACGTTGGCAGTGCGCAGAATATCCCGGCTTATGACTTTAACAGCCAGCCGTGCTGTAATGGCAGCGTGGATGTCACGAATACCGGACCCTTTACCGGGGGTCAGGATCAGCAGAGCTTCACCTATGTGCAGCAGAGCGATATCGATGGTGTGACGCAGAGCTTGAACGCTACCCTGACCCAGCAGGCCACAATGGCCTTACAGAGCCAGGTGCGCTCAAATGAAAGGCCCGTCAGCGCGCCTCGTTGTGCTCCGCAAGTGAAAAGTGATCGAGATGCCGGTGCGCGGTCCAGCGAAGTAACCGTAAATGTAACTACCAGTTGTGTTGGGGAGGTCTATGATTTGCAGGCTGTCCAGGTGCTGGCAGCGCGCAAGCTCAGCCAGGACGCTGCCAGCAATCCTGGCCCGGCGTATGCCCCGGTGGGCAACACCTTTGTCCAGGTCACGCAGACCGTGCCCGGCACGCATGGGGATGTGCTGCTGATGACCGGCGCGGCGGGCGTCTGGGCCTACCAGTTTACGCCAGCGCAGCGCGCGCGCCTGGCCAGCCTGATTGCTGGTAAAAGCGCTCAGGACGCGCGCGCGCTTTTGCTGGGTCAAACGGGTGTACATGACGCGACAATTACCCTGACCGGCGTTGGAGTGACGACCGTGCCGGGCGACCAGAAGCGCATCACCATCAATGTCAACGCAGTGCAGGGTTTGCATCCGTGAATTGAAGGACAAAAACAGGCCTGGACCCGCACGGGTCCAGGCCTGTTTTTGTCCTTCAATTCACGGACATTAGAGGAATTGTGGTTCGGTCATCTGGTTGATGCACGAGCCATCTGGCTGGACCGCGGGATTATCCTCGAAAGCCGAGATGATCTGATCGGAGCAGCTAGAGCTATAGAGCTGGCCGTGGCCCTGGCCGGGGAACTGGAAGAAGTAGCTATGGCTCAGCGTCTTGCCTGCTTCCTGCCCATTGGCCGGTGGCGTGATAGGATCATACTCGCCTGTGGTGATCAGCGTGGGAATGCTGCTTGTTACCGGCTGCTTCTGCGTGTCTGGCACTTTATCAACCTTCCAGAACTGGCAGATATCGTATTCCTGCTGTTCATCTTCCTGGCCGAAGACCTTCGCGAGATGTGTCTCGATCCCTTGCTCGGATTGAGTGATATCCTGCTTGGTCAAGAAAGGCCAGTCTTCGCTGCACTCGGCGGAGTAGAAGAGACCCTGGCTGAAGGTATCGTCAAAGATCAGTTCGCCATAGATGGTGGACAGTTCCGTGTACTGATGATTCTTGATCTGAAAGATGACCTGGGGAATCACCGGTATTAACTGGGTAACATACAAAACGCTGAACACAAAGCCAATCAGATCATCGCCCGCGAAGGTGACGTGGTATTGTTGATTGGTGGTAGCATCCACGGTATCGAACGCGATGGGGTGGGTGTTGAGCTGGTCGACCAGGGAGTAGAAAGTACTCTGCAAGTTGGGATATTTCGTATTGCAGCTTGAATCTTTCTGGCAGCCCTGGAAAAGCACGCCAAAGACGCGTTGGGCATCCGAAGTCAGATCGGCGCGGTTGTGACTGGGCGGATAGACCGAATCCAGCACAGTGGCGCGAACCACGGCGGGATAGAGGCGCATGGTAGTAAGGGCCAGGCGCGTGCCATAGGAGACGCCGTACAGGGTCATCTGCTTGTAGCCCAGCGCGTGGATGATATCGGCCACATCGGCGGCGTTTTGCAGGGTATTAAAATCGCTGAGAGTAATGCCCTGCGAGGTCAGGCGATTATAACATGCGCGCGTGGCCTGCTCGTAGGAGGTAGCACCTCCCTGCACGGACGCGTCCTGGTAGTTGAGCAGTTCTGTGCACAGGAGCGAAGGCGTCGAGTAGCCGGTGCCACGCTGGTCAAACATAATGACATCGTGGTTGAAAACGAACTGGCGAATATTGCTGCTGGTGAACGCCTGAGCCCAGCCGGGCAGCGAGGGACCGCCGGGACCGCCATCCAGGCGGATTACCGGCGCGGGGTCGACCGCATTGATATACTGTTGTGCTTTAAAAATCGCCACGGCCAGTTTGATCTGCTTGCCATTTTTTGCATTATGATCTTCTGGCACAGTCACATAGCCACAGCTCAGTTGCTGATTCTGAATCAGATTAGCATCCGCTTTAAAAGGGCAGCCAGCGGCCTGGAAGGCTGACGTGGGCTTGCCTAGAGAAGTGGCTGGTGTGGGTGTGATGTTCGGTATCGCCGTTGCAGTGGTCGTTGGCGCCGGACTTCCACCCGCGCGCGTAATTGCGATGGCGATAATTCCCAGGAGAAGCAGTACCAGCAGAGCTACACTGCCCATCGTCACCAGCGTAAATCTATCGCGCGGCAAGCGCGGGCGCGACGGCTTTGGCTGCTGCGGAGCCGGTCCTGGCGGTGGGACATAGCCCGGAGGGAGTACTTGCTGAGCCGGCGCGTAGCCGGGCTGTGGGATATAACCAGGTTGTGGAATATAGCCAGGCTGCGGGATATAGCTTGTCTGTCCCGGCTGAGGTGTGACTGGCACAGCGCCAGCGGCTGGCCCAGGCTGGGGCGTGGCCGGTATATAGCCTCCTGGAGGGGCGATAATCTCTTGCTGGGGTACGTAGCTCTGCGGGACAACATAGCCCCGGTAGACGACATAGCCCTGCGGCACAAGGTAGCCCTGCGAAACAACATAGCCCGGCGGAATAACATAGCCCTGCTGCGCCGCTGGTTGGGGCGTGGCCGGTACAGACCAGGCTTGAGCACTCGCAGCGGCGGGCTGAGGCATGGCAGGCACATTGCCGGCCTGCGCAACCTGAGCGGGCGCGTCTGGTCGCGGCTCAGCCTGAGGTTGAGCCTGGGCTTCTGGCTGCGACACTCCTGCGGGAGCTGGCGTGGTTTCGGCTGGGGGCGCGGATTCTATGGATTCAGATGAATGGGTGACGTTAGAAGATGTTAAAAGGGTTTGATCATTCTGTTTCAGAGTGAGATCGTCTTGTCCGGCCTCTTCCTGGGGCTGGACGTTAGCGGGCTCGCTGTTGAATGGAGGGTCATTTTGCATATGATATCTGCTTCTCCAGTCTGTCGTTGTGCGATCAATAGAGTCGAGTATATCAATGGATGTGAAAAAGTGTCAAGCCATCTAGCCCTGAAGAAGCTCAAGAGTTGGAGTCTCATCGGAGTGAGAGGTACATCTATTCTGAAACCTGTTTTTCCTACCAAATCTTTCAAGCGTGCAGAAGAAGCTGAAAAGCAGGAGAAAATAGGCTATACTAGAAGAGGCTCATAGATCAACTTGTAGCGTAGCTACGTATGTCGTCTCATGCCCATTTGTAGGGCGATTCGATTTACAGTAAAATTGGTTCAGGAGAACACTGCATGCTAGAATGTCCGAATTGTCGGCGGAGTTTCCGGGCCGGCACGCGTTTTTGCGGGTCGTGCGGAACGGCTCTGCCTGGCACGCTATCTGCTGCTGTTGCTTCAAACAGCGGCAATGTGGGGGCGCTGGTCAGTGGTCAGCGTATCCCAGGTTTCCAGGCGATGGATAGCCCGGAGGATACCCTTGTGCGCAAGAAGCCCGACGGTCTTTCCTGGCAAACTCAATCCATTAAACTCACGAATAATGAGCCATTGCAGACAGCGAGCCGGATCTCTTCCGAGGTAGAGGAGCCCACGACTGTGGTTGTCTGGCCTGCTCAGCGGTCCGATGCTTCTCCCGCGCCGATTGTACCTGCCGCGTCGTTTACGCCGGGGAACTCAGCACTATCTGTTCAACATGTATCACATGTTTTGCCTGCTACTCCTGTACCTCCGCTGACCTCGGAGGGGACAAGTGTGGCCGCTGGTTCGGTGCTGGCGCCTGTGCCCGCGAAAACGCCGGGAGAGCACGCGCCATTTGCCATTCCCGCCAGACCAGGCCGCGCTTCTGGCCATTCAGCGGAGCCGCTAGAGGCCGCGACTGAGACGACGGTTGTGGCTGCGCACGTGCTGGCTCCTGCCGCGGATATCCTTGATAGGCAGAGCGCGCTCAACTTGCCCGCGGACTCCGGCGAAGCGCTGATCGATTATACCGCGTTTCCCGCCATCATTACTGGTGAGACGCCAGACCAGAGCGCGTCTACCGTGCCCGCGGTACCACTGGCCGTGCCTCTTGATGGCGCATTTATCTCGGTCGATTTGATGGCGGAGATTGCAATGCTTGCTCCGACGCTTACTTTGCCGGGAACCGTGGTGCCCGCGCTGGTGCCAGAGACGCCTGATGCGCCAGAAGTTGACTCGATTGCTCAAACGCCGCCTGCCTCGTTTGTTCAGGCACGTTCAGTTGAGGCTGCTGAGCAGGATGCCATGCCTCAGGCGCAGGCGAACGCGTGGCTCGTTCGGGTTGCGCTGGACAGCGACCTGGCGGGAGCAGCCGCGCGAGACGCCATGGTTATAGAGGACGAGGGGGTAGCGAAAACCCCGGAGCCGGAGATTGGACTGGAGAAGTTCTTCTCTCCTTTTCGCGAGCCTGAAGACGTAGCCGGGTCTGCTCATTTGCGCCGGCCCGCTGATCCGTATCTGCATCTGAAGCAGGAACTGGCCGCGCAGCGCATGGAAATTACCATCGCTATGGATGAACTTCTACCACTGGTCTATGAAAACCACCGCGAAGAGAATCAGACCCTGTTTGCCAGTATTCTCGCCCATCGCCCGCCACTGGATGATGAGGCATGGGGGCATGCGGCTTTTGTGCTGGGCGCTTACGGTAACTATATGTATCGCAATCCGCTGAGCTTCACGAAAAAGCTGGAGATCTGGCGTGCTCAGCTTTGGGCGGTATACTACGAGCGGAGCTATCGCCGCAAATACCTGGCGCAGCGCTGTCAGCAATTGATTCATTACTTCCAGGGTTGCGCTGAGAATCCGACCTTTCTCGCAATTGCCCTGCACGATCTGGGGACCCTCTATCTCTACCTGGAGCCGGGCAGCCTGCGCAAATTGCAGTTGATGTTGGAAGCTTTGCCTGTGCCTC
The DNA here is from genome assembly GCA_036384215.1 of Ktedonobacteraceae bacterium. Lineage (GTDB taxonomy): Bacteria > Chloroflexota > Ktedonobacteria > Ktedonobacterales > Ktedonobacteraceae > Paraktedonobacter. Next base: position 11,180 of record DASVMX010000374.1, on the reverse strand, counting down.
CCAGAGAACTGCTTCAGCGGATTGACGAGCAAATGGTCGTCGCGGAAGGCGAGAAAGCCGAGCGCATGACCCGTCAGCAAGTCGCGTCCCACCTGAAAAATGCCGCGCCTGCTTCTCAATCAGCCTCTCCTGGTGTCTCCCACGCGTGGGCGATGGGCAACCCGATCTCAGCGAACAGTGTCAGGGTAACACCAGCCGGAATGAACAGAAGCGGAGCGAAACCAGCGCTGGCTGGCGGGCGCAAATCCCTGGCTCAAGCGGCGCAGATAAAAGCAGTTTTCACGCCGGAGGTTGAGGCGCGCAAGTGGCTGGGCTTCTGGAGCGAGGAACAGCTGCGCCAGTTCTTCGCCAGCCTGCGAGCTGATCGGCTGGAAGTCATCAACCAGCTTCTGCTCCAGGCGTGCAAGCCAATTTTGCAAGCCTTGCGCGCGGAACTGCTCAAGGGGGGCAAACTGGAGTGCCAGCGGCCTCGCAAGTCTGTCCCCATGCGCCTGGGAGGGCGCAATGGTTCTGATCACGATCGTTTCGCCGACGCCTTTCGGCTTTTGAGCAGTTCCAGGCTCAAGGATCAGCAGACCGCGCTGCGCATGTTTGAGCAGAATATGCGTGAGAATATCAGGCAGGAACACGCGCAGAGCGCGCGTGAGTGGGTACTGTACGCGCGTGCGCGCATTCAGGGGAGTACACGCGTTGCTCCTGACTGGGAGCGCGCTTTTCGCAAAGATGAAGCCTCGTGGGAAGAGATCTGGAATCTAGCCTGCTATCATCGCGTAACCAACGATCTCGCCGAAGCCGTGAATGTGCTTGCGCCGGGTTTGAACGAACTGGACGCGCCCTTCGCGCACCTGCGGCTCGCCTTGATCTGCGCGCTGACACTGCTGCTGGAGCCAGACCAGGCGGGCGCGCCCGTTTTGCGCAGCGCGCGTGAACTGCTCATCCGCCACCTCGAACGCTGGCCGCACCCGCTGGGCTGTCTGGCCTGGCTCGTCCTGAACTATGAGATCCCTGGCACTCCGCTGCGCCCGCTCGATCAATCCAGGCGCCTGAGCGCGTTTCAGGAACTGCTAGAATACCCGGTTGAGCTGCCCGATCCGCGCACCGATCTGACAGAGCCACAACTCAAGGCACTGGAAGACGCGCTGGTCAGCAAAACCCATTGCGAAGAAGCGTGGTTTTTCTGGCTCAACGACTACGCCGCGCGCCACCCGCATAACTTTCCCGCCTGGCAACTCCTGGCCGAGACCAGCGAGCGCCTGGACCGCCTGGCGCGAACAGAACTGGCACTCCAGCACATTGCCGGCATCTACTATGACCTCGACTATGTCTATGCCCAGGAAGGCGAAGAAGAGGTGCAGGCTGCCGAGGAACTGCGCCAGCACGTCGAGAAGCTGTTTGATTTCTATCGCCGCCACGAAATGCAGCGCCAGGCCTGGGACTCGTTCGAGTCCTGCTATACCACACTCAATCAACTGGGCTTCTGGGATGATCAGAAACCGGCTAACCGCAAACTGCTCGCGCTGGTCAGGCCGTTTTTGAGCGAGCTCCAGCGTCAAGAGGTGCAGCGCCAGGTTGCTGAGCATCTCGCCGCCAGCCAGGACGCCCCCGCGCGCTCGGAGATCAGGCGTAGAGACCTCAGCAATAATCCTACGCGCCCGCTGGAGCACTTCAAATCGGGCCGGCGCGTTGGCATCTTTGTGGATTACGAGAATATCGCAAGCTTTATCCCTCGTGAAGAAGAGATGGAACGCGTGGGTCAGATGCTCGCCAGCTATGCCGCGCAGTTTGGCGACGTGGTCTGCCGCTGGGCCTCGGCCAGCCCACGCAACCTCTCCAACCTGACCGCCGTGCGCACAGGTCTGGAGTACGCGCAGTTCAAAGTGCGCTACCCGCGCCGCGAACTCCAGTTCAGCGCCTCGCAGAAAGACCTCGCTGACTACGCGCTCCTGGAGTGCATCAACACCGCCAGCCTCAACGATCATCTCGACGTCTACCTGGTGGTCAGCGGTGATCGCGATTACTACGAGCGCATCTACAGTTTGCTGGAAAGTGGTCGCATCGTGCGTATTCTGGCCAACGATTGCAACCTTTCAGGCAGTTACCGCGAACTGGAGCAGCAGCGCCAGCGCAAGCACCAGGCAGCCGGACACGAAGAAACAGACTTCTTTATCGACGATCTCGACGAAGTCCTGCATTCTCTGCCACCCATGTCCCATTAACCCCTGATAATTTTGCATTGATGAAAATGAATACGAGGAGCTACGCAAGGGCGAATAGTGTACAACGTTGTGTACTATCCGCTATCCTTTGCTGGCCTTGCGGCTCGTAACGGAAAGTATGGATCATTCCGGTTCTTCTTCCACGACTTGTACGGTCGTCGGGCTCTCAGCGATCAGGTGCGCGCTTTTTGCCGGTACCTCTCGCATCCTCTCAACAGTGTAGCGAAAAGCAGCGCGGGTGACAAGAAGTTTCTGGTCATATATATGATACAATAACCCCATGGTTAGAACTGTCACTGTTACACGTTACGTCACGCCGCTGAGAGAGGGTGGCTCGTTGCCGGCCATTGTTGAGGCTGACGACGATGGGATGTATGTTTTGAAATTTCGAGGCGCGGGCCAGGGTCCGAAGGCGCTGCTCGCGGAGTTGATCGGGGGAGAGATCGGTCGCTCGCTGGGACTGCCGGTACCGGAGATTGTGTTTCTGGAACTGGATGGCGCGCTGGCCCGTTCCGAACCAGATTTTGAGGTACAAAGCCTGGCAAAGGCGAGCACGGGCCTGAATCTGGGGTTGGATTATCTGCCTGGTTCGGTCGCGTTTAGCACCAGAGACGTGGCGCAGGTTGAGCCCTTACTTGCTTCGCGCATCGTCTGGTTCGACGCCTATATGAGCAACGTTGACCGTACAGCTCGTAACACCAATATGCTGTACTGGCACCGACGTTTGATGCTCATCGATCACGGGGCCGCGCTCTACTTTCACCACGCGACCGACGATTACCTGGCGCGCAGCCGCGATCTCTTTAAGCCGATCAAGGATCATGTCCTGCTGCCAGCGGCCAGCGAGCTGGCGGAGGCCGCACGTTTAAGCAGGAGCGCGTTGACGCCTGAAAGATTGGATGCTGTGGTGGCCGAGTTGCCCGATGCATGGCTGGATATGAAAGAGCAGCGCCAGGCCTATCGGGCCTACTTGCAGGCTCGCCTGGAGGACGCAGCATTTTTTGTGGAGGAGGCACAGCATGCCAGAGCGCAGCTCATATGATTACGCCATCATCCGCGTAGTGCCCCTGGTTGAGCGTGGCGAATGTATCAATGTAGGAGTTATTCTTTTCTGCCGCCAGCGTGCTTTTCTGGGGGTGCTGACGCACCTGGATGAAGCGCGCCTGCTGGCGCTGGCGCCGGACATTGACCTCGAGGTGGTGCGCGCACAGTTGGATTTGATCAGCCAGATAAGCGCGGGCAATCGCGAGGTGGGGAGTCTGGCACACATGTCGCTCTCGGAGCGCTTCCACTGGCTTGTCTCTCCGCGCAGCACAATTATCCAGGTGTCGCCTGTACACGGTGGGCTGTGCAGCGATCCCGAGACGGCGCTTAAGCATCTTTTGCAGACTATGGTGCTCTGAGTAATAACTCGCCTCTTGCTGGCGACTTAGAAATGTTCGCGCAGCTCAATAAATCTGCTGAGCTGGAGGAATTGGCCAGGGCCGGTGTGCCGCAACTCCTGTATTTCGAGCTGCCAGGTATGCGGATGCGGGATAAAGACCGCGTTTAAACCGGCGGCCAGGGCGGGATTGATATCAGAGCGTGGCGAATTGCCAATCATCCACGTGCGGTTCGGCTCAAGGCTCATCTCACTGACCAATTGATGGTAGGTTGCCTGATCTTTTTCCGCCACGATCAGCACCGAGGTAAAGTGGACCGCCAGGCCGGAATTATCCAGTTTGAGCTGCTGCTCTTCCGGGTCGCCCTTGGTCAAGAGTATCAACTGGTGGCGCGGAGCCAGGTAGCTCAACGTTTCCTGTACGCCGCTCATAATCTCCATCGGGTGGCGCGCAATCGTTGCTCCGAACTTGCGGACGTGTTCCAGATCATTATCGGTAACATCGCGTTCGGCCAGGCGTTGATAGGTTGCTAGCAGGCTGCGCGTGAAATTCAGAGAGCCGTAACCCATATCGTGTTCAATCTCATTTAATACCGCGCGTATCTCGCTCGGCTGGAGAGAAGAATGATCGAGGAAGTTGATAAATTCATGAACGGCCCGCTCAAAGTAGATATTATTTTCCCAGAGAGTATCGTCCGCATCAATAAGTAGACTTTGCTGCATACTGCACCTTTCTTTCCTGGTTGTACGATAAAGAGAATATCAGTGCCTGTCTGCACCACGTAGTCAGGAAGCATAGTGTATCAGCTTGTTTGCTTTCTCGCAAGTCTGAGAGAATCAGGGTGGGCGTCACTTTTTGCAACCTGATTCGCATCAGAGCCGCGCCTGCGGTGTGGTCACAGAGATGTGTTTGCAAACGAATGACGCCCACACTGAGAATCAATAGTGCATCCCAGGAGCTCTCTGGCAAAAACGTAAATTGCACCCAAGGCATCAACCCGTGCGGCCTGAAGTCTCGGCGTCGGGTCTGTGCTCGTTCAGGGCATGGGGAAGATCTTGTTTGCGCGTGGCGAGGGGAGATTGAGCGAGGGGCAGGGTAAACCAGAAGGTTGATCCCTGGCCGGGAACGCTTTCCAGGCCAAAATTGCCACAATGGGCTTCAATAATCGTGCGGCAGATATGCAGGCCAAGGCCCAGACCCTGTCCGCCTCCCAGAGCCGGGATGCCCTTGACGCGATAAAAGCGCTCCCAGACGCGGATTTGCTCTTCATGGGTCAGACCCGGCCCCTGGTCCTGGACCGAGACGCAGACCTTGCTCTCGCTCTTTTCGATTTTTACAGCTACAGGCCGGTCGGGTGGAGAATATTTCAAGGCATTTGTCAGGTAATTATGAATCACCTGACTGAGGCGATCGGCGTCTCCTGTGACCGTAATGGGCAGGTTTTCAGAGGCGCTGAGCGTAATCACGCGATCCGGTGCCGTATATTGCTGGTCTTTGACAGCCTCGTAGACCACCTGAAACAGATCACAGGGAGCGAGCACCAGTTCCAGCTTATTGGCCTGAATGCGCGAGACATCCAGCAGATCGCTCAACATGCGATTTTGCACATTGACACGGTGTTCGGCCTGGAGGAGATACTCCTGCACCTTACTCAGCTTTTCAAAGATGGGCTTTAGTTCGGTAATCTGATCAGACTTCAGAGCGGCGAGGCGGCGCAGGGCAAGCTGGATATTGCCTTTGATGCCCGCCAGGGGAGTGCGCAATTCGTGGCTGGCGATGCTGAGAAACTCATCAAAGCGTTTATTGGCTTCGCGCAAAGCCAGCTCGCTCGAATGGGCCTCAATCCACTCGCGATGCATGCGTTCGCGTTCGATCACCAGCAGAATCAGCTTGGCCATTGCTTTGACCAGGCTCACCTCATCGCTGGAATAGTGGGCATTTAACTCATTTTTTTCCACAGTCAAGATACCTACCAGGTGACCATCAATGATCATGGGGGCCAGCAGAACCTTATAGGGACGAGAATCATCCAGGCGATACTGAAACTCTTCGACAACTGCTTCGTTCTCATTGAGACGCACGAGCGTTTCAGTTTTGAGATGCTCGCTGGGGGTAGTAGAAGAGAAGGTGTCATAGTAAAAAGCTTTTTCCTCGTCTGACAAGCTACCTGCCACGGCAACCATGCTCATGTGTTCGCTGCCAGGGATGAGCAGTGAGATTGTGACACCCCGATATTCAAGCATCTGGCAGGTTAATTCAGCCAGGTATTCGCTGGCCATCTGGAAAGGGTGAATCCGTGCCCTTTCAACGGTCAACTGGCCATTTATGGCAGGTTGCAGGGCGCGTTCAGGCAGATTGACCAGCTCTTCCGCCAGGGAGAGCAGAATCTTGAAGGCTTTTTGAATGCGACTCTCCAGGATGTGGCGTTCGCTGACATCACGGATGACCAGGACTCCTCCAATAATCTGCTGGTTTTCAGCGCGGATGCAGGCGCCAGTGTGATTGATGTAAATTTCTGAGCCATCAGGTAAGAAGAGATGAATATCTTGATTGTGGTTTTCACACAGTGTTTCTCCGCGCAAAATCCGCATCAGCGGCCACTGTTCGCTAGAGACACTCCGTCCCTGTTCATCGACGGCTTTGATCCGTTTTAAGCGTTCTGCAAGGGGCAATTGCAAGAAATCCGGGTGATTTTCCAGGTGCAGCAGGTGGATAACCGCTGAATTTGATTGAATGATGTTTCCCGCGCTATCGCAGACCAGAACGCCATCAGTCATGGCCTCAAAGACAGCTTCTAACTGGAGGGTGCGCCCCAGAGCTTCAACGTGGGCTTCCTGGAAGCGGGTGAGCAGTTCGGTACGCTCCTCCTCGGCCTGGACCTGGGCGTTAATATCTTCAACAAGAAAAAAGAAATAGTATGGTTCACCTGTCGGCTGGCGTACGAGAAATGGAGTTACTCTGACCCAGGTGGTAGAGCCATCTTTACATAGATAGCGTGTCCGAAAGGGCTGAGAGCTTTCTTTATTGTTCAAATACTCGCGTATGGCCTGGAGCCGGGATGGCAGGTCCTCGGGCAGATGAAGTTGCCAGAGCGTCAATTGCAATAGTTCCGCTTCGGTATAGCCAGTAAGCTGGCAGAAGTGTTCATTCACGCGCAAAATAGAGCCATCGAGCGAGAGAAAGAAGATGCCGAGCGCATTCTGAGTGAAGATCATGTCACCCATGTGCCTGAGCTCCCAATTTTTATCGGTTGGCGGGGGAACTGCTGGCTCGGCAGTGAAAAAGATCAACCAGTTCTGGAGGTGGCGCTCCGGGTTAAAAATGGGGATACCCAGGACTTTAAACGCCTGGTAGCCCTGGCGGAAATGGCGAATCTGGCAGACAATACTGATTGAGCGTGGTGTTATCACGCCCTGTTTCCAATTGTGGCGCGCCGTCTGGCGGTCGTCTGGATGCAGAGCTTCCAGCCATCCCCAGGCGCGCGCGGCCATCTCGTTTTGTCCTGTAAAAGCGCACCAGGTAGGCAGAGATTGTTCATCTGGTTGGTCTCCTGTGGGATTCCAGAGGAGAGGAGTGTTTGGATCACCGAGCATAGCTCATCCTCATCGAGACCAGGCTGATCAGATAACTTGCTTTTTGTTGAGGAGGAAGAGACCACCAGCGCGAAAAATGTTGCTCGTACCTACCCATGACCATATTTCCTCCTGCGTTTCATGCTCCTTTTTCGCCTGACAGGCAGGCGGAGCTTTGCTTCTAAGATTACTGTACCTTTACAGGAAAAGCTCTGCTAATTCTGGTACAAAGAACGAATACGGATCAATAATATCCAGCCACCCGGAAAAGTGTCAAGGTCAACGATTTTGTTCTAAAATGAGCCATGGCATGGGCATCTGCCCGCGCCATGGCTCATTTTCTCTTGAGGGTGCTTATTGTTTATAATGCTCAACAATATCAGCATCGCGTACAGCAGCTTCATCCGGGTTGAGGTGAGCGGAGCGCAGGGCGCGGCGCTGGCGCAGGAGATCCCAGCACTGGTCCAGGCTGACCTCAAGCTGGCGTTTGCGCTGGTGTTCATCCTCGCTCAGACCGCCCTGGTGGAATTGTTGGATGAGCTGGTGTTCTTCATTGACCAGTTCTTCAATATGTTTCAGAATTTCAGTATCATTCATCGTTTGTCTCTCCTTTCTGAAGAGCTATTTTGTAATTGCCGCGAACGTAGGATTATGCCAGCCGCCGTCGCCCGCGATAATCTGTTCGGCCTGGATCGGTCCCCATGTGCCCGGCTCGTATTCGTATACTGGAGTTGTGCCGTTCAGCACAGGGTCAACGACATTCCAGGCTGCTTCAATTGTGTCTTCTCGCACAAAGAGCGTGGGATCACCGCGCATGGCATCGCTGAGCAGGCGCTCGTAAGGAGCCATCTCTTCGGGGGTTGGTTGATGACGCGCGATCAAATCCACGTTCTCACCACGCATCTTTTCGCCGGGCAACTTGGAACGTGCGCTGCACGCGACAAGTACCTCCGGGCTGAGGCGGAAGCGAACATGATTGGCGTGCTCGCTGATGGTTTCGTCAAAAACCGTGTGTGGCGGATCTTTGAGCTGTACCAGCACCTCGGTACAGGTAACTGGCAGGTTTTTGCCAGCGCGGATGTAGAACGGCACCCCGGCCCAGCGCCAGGTATCCAGGTAGAGCTTGACAGCCGCGAAAGTCTCTATATGCGAGTCAGGTGCTACGCCTGGCTCCTGGCGATAGCCGCGGAACTGTCCGCGTACCACGTTAAATGGCTCCAGCGGGCGCATGGCTTTGAATATATGCGCTTTTTCATCGCGCACCGACTCGGGATCATGGACGCTGGGTGCCTCCATGGCAATTAACGAGACGACCTGGAGCATATGATTCTGCACCACATCGCGAATTGCCCCGGCCTCTTCGTAAAATTTGCCGCGTCCCTGCACCCCGAAGCTCTCGGCCATGGTGATCTGCACGCTGTCGATGTAATTGCGGTTCCAGATCGGCTCCAGGAATGAATTGGCGAAACGGAAGTAGAGAATATTTTGCGCTGGTTCCTTACCGAGATAATGGTCGATGCGGAAGATCGCCGCTTCGGGGAAGACGGAGCTGAGCACCTGGTTGAGTTCGCGCGCGGATTTCAGGTCGTGTCCAAAGGGCTTTTCAATCACCACGCGGGCGCCGCTCGCGCAGCCTGCCTGGCCCAAACCTTCAACCACGGACGCGAACATGCTGGGCGGAATAGCCAGATAGTGCAGTGGATGCTGGGCGTCTCCCAATGCATGGCGCAGGCGTTGATAGGTTTCAGGTTTGCTATAATCACCTGAGAGATATTGCATCTGCCGGGCTAGCTTCTCAAAGGTCGCTTCATCGACTCCGCCATGCTCTTCCAGGCTCTTGCGCGCGTGTTCACGCAACTGGTCATTAGTCCAGGGACGCCCCGCGACTCCGATGATGGGTACATCGAGATGGCCATGGCGAATCATTGCCTGGAGAGCTGGAAAGATCTGTTTATAGGCCAGATCCCCGGTCGCGCCAAAGAAAACTAGCGCGTCTGAACGAACAGTATCGGACATGCAATCATTTCCTCCTCATTAATAGAGCTCCCTACCAGGAATAGAACTCCCTACCAGGATATAACATAATGCCAGTCTCATGCCAAACTCGGCGACGTTCTCATGACAGTTCAAGACCTGCGGCGCCTGGCCACGGGCCTTGAACTGTCATGAGAATTATTATTATTTGCTATTTGCTTGTTTATGTAGAAAACTATTCTTGTGTAAAATTATATTTGTTAAATAGTTTGTGTAACATTTTAGTGATAGAGCTTTTATTTAACATAAAAATATGCTATACTATCTCATGTCGTGCCAAAACCGTATACTGGTTCGTAGGAAAGCGCGGAAAGAAAGGGGATGGAGGAGCTTATTTATGCGTGTGGATGAAGGTATTTCTCAGGGTCAGCAGGAAGCTCGCACGCGTTGGGGGACTCACGAGAGTGGCGCGGAGTTTGATCGTAAGAAGCGAACTTTTTTGACTGACGAAGCACGCGAGTTTATCGCCCAGCAAGTTTTGTGCGTGATCGTAGGACCAGGCCCGGAGGGTGGGCCGCGCGCGTTACTGCTCGCGGGCCAGCCAGGCTTTGTTGAAACCCCGGATGCATCTACCTGTTTGATACCCATTGATCGGCGTTATGAAGTGACGTCCTGTATTCAGGAAATCCGCGCGCAGTTGGCTGGCGACGGAGTACCCCATGTAGCGCTCTGTTTCATGCAGCATGTGACGCGCCAGCGTCTGTGTGTGCAGGGAGAAGTCGAGATCCTGCCTGTGCGATCTCCAAATGGAGTGCTCTGGCTGCGCATACGCGTGAATATGGCTTTCTTTCATTGCGCCAAGTATATTCGCACCCGCGTTCGTGGTCTGCACCTGCCAGAGGAGCGCGAGCCATGCCAGCTCCCCGATCAGGTACGAGATGGCCTGACCGCAGACGTGCGCGCTTTTCTGGCCCGTCAGGTGCTGTGTTATCTATGTACGATAGACCTGTACGGCCAGCCCGCGGTCAATCATCGCGGCGGCGCGGCGGGGTTTTTGGTCACCATGGAGCCGGATCGCCTGACGCCCGGAGGTGTGGTACTCCTGCCCGATTACGCGGGCAACGGCGCCTTTGAAGCCATTGGCAATATCCTGGAGACCGGCAAAGCTACCCTACTGGTGCCGAGCTATGCCGAGCAGATCGCGCTCTGCGTTGTTGGAGAGGCGGTGGTCCTGGAACCGGCCCACCTGCCAGCCTTTTTGCGCGAGCGCTGCCGCGGCGCTCAAAGGGTCATCGCGACCACCGTACAGCATGTAGAGCGACACAACGGCGATTGGACCGCAGCCCTGGCCTATGAGCAGACCCGTGCCCACATGTTCGCGGAAGCCAGGCAAGCCGCGCAGAGTTGCCCGCTGTAGGTTTCGTCAGAATGCTCTGCTCAGCACCTGCGGCGCTTCGTCATAACGAAGCGCCGCAGGTGCTGAGCAGTTCTATTTAGCGCGCTGATTTTTTGTACGGATAGTGAAGTTGTTTATCCCCTTCCCAACTGGCAACCAGTTCCGGTTTTGTGATGTCCCAGTCAGGGCGAATCTTTTGGGTGACGGCGCGGAGGTCCAGGCGTAGATCTTCAGGCGAGGACTGTACACCTGCGCCGGAAAAAATCGGGGAATAGGTGATCGTCATGCGGGATTTTATGTCCGCCAGGGTCGGCACGATGCCGCGATGCCGCTTTTCTGGCGCCAGCGCCGCGACAGTAGCCATAACCCCAAGGACGTCGATGGCATTACGTTTTTCTTGGAACGTCGCCTTATCGTATTTGCCGCGCATGACATTCAGAAAGTCAAGAAACTCTATTACCCGTGCCTTGTAAATGGCGGTAGCAGCGGTGATGCTACTGGCCGAGGCGCATTCTTCCCTGAACTTTGCAAGTTGCTCCTGTTTGGTCTTGATGTCCTGGGTCAGCAGATTGTAAACGTAGCTGCCTTCGTCGTGCTTCTTCCGCTCATTTTTCGCTACCTCAATAAGCGCCTCTAGTTC
>DASVMX010000373.1:0-12194 GCA_036384215.1 Ktedonobacteraceae bacterium | reverse complement strand
CAGAAAGCATTTTTTGCTAAAAATTCTTTCTGGCCACCTTCCGCGCAAACTTTTGCTTTCTCACGGAGAAGTTGCGATATAATGGAGGACCAGTTAATTGCAAGGTTAGCGACAATCAGGAGGTATCCATGGGTACTGTGCAATTCGATTTCAGCGGAGAAGTCGCGGTAGTAACCGGGGGATCGCGGGGGTTGGGGTTGGAGATCGCGGAGGCGTTTGGTAAAGCAGGAGCGTCTGTGGTGATTACTGCGCGGCGTGAGCAGTGGTTAAGAGAGGCTGAGCAGCAACTGAAGGATCAGGGTATTTCGGTGCTGGCGCTGGTCGGCGATATCGCCGAGCCGGCTTCCGTGGCGCAACTGCTCCAGCAGATTCTCGCGGCGCACGGCAAGGTCGATATCCTGGTCAATAACGCCGGGCTGACCTGGGGCGCGCCAGCGGAAAGCATGCCCTTTGAGCGCTGGCAGCAGGTCATCAATGCCAATATCACCGGCACGTTTTTGATGTCGCAGGCCGTAGGAGCACGTATGCTCGAACGTGGGAAGGGCAGCATTATCAGCGTGGCCTCGGTCGCCGGTTTAAGCGGTGGGCAGTTGAACACCGTGGGTTACAACGCCAGCAAGGCGGCGGTGATTAACCTGACTCGCGCTCTGGCTGTAGAATGGGGGCCGCGCAATGTGCGTGTGAATTGTATCGCGCCTGGCCTGTTTCGTACCAGAATGACCGAGGGCATTATCGCGCAGGGAGCCGAGGCCGCGGTATCCAGTACATCCCCCCTGAGACGCATCGGCCAACCGGGTGAGATCGCGCCCGTGGTACTCTTCCTGGCTTCCGAGGGCGCCAGCTATATCACCGGACAGGTTCTGCCCATTGATGGTGGGGGCACGGCTCGCTAGTGTTTATTTGCGTTTGAGTTTGAGCAGGAAAGAACTGAAAGAAGTATTCACCAGTTCTTTCCTGCGTTCATGCGCCTTGCGCACAGATTTATCCTTCCCGACTTTCCGTTGGGAAAGAGGGCAAACTCTGGCTCGCTGAAAGGCGACCTTGCAAAAGTCCTGACCTGCTGGCTTATCTCGCCTGTTCGTTTATTTGATGAAATGAAAAGGTGGTGCGTTGTTTGAGGAGGGTACGGGCGATGTGGGCGAGGCGGCGGCGCTCGCGGAGTTTCCAGAGAGGCAGGTGATAAGCGGCGACTTCCTGGAGGGCGGCGCGGATGAGCGGGTCGTCATCGTGCAGAGGCAGGGCGGTGAGGGCACGCAGGGCACTTTCGGCGACATGTTCGTTACTGTCCAGCAGGGCGAGGAGCAGGTCTGGGATGGCCCAGAGGGCCGCGCTGTGGCCGAGGGTGTGGGCGATGCAGGTGCGCACGTTGCTGTCGATGTCGTGATGGAGCATTTCCAGCAGGGTGGGACGCTGGCTAGCGAGCTGGGGGTCGAGCAGGCTTAATAATTCGACGGTGCGCTGGCGGACCCAGGAGCTGGAGCTGGCCAGCAGCTGAAAGGTGCTTCCGCTCTGCTGGAGTTCCTGGAAAATGGTCTGGAGCAGCGCGTGTCGGTGTTGAGCGTGGGCCTGCCAGACGATATAGCTGAGCGTGTCGAGCGCGCGGTCCTGCTGGCGCTGGATGGGCTGGACAAGAGTGTGCTGGAGCCAGCGCATGACCCGTGCCAGAATGAGCGGACGCTGGAGGTCCGGCAGCAGGCGCAGAGCTTCGATGGCCTCCAGGTGGGCGGGATGGAGGTCGTCGAGGATGATGGTGCCCAGCGTGGCGGTGATATATTCGCCGCCCAGCACGGCCAGCGTATAGCAGGCCTGCTGGCGCAGCTCTGGTTCTGGCAGGCGGAGCAGAGACGCGATATGCCTGGGAATCTGCTGCTGCTGGATGGCGTAGCGCATGGTTCTGCGGCTCGCCAGTTCTTCCAGGGCGGTCAGGACGGCGAAGCGCGTCTGCGAGCGAGGGATATCCAGCAGGCGCTTGAGTTCAGGCAGAGTGCTGGCATTGGCGATGCTGTGCAGGGCGCGGGCTGCGTACAGGGCAATCTGCTGGTCATGATCTTGCAGGGCTTGCAGCAGCAGTTGGGCCAGGTGTTCTTTCAGGGCTGGTTCAGCCGGCACGGGCAATTCGCTGGCGAGGATGAACAGCGCGGCTTTACGGATCTCGGTCGCGACGGATGTTTCCAGAAAAGTGGCCAGGTTTTGCAGGCCGCTGCTATCCGCGCAGCGCAGGAGAGCGCAGGAGGCGACCAGGCGCACGGGAGTTTCAGGATCGTGCTGCTGGCATTGATCGAGCGCCTCGCGGGTGGTGGGACAGAGCGAGATATGGACGGCGCGGTTAGCGATAGCCGTGGCGGAGGCGTAGCGCACCGTCCACCAGGGCGCTTCCAGACCATCGCGCAGCGATGGTTCGTATTCCATGTGCGGGAGCTGCCCCATGGCCTCGATGACGCTGGTCCAGAGGACCGGGCCGGGCGGCTGCGGCAGATTGGTATGATGGAGCAGATCCGCGAGCGAGAGGCGAGCGCTCTGGCTCAACTGGATCAACAGGCGTCCAATCTGCTCATATTGAGGGGGCCACCAGGGCCAGGAGGGTGTGATTATTTCGGGGTGCGTGTGCAGGGTCTGGAGCAGAAGGGGCAGAACGTCCGCGCCAGCTCTGGCCAGGCGCTGTGCCGCGCGCATGCGCTTATAATAGTCGGTATCTGGTCCGAGCAGCAGGACGATGGCCGCGAGAATCTGCTCCTGCTGCGCTTGATGGAGGTCAGCGCCTCCCGGCTCCCGATTGGTGCTGTCGCCTGACATAGACTCTGCTTTCTGGTTCTCGAAACACGCCTTTCTTTTATTTATAAGCATGTGCCAAAGCTTAGCCAGAATTATTGTCTGAGGATTCAGCAACAAACGAGCAGGACCGGCGAACGCCAGTCCTGCTCGTTTGTTGCTGAATCCTCAGACAATAATTGCTGAAATAACTAGGATGATTTAAATTTGCGGCGGCGCCAGCGGGGAGACTGGTTTGTAGTGGGTTCAGATTCCTGTTCGTCCTCGTCCTCTGGCGAAGAGGCTGGCTGGTCAATTTCTGACGCGAGCAGTTCTTCCTGGTCGGGGATGTGCGGCTGCGCGGGAAATTCTGGCGTGGTGTCGTAGATCGACAGGGAGCGTTGCGAGCCTTTCGGATGCTGGTTCATATCTTCGGGGCCGGGTGGAATCGGTGTTGGACGCTCGCGAGCTGGCAGGGTCTGAAGCGTGTCGGCGGGCGGATAGTGCGGAATCGGTGTTTGTGGGCGTTTGGATACGGGCGCATGTCCGCTCTCGCTATGTTCACCGCCAGGGGCGGGGGCTTTCTCCTGTGGGAGAATCGGGCCCACAGAAGGCGCGCGCAACTGAAGGGCGCGTAGTTCCGCGGCCAGGGTGCTGGCCTGGTCGAAGCGTTCATCGCGATTCGCGGCCATGGCGGTTAAAATGATCCGTTCGAGTTCTGGCGAGAGATCGGGAGCCAGGGCAGTTGGTGGCAACATATTGCCGGCGGTGATCTTCTGGGTTAACTCCTGGAGGGAGCGCCCGGAGAACGGGCGCTGGCCCGTGACCATCTCGTAGAGCACGACGCCCAGGGCATAAATATCACTACGGTTATCCAGCGGCTTGCCCCAGATCTGTTCGGGTGAAGCGTAATAAATACTGCCGACCAGGGTTTTGGCGATCGTAATCTGTTGCAGGCCGGGCGCGCGTGCCAGGCCAAAATCCATTACTTTGACACGACCCCAGCGGTCCAACATCAGATTTTCCGGTTTGAGGTCGCGGTGGATAACATTGCGCTCTTTATAGGCGGCATCAAGGGCATCGGCAATCTGCGCCACGTACTCGGCTGCCAGGTGCTGGGGCATGCTGCCATCCAGGTGGAGCAGGCTGCCGATGGTTGGCCCCTGGACATATTCCATGACAAAATAAAGCACGCCATTTTGCTGCCCGGCATCATAGATCTGGACAATATTAGGGTGATTCAAGCCCGCCATAATCTGGGCTTCGCGAATGAAGCGAGCAACGTATGACGGGTCTTGTGCCAGTGACTGGGGTAAAATTTTGATGGCTACTTCGCGACTGAGCGCGACCTGTTTGCCCCGGTAGACCATTCCCATCGAACCGCGCCCGAGTTCTTCTTCCAGGAGATATCCACCCAGGCTCTGGCCTGCCAATTCATTCATCAGACCGTGCGGCATTGATCGTCTCCCATCGTATGAAGACATTTAAAAGTCAACACCGCCCTCCTTTCCCTACATTCTTTTTACACACATTTTAAAGTTTTGCAAGCATTGAAAGAGCTTACAAATCCTTAAACGTAAAGTGCGTAGTGCTTATATAAGATACTACGTCTGAATGTACTAACTAGTTCTCTTTCCTGCTGATTTACGAAGCGTTCCGTGCGTGCTTTGTCGAAAACAGGGGAGAAAAGAAGAGTCTATTTTGCTGAAAGACCTGGAAAGGCGAGTTCTGGCCATGCCGGTATGCAAGGATAACTGGCTCAGGGAGGAAAGGCATTCCTAAGAGCGGCAGAGAACCGGAGCATAAGGGGTCTCTTTCTGCGCGCTAAGCGCTGAGCCAGCAGAGTAGAAACGCATTCAGTCCAGGTAGTCCTTGAGGATGCGGCTGGCCTGTGGGTGGCGCAGTTTGCGAATCGCACGTTCTTCGATCTGGCGTACACGTTCGCGCGTCACCTTGAGCTTTTTGCCAACCTCCTCCAGTGTATGATCATGGTCGTCCAGCAGGCCAAAGCGCAGCTCGATCACCTGGCGCTCGCGCAGGGTCAGCTGACCGAGAACCTTGCGGATTTCCTCGCGCAGCAGGTGCTGGTCCGCGACCTCGACGGGTCCGCGTTCGCGCTGATCTTCGATGATATCGCCGAGGGTATTCTCTTCTTCCTCTGAAAGCGGGGCATCGAGGGAGAAGACCTTCTCCGCCCAGATCAGGAGTTCGCTGACGCGTTCGGAGGTCATGCCCAGCCGTTCGCCGATATTCTCAGCGGTTGGTTCGCGGCCTAACTCCTGGTAGAGCTGGCGGGTTGTGCGTTTCACGCGCATAACCTCTTCCATGATATAGACAGGGAGACGCACCACGCGAGTGCCTTCCAGGATAGCGCGCGTAATCGCTTGCTTGATCCACCAGGTCGCGTAGGTCGAGAAACGGAAACCCTTGCGGTAGTCGAACTTGGTGACAGCGCGAATCAGGCCAATGTTGCCTTCGCCGATCAGGTCTTCCAGAGAAAGCCCCTGTCCGACATATTTTTTCGCGATACTGACGACCAGGCGGAGATTAGCCTCGATCAGGCTATTGCGCGCATCCCGGTCACCTTGCTCTGCTCGCTCAGCGAGGTACGCTTCTTTGGATGCAGAGAGCAGAGATATGCGTGAAATTTCGCGCAGATAGAGGCGCAGACTGTCACTTTGCGCCAGATTACTTAGGTCTGAGTCCTGGATAGCTTCGCGCTCTGGCTCGGCTGGTTTATCGGCTTCAAACATAACTTCTCGTTCCAATAGATTTGCTCTCTTTTCGGGCGCTCCTCTACCAGGGAAAGCCGGGAGCGAGCTCCCATCGTCCCAGGCAGCACACGTGAAGGTTCAGCTACGTACTGTGTGTCATTGTATCACAACTCTATGGTATTGCAAGCTTCGCCAATGCTGTGATTCAGCTAATGACTGGTAAGCAAAATGATCCTGTATTTGTTGTCGGCTGATTGGCGCTTCTCAATAGCCCTTTTGCCGTGGCTTGCTTGCGCTGTTGTCGAGGGAGCAGGGGCTTCTGCAGATGAGGGGGATGGCAGGGAAGACATGATAGTGTAAAATAGACGTTGGGTCTCGGCGCGGACGATTTGCGCGGCCCAACTGGAACACATGAAAAAGAGACGAAAGATATCAGTAGGGGAGCAGTATGACAGCAATTCTCCCTCTAGAGGCTGGCGCGCTTGTCGGTGGACAATACCAGATTGAAGGGTTGATTAACACGGGTGGATTTGGTTCTGTCTACCGCGGCGTTGCCTTGAGCGAAGGGAATCGCCCGTGTGCGATTAAAGAGACCTACGATGTGACACCCGCCGCGCGCCGCCAGGCTTTGATGGAGGCCGCGATCCTTTTTACGGTGAAGAATGAGCATCTTCCGCAGGTCTATGACGCTTTTGAGGAGAAAGGGCGTTTTTACCTGGCGATGCAGTTGATCGAGGGTCAGAATTGCGCGCAGATGGTCAAAGGGCGTGGTGGCCCGTTTAGTGAACAGGAGGTGCTGAACTGGTTTCTGCCGTTGGTCGATGTCTTGCAAGAATTGCACGGGCGCAATCCGCCTGTGCTGCATCGCGATATCAAGCCCGCGAATGTGATTATTACTCCGCGGGGCCGGGCCGTGCTGGTGGATTTCGGTCTGACACGCCTGTATGATCCAAATGTGCAGACGCAGACGATGGCGCGCGCGGTCTCTGAGGGATTCAGCCCGCTTGAGCAGTATATTGGCCAGACCAGTCCGCAATCGGACCTGTATTCGCTGGCCGCGACGATGTATTTCCTTTTGACCGCGCAGGTGCCCGCGGCATCGGTGGCGCGCAGTATGCAGGATAGCCTTCTGCCACCGCGCCAGATCAACCCGCAGATCTCGCCGAAGCTTGAGAGGGCGCTGCTGCGGGCGCTGTCATTAAATGTTGATGAGCGTCAGGTGAGCATGCAGGAATTCGCTCGCGCAATTCGCGAGCCGGGCTTTAGCAGCTATGCCGAGCCGACGGTCTCGCAGACGCGTCATCAGAACGCGAGCGCGCAAACCGAACTGGTCGCGCCGCCACCGCCACCTCCGCTGGCTCCCGCGCGTGCTCAGGCTGGCCAGGGACGAGCTTACCCGGCGGTGCCAGGCCAGGCACGCCCACCTGTTCAGCCAGCTCCCGCCGCGCAAGCGGGTCGCCGCGTCGCCGGGCCGGTCTCTGGACCTGTGCCAGGCTGGAATTCGGCGCCAGCCGGACCCCAGGTGCATGTCGGGAGTTCAGGCCGGGCCATTCCTCCCCCGGCTGGCGGCACACTTACTCCGACTCATCCGCCGGTACCACTTCAGCGCGGTCCGCTGCCCCGGCCTTTTCAGCAGGGCTGCCTGTGGGGATTGCTCCAGGGCATCATCTCCTCGGCACTGCTGCTGCTTGCCATGAACGATTCCGTGTTTTACTGGGGCATCGCGGAGGGGTTGCTCTTTTACTTGCTGGCGGGCTTCTTCACCACGCGCCGCGGCGGACGCGCCACGCGCTCTCTGCGCGCGGGCTTCTGGGCTGGCATCTTCAGTACCATCTTTTACTGGCTTGCCATGTTGCTGGGCCTTTTAATTAAAGCCCTGCCGCTAGTCCAGAGAATTGTGAACGAGAGCGGCGCGACCCCAGGGGAAGCGTTGCGCCGGGCCATCTCGCGTGTCGCGCCGCCTATCCTCAGAGCTAACGTTCTCAATATCTCGGGTCAAGGCCTGCGCTCAACATTGATTCTGGCGGCGATTGGCCTGGCCTGTGCCATGGTTTTCGCTCTGCTCGGTGGGTTGCTGGGATCGAGATACGCGAACAGAAGCTGAGAAAGAGCGCTTTCTTGCTTGACCTTTGTGATAGGATCATAACGGTGATGCCACATGTATGGCAGCATCTCTGTATTGCTCTCTGTTTTAACAAAATCAGTTAGCCAGGGAAGGTAGGAACCTTTTTTGACCAGCCAGGAAAACATTATAATCATTGACGACGGGGCAAAACCCGAGGTCGCGCCTGTTGAAACGCTCCCTTTGTCTGAACTGGCCGCCGCGCTGGGCCAGGAATTACATTTGAATAGCGGCCAGGTTGCGCGCACGGTCGGTTTGCTTGATGAAGGCAATACGGTTCCGTTTATCGCGCGTTACCGTAAAGAAGTGACTGGCAGCCTGGACGAGGTGCAGATCCAGACCATCGCCGACCGGGCAGCCGCGCTACGCGCGTTGTTTGAGCGCAAGGCCGATGTGCGGCGCCTGATCAATACTCAGGGGAAACTCACGCCTGAACTGGAGAGCGCGATTCTCGCAGCGACCACCTTGCAGGAGGTGGAAGACCTCTATTTACCATATCGTCCCAAGCGCAAGACCCGCGCCAGCGTAGCTCGCGAGAAGGGTCTGGCTCCCCTGGCCGATCTGTTGCTCCAGCAGCTGGAACTCTCGGGCGACGCTGAGGCTATTCTTGAGGAGCAGGCCCGGCCATTTTTGAATGCTGAAAAGGGCGTGGATACCAGCCTGGAAGCCTATGCCGGGGCGCGCGATATCGCTGCCGAGGTAATGGCGGAAGACGCCAACGTGCGCGGCGCGATGCGTGCCACTTTCTTCAAACAGGCTACGGTCACGGCGAAAGCGGTTGATCCCGAAAAAATCGCCGAGAAAGATCCCAAGGGGGTCTACCAGCTCTACTACGAGTTCAACGAGAACGTCACCAAACTGGTACCCCATCGCGTGCTGGCCCTCAACCGTGGAGAGCGCGAGGATGTGCTGCGTCTCAGCGCCTCGCTGCCCTACGAGCAGGCCGAACCGGTCATCAAAGAGCACTACCCTGCCCGCGCAACTTCGCCTTTCGCGCGCTACCTGGAGGAGGCCAGAGAAGACGGCTATAAGCGCCTGCTGGCTCCGGCCATGGAGCGCGAGGTACGTGTTGAACTGACGCGCCAGGCCGAAGAACACGCCATCACCATTTTCGCCGCCAACCTGCGCAACCTCCTGCTCCAGCCGCCGCTGCGTGGCCGCAAGGTCCTGGGCGTCGATCCGGGCTATCGGACAGGTTGTAAACTGACCATCGTTGACGAGACGGGTAAATACATCGAGTCGGACACCATGTACCTGCACCAGTCCGAGCGCGCGCCCCAGATTCTGCGCGGACTGATTCAGAAATACAAGATCGATGTGATTGCCATCGGCAACGGCACCGCCTCGCGCGAGACCGAGCAACTGGTGGCCAGCTTGATTCGTGAGATCGAAGCGGAGACGGGTCAGAAAGGCAAGATCGGCTACGTCATCGTCAACGAAGCCGGCGCCTCCGTCTACTCGGCCTCGGAAGCCGCGCGCCAGGAATTTCCCACCCTTGATGCGACCCAGCGCGGCACCATCTCAATCGCGCGTCGCCTGCAAGATCCCCTGGCTGAACTGGTCAAGATCGACCCCAAAGCGGTCGGCGTGGGCCTCTACCAGCACGATGTCGACCAGAAAGAACTGGCCAATGCGCTTGAACGCGTCGTTGTCTCCTGCGTCAACTTCGCCGGTGTCGAACTGAACGCGGCCTCGGCAGCGCTGCTCAAGCATGTGTCAGGCGTCAACAGCCGCGTGGCTAACGCCATCGTCAAGTATCGCGAAGAGCACGGACCCTTTAAAGCGCGTGAAGAACTGCTCAAAGTACCGGGTCTGGGACCTGCCACCTTTGTGCAGGCCGCTGGCTTCCTCAAGGTCGCTAATGGCGACGAAGCGCTGGATAACACCTTCATCCACCCTGAAAGCTACGCTGCCACACGCGGGCTGCTGGATCTGCTGCCCAAAGGCGAGAGTGCCAACGGCAAGCCAGCAGAGCGCATCGCGCAGTATCGCCAGTTCATCAAATTGCAAAGCAGCCTGGGCCGCAGCAATCGCAAGAACAGCAAAGGGGAAAGCGAGGACGCTGTCTGGTCGGACATGGCAAAAAAACTTGGCGTCGGCCTGCCCACGCTCAATGATATCCTGGAGAACCTGGAAAAGCCAGGCCTGGACCCGCGCGACGCCCTGCCCGCGCCCATTCTGCGCCACGACGTTCTCAAAATGGAGGACCTCCAGCCCGGCATGGTCTTACAGGGGACCGTGCGTAACGTCGTTGACTTCGGTGCCTTTGTCGATATCGGCGTCAAACACGATGGCCTTGTCCACGTCTCCGAAATGGCCGAGCGCTTCGTGCGCGACCCCCTCTCCGTCGTCGCCGTTGGCCAGGTCGTCCAGGTGCGCGTCATGGAAATAGATCGTCAGCGCGAGCGAGTCAAACTCAGCATGCGCGGAGTGAAATAATATTCCCGTTAAATTGCAATGAGCCAGCAAAATCAGCGATTTTGCTGGCTCATTGCAATTTAACGGGAATATTCCTTACGAAGGTTACGCACATTTGCCAGGACGGCGTAATTAGCTGTATGATAGAATCCTCAAGCGGGTAAAATAGAGCGATGGGAAGGCTGAGGGAGAGTTGGAACAGGGCAAACAGGCGGGCAATCGCGCCTGTTTGCCTTTTTGAAATGCACTAGAACGAGACATGGGGTTTATTGAAGATGCAAGAGATGCAGCGACAGAACCATTCCGGGCGCGTGTACGAATTTGAGCGCTATCTCAATGTGCGCAACGCCTATGGACCGGCCTTTGCGCCTGATGGCCGGTATCTGAGCTTTTTGAGCGATATCACCGGTGTCGCGGAAGTTTGGAGCGTGCCGGTTGAGCTTGAGGCAGATGAGCCGGCCTGGCCAGCGCAATTGACTTTTCGCGGCGAGCGCGTTTCTAGCATCAGCTATTCGCCGGTTGAGCCAGTGATGCTGATAGCGGCGGATAGCGGGGGCAGCGAACTGGATCAGTTTTATACGCTCAGCCAGGATGGAGTTGATTTTCTCGTGTTGACGAATCTGTCTGAAGTGATGTATCGTTCTGGCCTCTGGTCGCCGGACGGCAAGCGGATTGTTTACGCCAGCAACGAGCGCGATCTGCGCTACTTCGACATCTACGAGCGGAATGTGGAGAGTGGATCAGTACGCCTGGTCTGGCAGCAGGATAGCACGAACTTTCCCGCCGCGATCTCACCGGATGGTACGCGAGTTATTATCGCTCGCTCGTACTCGAACACCTTTGTTCAGCTTTTTCTGCTCGACCTTGCCAGCGGCGCGGCGCGCGCGCTGACTCCTGAAACTGCCGATGGTCCTTCGGATTTCCACAGCATTGCCTGGGCTGCCAATGGGCGTGGTTTTTATGTTATCAGTGATCGCGGGCGCGATTTTCACAACCTGGCCTGGTTTGATCTGACCACGGATGAATTGATCTATTTGCGCGACGATCAGTGGGATGTTGAACTGCTGAAGCTCAGCCGCGATGGCCGTCACCTGGCCCTGGGGATCAACGAAGATGGTTACTCGCGCCTGGAACTGTTTGACGTAGAGCGGGGCTGGCAAGAGCGGCATGAACTGCCGCGGCCACCTCAGACGCGGCGCGGGGTGATTCCCGAGGCGCTCTGGTCGCCCGATGGCCAGCGTCTGGCCTTGACGCAGCACTCGGCGGGGGCGCCAATGGATATCTGGATCTGGGATGTTGAACAACAGGTTTTCTGGCAGGCCACGCGCAGTTCGCTGGGAGGTATCCCAGGCGAAAGTTTTGTCGAGCCCGCGCTGATCCACTATCCCACCTTTGACGGTCGCTCGATCCCGGCCTTCCTTTATCTGCCTCGGGATAGAGTTGCCGAGGGTTTGCCGGTTGTGATTAATGTCCACGGTGGACCAGAGGGGCAGGCTCGTCCTATCTTTAACGCGGTCAACCAATACCTGGTCGCGCAGGGATATGCTGTGCTTGCCACCAACGTACGCGGTAGTTCCGGTTATGGCTACGCGTATCAAAGCCTGGACGATGTGCGCAAACGCATGGATTCCGTGGCCGACCTCCAGCACGCTGCCCTCTGGCTGCGTGAGAGCGGCCTGGCCGATCCAGAGCGCATCGTTGTCATGGGAGGCAGCTACGGCGGTTTTATGGTGCTCTCCGCTATTACCACCTATCCCGACCTGTGGGCAGCTGCGATTGATATCGTTGGGATTGCCAATTTTGTCACCTTCCTGGAGAATACGCATCCCTGGCGCCGTAAGCTGCGCGCAAGCGAATACGGCAGCCTGGAGAACGATCGCGAGTTTCTGGAGGAAATCTCACCGATTCGTCGTGTCGAGCGCATCAGCGCGCCGCTCTTCGTTATCCATGGGGCCAATGATCCCCGCGTGCCCGTTGGCGAAGCGGAACAGATCGTCGCCGCCCTGCGCCAGCGCCAGGTACCCGTTGAGTACCTGCGCTTCGAGGATGAAGGCCACGGGCTGATCAAACGCGCCAATCGCCTGATCGCCTATCCCGCCATTGCCCGTTTTTTGCAAGAGCATTTACCACACGAGGAAGCCTGACGCAGAGCGGTGGTCACGAGATGATGGCTGGCAACAATTTCCATTGTT
>DASVMX010000372.1:0-2320 GCA_036384215.1 Ktedonobacteraceae bacterium | reverse complement strand
GTGCGGAACTATGGCATACTGTTCTAACATGAAGATCCCTCCTTTGGATACTTGAGGTTTGTTAGGTTACTTCTCAAGCATACCACCAGAGGGATCCTTTTTCTAGCTCATCCTTTCAAAAATTCGGGATGACCCATGTTTCTACTTAATAATCTTCAAGGGGAATTTCGAGGGTCATGTATACTCGAATGGGAGCGCCCGCGTGAGAAAGGTGTATCTGAGCCGATTGATGAGTGTACTGGTCCAGGTCGTAACGCGGGCTATTTTTAGAATGGCCGCAGGCAACAAGGAGAGGCTAGAAAGGTCGTTGGCCACGCGAGGCCGTTTACTTCTGGAAGAGGAAACGGTGGGACGCGCCTTGTTAGTAGATGCGTGTCAGCCACTGCTGGCGAGGAGAACCGGCTGGCTGAGGAGACGCAGAATTACAGGATGGAACGTACGCTATGCAAACAGGTATTGAACGTTTGGATGATCTCTCTCAGGAGAGCCGAAAACAGTTGAAAGAGCAGATCGCGCGTGTTCAGAAAGAGGCCAGAAAGCTGAGGGCACAAGCACGCCGCCTGCGCAGGGCGCAGCACGCGGAGACCCGGCAGCGCAAAAAGCTGCTGGCGCAGATCGCGGAGTCCAGCAAGAACTGGGGCCAGGATATGCTCCAGCGCGGCAGCAACCTGGCGAGTTCGGGTGTCGCGCAGGCGGGCAGCCAGTTGCGCTCGGGCCAGCAAAAGGCGCTTGAGTACAGCGGCGGCCTGGCGCAGGGTTTGGGCCAGCTTGGCAGCGATACCAATAGCCGCCTGCTCCAACAGGGGCGACAACTGGGTCGCAATGCGTCGGATTGGGGCGACGAGACGGCTTATCGTCTGCGCAAGCAAGGACGGCAGTTGGGCTGGAATGCCTCGGATTGGGGCGATGAAACGGCTTATCACCTGCGCAAGCAGGGGCGGACGGTCTTCCAGAGGGTGGCAGATTGGGGCGACGAGGCGGCTTATCAGGCGCGCAGGCGCGGGCGCAATCTGGGTCACAACCTGGGTGAGCGCAAAGAAGACCTGGCGCGCCAGCTCTACCTGCGCAAGCGCGGCCTGGGTCGCAATCTTTCGGAGGGCCGGGACGACGCGACGCATCAACTGCGCGTGCGGGGTCGTCAACTGGGTCGCAATCTTTCGGGGAAACGCGATGACGCCGTGCGCCAGGTGCGCAAGCAGCGCGATTACCTGAGTGAGCGCGGCGGGCAACTACTGGAGCCGGTGCGCGGCAGCGGCTTCTGGTCAGTGCTTGGCTTTGTTGCGGGGCTACTGCTAGCTGGCGGTATCACCTACTGGCTGATCAAGCGCATCCTGGGCCAGAAAGTGTCTGTGGTAGAGGAAAACATCGAACTGGAGCCGCGCGAGTCCTTCAATAGCGTCAACTATCGCCCCGGAGGCAAGATTCGCACAGTTGGCCTGGGTGGAACAGCCGTCGTGACCAGAACCACCACCAGTGCGGGACCAACCACGCGCTTCGTGGGCGTCCAGAGCAGCCAGCGCTACTATCCCATCGGGCTTCATCCAGATACGCGCGACCTGATCTACTTCGAGAACGAAGAAGACGCTCGCGCCGAAGGCTTTAGTCCAGCCGAAGAGTGAGGCAAGCTCACCATTGAAACGCGAAAGACGCGGATTGGAATAAATTTCCAATCCGCGTCTTTCGCGTTTCAATGGTGAGCTTGCCTCACAGGGAGGCTCTGGCTTCTCTCGTTAAAATAGGTTTAGCTCGAAGAAGCGGGTGGATCGTTTTCAAAGCCTTCGTTGACGAGCCCGCGCTGGACAAGATAGCGTAAAAACTCCAGGCGTTGTTTAGGAGTCGGAGTGGCTAAAGCGTCTGCAGGCTCGTTGGCCTGGTTCGCGTCGGTCTGTAGAAAGGCCACAGGCGGCGAGTACGGAGGCGCATCGAGCGCGTCTGGACGTTGTTGAGCCAGGCGCTCAGCCCGGCCTTCGAGCGTAAAGCGGCGGGGGGTAGCACCAGCCTGGGGGACTGTCCCGTCCCTAGATATCCAGAAAGATGTCTCCAGTGTGGGCTCACTCATCCTGGCCCTGGCGACATGCTGGTATTCTAAAGGGGTAGGCTGTTTCCAGGGCCACCACGCGAACATTTTGCGGAACCAATTCTTGATTGCTTGCGTGATCATTGTTTGTTTTGCCCTCAGTACACTAGTAGAAACACGCTACAGCTCTGGCGCTATGAAGAATATTGATCTACATAGAAACATAGTAGCACAATCACGAGAACCCGTCAAACAACCTTCTCTGTTTCTTGGCTTTGCCCCACCACCGTTTTTTAAGAGGTT
>DASVMX010000371.1:0-4304 GCA_036384215.1 Ktedonobacteraceae bacterium | reverse complement strand
CAGTTTTGCTGGGCTTCCTCTCCCATCCCTTCTCCAGAAAAACTTCGTGGGTGGATTTTTGTGCTGGTTTTGCAATACAATGAGAGGGACAATCTGCGGGTAGTGGTCAGCGAGGACTAGAAAGAGGCAGATTTCTGTGAGGGAACTTGATGGACGACAATTTGCAAAATTTTCATGGACCTAACGCGGGGTATGTGCTGGAATTGTACGATCAGTATCTCAAAGATCCCGCCGCGGTTGATGCTGTGACGCGCGCTGTATTTGAGCAATGGGCGCCGGAGATGGATGTGGTTGAGGCTCAGGCCAGCGCTGGAGCGCCGGCACCTGCACCCGCGAGTATGGATAGATCAGGGAGCGCTTCTGTACAGGTGGCGCATGTAGCGGCAGCGGCGGCTCTGGCGCACGGAATTCGTTCCCGCGGCCACCTGGGGGCGCACCTGGACCCGTTGGAGAGTGAGCCGCTGGGCGATCCCGCGCTTTTACCGGAAACATACGCAATTACCGAGGCCGACCTGGCACAGTTACCGCCTGAGGTGGTGAGCGGACATGCCGCGGAGGACGCTAGCAACGCGCTGGAGGCGATTAATGCCCTGCGCGCGATGTATTCAGGTAATATCAGCTATGAGTTTGACCAGGTAAAAAGCCCGGTCGAGCGCGGCTGGCTGCGCGACGCGGTGGGCTTGCAACTCTACCGCGAGGCGTTGAACACCGACGCGAAACGCAAGCTGCTGCTGCGCCTGACCCAGGTGGAGGCTTTTGAGCGCTTTCTCCAGCAGACCTTTCCCGGCCAGAAGCGCTTTTCGCTTGAGGGCACGGATCTGCTGATACCGATGCTCGACGAGGTGGTTGAAGGCGCGATTGAATCGGGGGTGGACGAGGTGATTATTGGTATGGCACACCGCGGGCGTTTGAATGTTCTGGCGCATGTTTTGCAGAAGCCTTATGGCGCCATTCTCGGCGAATTCATGCACATGAAACATGAAGAGGGTGTGCCTCTGACCGATAGTTTTGGCTTTGGCTGGACCGGCGATGTGAAATATCACCTGGGAGCCGAGCATGTTCTCTCGGAAGAGGTGAAAGGAGAGGACCGCGGCCTGCTGAGCATGACGCTGCGCGACGAGCACATGGCGGGCAGCCTGAAGGTGACGCTGGTGCCGAATCCCAGCCACCTGGAGTTTGTCAACGCGGTGGTCGATGGCATGGCGCGAGCGGGGCAGGAGACGCGCACTCAGCCGGGCTATCCGCGGCGCGATGTCGAGCGTGCGCTGCCAGTGGTGATTCACGGCGACGCGGCTTTCTCCGGCGAGGGCATTGTGGCGGAAACCATGAACCTGTGGAACCTGCGCGGCTATAGCGCGGGCGGCACGGTCCATATTATCGCTAATAATCAGTTGGGTTTCACTACGGAGCCGCAGGATAGCCGCTCAACTCATTTCGCGAGCGACCTGGCCAAGGGCTTTGAGATTCCGGTGATTCACGTCAACGCCGATGATCCCGATGCCGCGCTGACGGCCATGCGCATGGCCTTTGCCTACCAGGACCATTTCCATAAAGATGTCCTGGTGGACCTTGTGGGCTATCGGCGCTGGGGCCATAACGAGGGCGACGAACCGGCCTTTACCCAACCCACGATGTATGATTTTATTCGCACTCATCCGACCGTGCGCGAGATCTACGCTCGCCAGTTAGAGCAAGAAGGGATTATCACGGCCACAGAGGCCGAGCAGATGCTGGCGGATGTGATGAGCGAGCTGGAACAGGCCAGACGGGCCGCCGAGAGCGGTCTGTACCCGACTTTACCGGAAGAGGCAGATAACGCGAACGGCCATCATAGCAAACTTGCGCAGCCGCGCGCGGTTTCCGCTGAAGAGTTGCGCACCTATAACGAAGAGCTGCTCGCCTGGCCGCGCGACTTTTCGCCTAGCCCCAAACTGGCTCGTCTGCTCCAGCGGCGCGCAGGTACGCTGGGATCGGAGGGGGGTATTGACTGGGGGCAGGCCGAGGCGCTGGCTTTTGCTTCGATCCTGGCCGAGGGGACGCCGATTCGCCTGTCCGGGCAGGATAGCGAGCGCGGCACCTTTAGCCACCGTCACGCCGTTTTGCACGATCAGCGCAGCGGAGAGGGCTATATCCCCTTGCAGCATCTCGCGGAAGGGCGCGCCTCTTTCGCTATCTATAACAGCCCCTTGAGCGAGGTCGCGGTGCTGGGTTTCGAGTACGGATATAGCATTCACGCCCCGGAGGCGCTGGTGTTGTGGGAGGCACAGTTTGGCGATTTCACCAACGTGGCCCAGGTCATGATCGATCTCTTCCTGGCCTCCGGGCGCGCCAAGTGGAAGCAAGATTCCTCCCTGGTGCTTCTCCTGCCACATGGCTACGAGGGCCAGGGGCCGGACCATTCCAGCGCGCGCCTGGAGCGTTACCTTGAGTTGTCAGCCCAGGATAACTGGCGCGTGGTCAACTGCTCGAATGCCGGGCAATTCTATCACGTTCTGCGGCGCCAGGCTGCTAATCTCAAGCACGATCCAAGGCCGCTGATCGCCATGACGCCCAAGAGCCTGCTGCGCCACCCGCTGGCCTCGACCTCTTTGCGCGACCTGGCCGAAGGGCATTTTCAGCCAGTGCTGGATGATAGCCGGGCGCTTGAGCGGGCTGAGGCGATTCGCCGGGTAGTGCTCTGTTCGGGCAAGGTCGCGATTGACCTTCTGTCCAACGAGCGTTACAAGCTGGCAGAGGATGTCGCGGTAGTGCGGGTGGAGGAGTATTATCCGTTCCCGGAGGCCGATCTCAAGCGCGTGCTGGCGGGTTATCCGCGAGCCAGGGAGGTGGTCTGGGTCCAGGAGGAACCGCGCAACATGGGAGCGTGGATCTATATGTGGCCGCGTGTGAGTGCGCTCCTCGACGCGAAAACAAAACTCCAGGTCGTCGCGCGCCCTGAGCGCACAAGTCCCGCCACGGGCTTCTCAGACCTGTATCAGACGGAGCAGGATTGGATTATCGAGAGCGCATTACGTTCTACCATCAAAGAACTCGGAGGCAGTAAGCATGGCCGTTGAAATAAAAGTACCGGCGCTGGGTGAATCGATTGTCGACGCAGTGGTGGCAAAATGGCTGAAGCACGCGGGAGATAAGGTCAGTCAGGGAGAGGCATTAGTGGAGCTGGAGACGGATAAGATCAATCTCGAAGTCACAGCTGAACAGAGCGGCATTTTGCAGAAGATTGAGAAGCAGAAGGGGGATGTTGTCGCGGTGGGTGACGTGCTTGGTTTGATTGGCGAAAGCTCTGCCGCGCCCGCTCCCACACCCGCGCCTCCAGTGGCCACAGCGGCAGCCGTGCCCGCCAGCGCGCAGCCTGAAGCCTCCTACACAAGCAGCGGACCGCTGTCCGCGATTGACAGCAATCGCCCGCCCTCGCCCCTGGCCCGGCGCATCGCCGCGGAGCATAATGTGGATCTTTCACAGATCAAAGGCAACAGCGCGCACGGTCGTGTGACCAGGGACGACGTCATCAACTACCTGGAGCAGAGCAAGTCCGGTCAACTGCCCTCGCTCGCGCCCGCGGTGACTCGTCCGGCGGCGCCCGCTCCGCTGCTTTTGCCACAGAACGAGCAGCGCGAAGAACGCGTGCGTCTCTCGCGGCGGCGCCAGACCATCGCGCAGCGCCTGGTTGAGGTCCAGCAGACCGCGGCCATGCTGACCACCTTCAACGAGATCGACATGAGCGCCGTGCTGGACGTGCGCAAGCGCAGAAAGGACGCCTTCAAAGAGCGCCACCAGGTCTCGCTGGGCTTCATGTCCTTCTTCACCAAAGCGACTGTTGGCGCGCTCAAAGCCTTCCCCCGGCTCAACGCCGAGATTCAGGGCAGCGAGATGGTGCTTAAGCACTATTACGACATCGGCATCGCCGTTTCCACCGAAGAGGGATTGGTTGTGCCAGTTGTGCGCGACGCGGACAGCAAGAGCTTTGCCGAGATCGAAAGCAATATCGCTGAACTGGCCAGGCGCGCGCGTGAGAACAGACTCGGCCTGGCCGACCTGCAAGGAGGAACCTTCACCATCACCAACGGCGGCATCTTTGGCTCGCTCATGTCCACCCCGATCCTCAACGGGCCGCAGGTGGGCATTCTCGGCATGCACGCCATTCAGGAGCGCCCGGTCGTCGTTCAGGGTCAGATCGTCATCCGGCCCATGATGTACGTCGCGCTCTCCTACGACCACCGCATCGTCGATGGTAGCGAGGCCGTCCGTTTTCTCGTGCGCATAAAAGAATTGATTGAAGACCCCGAAACCCTCCTGCTGGAAGG
>DASVMX010000370.1:0-5082 GCA_036384215.1 Ktedonobacteraceae bacterium | reverse complement strand
TTTTACGTTCCTGGCACTAAGCTACTAAGAGTCCATTTTTGCCATGTCCAGGCGGCTGGCTGCTTACGCGTACCAGGAGACAGAGGATGATACGAAAGGAGTGAAACTATGATCAGTAATCTGGACCGGGAGACTATTTTTTCCCATGTAACTGGCATTCTCCGCCAGCAGGTTGGAGATGAGCCACTTTCGGAGACGACGGACCTGCTCAATGACCTGGGAATCGAATCGCTTGAACTGGTCGAGCTAGGAGTAAAGATGGAGAAAGCCTTCTCGCTTACTATTCCCATTGGCGAGCTACGGGGCTGCGTGACGATTGAAGATATTGTTCAGCTTATCAACCAGCTCAAAGAAGCGTGAGATTCAGTCATACTCGACGGAGAAAGGAAGTAATCTATGCCTCGTGCCACCCGCTCTATCTTTATTCAGGGACTCGACCCTGACCGGGTTTTCGAGTTAACCAACGATATTCCTCGCTGGGTTGACCTCTATACCAACATGACGGCGGCCAGAGTGGTCTCGTTTGAACGTGATGGGCGCTTTGCCAAGCTCGTTTTTGAACTGACCAATACTGAAGGTCGAACCTGGCGTGCCTGGCGTATCCTGGACTACGTGGAACGGATAGCCATGTCACGTCGCGACGCTCCTTCGTTCCCCTACGTTTTTCACCATCTCACCTGGCGTTATGAGCCAGCCGAAGGCGGAACATTGATGACCTGGTCGGACGACTTCGAGATGGACCCTCAGTCCCCGATCAAGAACGAAGTTGCGCTTGAGCCCATGTTGGAGCATATGGGCGAATCTCAGGAGAATTTCAAAAAGGTCCTGGAGTCTTATCTGCTCTCAAATTCGCTCTAAGCGGGAAGAGAGCAAGAATTACTAGAAAAGCGCAGCCCGCTTTTCTGCTTGTGTCAGGGAAGCAGTCATTGCTGCACGTGATGCTCACGGATAGCCATGGCTGCTTCTGCTTAATCAAACATATTCCACAAACCCTTACGCCGCTTCGCGTTATCCAGAATAGCCCCATCCATATTTGCGGATGTAAGATCCGCGTCGCGCAGGTCAGCGCCATTCAATTTTGCGACGCGCAGGTTAGCGAAATTCAGCCGGGCCTGTTTCAGGTCCGCCTCGGTCAGGTCCGCGGCAGTCAGGTTAGCGTGGTTGAGGTTGGCGTTTGTTAAAATAGCGGAATGAAGAATGGCCAGGCTAAGATCAGCCCCGCTGAAATTCGCCCCTTCCAGAAGAGCCCCCGTCAGATTAACATAGCTCAGGTTAGCCTGACTGAAATTAGTAAAGCGCAAATCAGCTTTCGTCAGGTCAGCTTTACTTAAATCCGGTCGGATATGAGGGTACGCCTGGCGCCATTGATTCCACTGCTGGGTTCCCTGTTTCAGAATATAAAAATGCGTTTGATCTGCCATTGTCTTTGCTCTCTTTCATCCGTGCAGGTGGACATTCTAAGAAATTATATGGGGTATAATCCCGCAGGGCAAGGAAATAACCAATTAGTTTATGAAAATCAGCATATTTATGGATCTACTTTGCCTGAGTTTTTTCCCCTGATGCGCCAATTTAGTGCCTGAGGTTCGATTTTTTACCCAAATTAGGTAATCGTTTACCTTGGATTGCTCGACCACCTCTGGCGCCTTCTCAGTTTAAATTGTTCCGGGTCGAGCCAATATTGTGCGTATATATCGGCCTTTGTCGCAGAGAGAAGGAAAAATCTCGCCCCCCTTGACAACAGCGTTTTTCTATGCTACTTTTCTCTACAAGGAAGAAAAAGTAAACGTTACCCTTTATTTTCCTTCGTCAGGCCAATCGGCAATACGCGCCTGCGCAGTCGCGCCTGTTTATATAAATTGCTGGTTTGCTGCATTTCCACATGCAAGGGAAACGTTTGGCGCTCGTACATCTCCTCTGGTTCTGCGAGCGTACTTCCCGGATGGCTCGTCTTTCTTTCGTCAAAGGCTGACGAACAATGTATCTTTGAGGAGGTTAATCAAGCTATGAGGCTGATTCCTTTGTCCGGCCCCGGCTCGTGGGGCGTGCTCCGGTCCAGCGGCTAACACACCATCTATGCGCGACTGGCAGGTGAACCGGCTTTTTTAATACCTCGCACCGCGCATTTTTCAAGTCTTGCAACGCTTTCATGCTTCATGCTGTGAACTTTCGTCCTGACGTACTCACAACATGACGTAGAGAATTCATGTGTTTTTTAATGAGAGAGGAGTTATGTTGAAGGCGCGGCTCTGGTGTGATCGCGCCTCTGATGGAGACCGCCAAAACAGTTACATCGTTGTACAGTGCCCTGGCGTCTGGCAGGCTGGCGCCGGGATATGGAGAGTAAGCCTGGAAAGGATTTTGCACAATGCAGGAAGCAAAGAGCAAAAGGCGTAATAAAGCAGTGGGTGCGTTTATTATGCTTGTCCTGGTCATTAGCACTATCGGCGTTTTTGCGAATATAACTCGCCCGGCCAGTGCCGCGAGTTTGAGCAATTCGATCAGTGCTGCGTCCAATAACGGGGCTACGCTGCCCTATGTTGAGATGGAGGCGCACAGTGCCACCACCAACGGGACAATTCTGGGGCCTGATTATTCGCTGGGTGGTCTGGCCTCGGACGCCGTGGATCGCCAGGCTGTTGAGTTGACGCAGGGGCAATCTGTGCAGTTTACCCTGCCCGCGCAAGCCAATTCGATTAATCTGCGCTATAGTATTCCCGATACATCCAATGGCGGCGGTTTTAACTCGTCGCTCAGCATCTATATCAATGGTGTCAAGCAGGCCAATGATTTGCAGCTTACCTCCAAATATAGCTGGCTGTACGGCACGCCGGGTTTTGGGGATTGTAACGGGACTGTCTGGTCGAACACCCCTGGCGGCACTGCGCATCATCAATTTGACGAGATGCACGCGTTGCTGCCGCAGATGGGGATTGGCGCGACGGTGAAACTACAGGTTGACTCCGAGAACAGCGCGCAGTGGTATGCCATCGATGTCGCCGATTTCCAGCAGGTGGCCGCGCCGCTGAGCGAGCCCGCGGGCTATATCTCGGTCACGGATTCGCCGTATAGCGCCGATCCAACGGGCGCCAGAGATTCTACCACGGCCATTCAGAACGCTGTTAACGCGGGCGCGTCTCAGGGCAAGGGCGTCTGGATTCCGCAGGGCACCTTCCTGGTCACCAGCCACATTCTCGTGAACAACGTCACGCTCACGGGCGCTGGTCCGTGGTACTCGATTCTCACGGGAGCGCCAGCCGGCGGCGGCAATGGCAATAGCACCAGCAACGGCACCGGCGTGGGCGTCTATGGCTTTGATGCCTATGATGGCAGCAACACCAGCAGCAACGTCACGCTGTCAAACTTTGCCGTTGAAGGACAGATTACCAACCGCGTCGACTGCTTGCAGGATAACGGCGTGGGCGGCACGATGAGTAGCTCGAACATCTCTAATCTCTGGATCGAGCACACCAAAGTCGGCATGTGGTTTGATGGGCCGTCCAGCGGCTTGAGCATCAGCGGTGTGCGCATTGATAGCACGACCGCGGACGGTATTAACTTCCACCGCAACATGACCAACTCCAGCGTCACTCAGAGCATCATCCGGGGTACCGGCGATGACGGGCTGGCCATGTGGTCGGCTTCCGATAATGTGCCGGCGACCGGGGACAGTGGCGACAGCTTCGATCACGATACCGTGCAATCGGCCTACCTGGCCAACGGTATTGCCATCTATGGTGGTGTTGGTAACAGTGCCACCAACGACATTGTAACTGGCTCGCAGTACCGCGGCGGCGGTATCATGCTGGACGATGAAGATTTCGGCAACACCACGGTGCATTTTTCGGGCACAACCACGATCTCGAATGACACCATCAAGTATGTGGCCGGGATTGGTGACCAGGGCATCCAGCAATTCGGCGCGCTCATGTTCTGGGCTGACAGTAGTTCGATCAGCGCTCCTTTTACCGTTTCCAATGACGAGATTGATAACAGCCTGTACGTGGCAATCTCCTTTGATGGTGGCAACCCGGTCAGCAACGTCGCGATGAGTAGTATCAACATCAGCGGCTCCGAGTTTGCCTTTTCCAACAAGGTCAACACTGTCACAGGCTCAGCTACGAATGTGACGGCCAGCGGCTTGAGCGTGGGAGGTATGCAGAGCTGCGAGGGTCCAGGTTCATGGAATGTGACCATGGGTTCGGGCAACACCGGCTGGAGTCCGACGCCCCAGACCTGTGGTTTCCCAACCAATCCGCCGCCAACCACGACTCCTTTGCCTACCCAGGCGCCGCCTTCGCCTACCCCGACGAATACTCCTACCCCGATCCCCACGCCTATCGGCGCGCCAGGCGGTACGCTGGTCACAGCCATCAACGCGGGCGGCAGCGCGAGCGGGAGCTTTGGCGCGGACACCGACTTTAACCAGGGCAACCAGTTCAGTGACGCGTCCACCTCGATAGACACCAGCCGCGTCGGCGAATCGATTCCCCAGTCGGTCTGGCAGACTGTACGCTGGAACGCCTCTTTCACCTACACTATTCCTGGTTTGACCGCGGGCAAGACCTATACCCTGGCCCTGGACTGGGCGGAGTTGAGCTGGACCGCGGCGGGCCAGCGTGTCTTCAATGTTGCCATCAACGGCTCGACCGTGCTGAGCGGCTTCGATGTCTTTGCCCAGGCAGGCTACAAAAAAGCCTTGCAAAAGCAATTCTCGGTCGCGGCCAATGGTAGCGGTCAGATCGTCATCGCCTTCACGCAGGGAGGCGCGGACAACCCCTTCATCAACGGCATCGAGGTCTGGAATCCCGGTGGCGGCACCTCAACGCCGACGCCCACGCCGACAAATACGCCGACGCCCACGCCAACTACTCCCCCGACGAACACACTGGTCACGGCCATCAACGCGGGCGGCTCGGCCACGGGCAGCTTTGTCGCGGACACCGACTTTAACCAGGGCAACACCTTTACCGACGCCTCCGCCTCGATAGACACCAGCGGCGTTAGCAATCCCGCGCCGCAGTCGGTCTGGCAGACCTGTCGCTGGAACTCGTCCTTCACCTATACCCTGAGCGGGCTGAC
>DASVMX010000369.1:0-8451 GCA_036384215.1 Ktedonobacteraceae bacterium | reverse complement strand
CATCCCACGCTCATTTCACTCGTTCCTTCTGTTGAAATGGCTGTAGCTAACTTTTTTTAAAGGTGCACTGGATTTTGCCGAACTGGAGCGTGTCGCCGTCGTTGATGGGCGTGGGAACGCTGGGTTCGAGGCGCTTGCCGTTGACGCGGCTGAAATTGGTGCTGTTCAGGTCGGTCAACTGGTAGGCGCTGCCGATGTGCTCGATAGTGGCATGGCCACGCGAAACGGTGTCGGCGTGCTCGAAGGCGGCGAGATCGACCTCTGGCTGGACACCGCCGAGGTCGTGGTCGGAGCGTCCGACGAGAACGCGCTCGCCGGCCAGGGTAACTTCGCGTCCATTGGTGAAGCTCAGGGTGCCCCAGGGTTTGCCGGGATCACCGAGTTGCTGGCTGGTGGGCCTGGCCTTGATGGTCTGCGACGGCTGCTGCACGGGCGTAGGCGGTTGTGCTGGAGCCTGTGGCTGGGCTGCGACGGTTGGCGGCTGCGCCGGGACGGTCGGGATATAGACGGGCACGGGCGGCGCTTTGGGAGCCGGGGGAGGCGTCGCTGGCCTGCTTGAACCGGGCACGATGGTTACCGTGGGATGCGGCACGACCGGGGGCTCCTGCGGCACGGGCGGCACGTAGGGCTCGGGCTCCGCGGGCTTGACCGGCGGCTTGTAAACGGGTGTCGTCGGCGTGTAAACCGGGGTCGCGGGCTGCGGCGGCGTGTAGGCAGGTGTAGCCGGTTTGGGCGGCGTGTACACGGGCGTCTCAGGCCTGGCCGGAGCTGGCGCGACCCTGGCTGGCTGCGACGAGGTGGCCTGGAAGGTGTTCGCTCCGCACTTGGGGCAGAAGGCCACTCCCGGCTTTAGCTCGGTTTTACAGCCTGGACACTGCTGCTTCGGCGGCGTGAGACCGCGCCCGCAGCCACTACAGAAGGTGTCGCCTGGCTCGTAGGGCGTGTTACAACTGGGGCAGCGCGGCCTGGCCGCCGCTGGCGGTGTGTACACAGGTGCTGGCGGTGTATACATCGGCGCGGGCGGCGGCGTGGGCGCGACGTAGACCGGCGTCGGCGGCACGTAGACCGGCGTAGATTGTACATACTGCTGCGGGGGCGGCGCCCAGTACTGCTGGAATTGCGGCGCGATGCTCCCCGGCAACGGTCCGGGGCGCACACCCGGCGCCTGCTGGAGCACCAGACCATCCACGGTATTCAAAACCTGGTTGCCCAGGGCTGCCTGCTTGATCGCGCCCGCGCCCGCGGTGACGAGCAGCGGCCAGAGGACCGGGATAAACGGCGCGGCGACCAGGCCAACCGCGCCAACCGCGGCCTTGTCCACCCATTTCTGCTGGCCAATCATTGCCACGACGCCGCCATTGGTGCGCTGTATGGTAAGCGTCAACGCGGTCTGCAAGCCCACCAGCGCCGCTAACTCGCCACCTTTTTTTAATTGGACCGCGATCTGATCTTTATCGCCAAGCTGCTGCGTCTGATAGCCTTGCGCGCGAAACATATTTTCAAGATCGGTTGCGACTTTTTCGATGTCTATTTCTTCGCTGTTATAAAATCTGGCGTCCATTCTGAATGCTCTCCTTACGCTCAACTCCGCAGGTCACAGGTATGCCACTCTCTGCTGCTTCGCCTGCCCCTGTGCTCCCCACATGATGAAGAATGAGCCTGCAATCTCTTCGTTAACTATACGTTTCTCCGCTACCAGGGTTACGCCTTTCCGCTTTGACTTTTCTAAAACTAACGAGCGGTTCGTGTGTCAAAACGGTTTAAGAGGGCTATTTTTCCAGAAGTCTCGCCATTAAGTATACCCCATTTCTGTCCATGTGGATATGCTTTCTCAGGCATATCTATTGCTGACAGCGAAGCGCCTGTGGCGCTTCGCTGTCATATTTTAGTTTTGTTGCCAGTGGTGCTGGCGGAAGACTTCCAGGGTGTGCTGGTCGCCGGGAACGTAGCTGACCATGGAGTAGGTGTTGATGCCAGTGAAGACAGTGGTGGCTGTGCGCAGGGCCAGGCGACCGAGCTGCGAGTGCTGTACGTGGAAGACAAAGGAGGGCGCGGGCTTGCCTTCAGAATAGGTGGCGGCCGCAATACGCCGGAATTCAGGCAGGGCGCGCAGGTTTTTGAGCAATTCTTTGTATTCCGGCAAATGTGTCAGGGTGCGCGTGTTGTACTGGAAGTCACGCACCAGGCGGCGTGCCAGGCTTTCCCAGCCGTGAAAGTGCTGGCGGCTGCGGACCCCAAAGACCTGTTCGAGCAGGTGCGTTTTCCGGCTACGCGCGGTCTCTTCGTCGATTTCAAAAAGGGTTAACGCGGCCTCGTTCCAGGAGTGAAGATACCAGAGACGGTCGAGCGAGTGCGCGGGATACGAGGTGTTGAGCACCAGCAGTTCCGCCAGGTGGCCAAGGTCCAGCAGGGCATTTTCGACTGGTTCGTCGTCGACCTGCTGCTTCGTAAGCGCGGTATAGGCAGCATAGAGCTGCTGACGCTCGTCATTATGCAATTCCAGCGCGCGCGCAATGCTCTGAACCACATGTGGCGATGGGTTGGTACGCATCCCAGTTTCAAGATGATAAATATACGTCCGCGAGAGGCGAGTGGCCTGGGCAAGCTGGCCTTGCGAGAGGCCGCGCTCATGGCGAAAACGCGTTACCAGGCGGGCGAATTCAACACTGTTAATAGCCTTCTCTTCCTGTCTTTCGCAAATTTTTGTTAGCTACCTCCTTTATTATGCCTGAAAATTTGTTAGCTGGCAACGTTTCTTTCCTATTCCTCCCACTTTATAATTATTTTGGACGGGGCATATTCATCTCCGAATAGACGCGAACAAGCTACTCTTTTCAGATCGAGCGCGGAAAACAGCGCTCCTGGCTTTTGCCCAATCGGGATCAGAGGCTGAATGAAGCAGCGATTTGCTTATTCGGAATTAAGAGGCTTTGTAGTTATGGCTCAGAGAGGAGCTGTCGCGAATGTCTGACTCATCAGTTGTCAATGATTCCCACGTGGAGCCTGATGCTTCCCTATTAGCCACCCGACCATGGGTGAAATATTATGAAGCGGGTGTGCCAGCGCAACTGGAGATACCCGATCATCCCCTGACGTGGTTGCTGGAACAGACAGCCAGCCGCTATCCAGAGCATACAGCTTTGATCTACTATGGCCACAAGGTCAGCTATGCCACGCTTTTGACGCTGGCGAAACGCTTTGCCCTCGCTCTCCAGCGTCTGGGTATCCAGAAGGGCGAACGCGTTGCCATTGCGTTGCCCAATATCCCCCAGTATCCGATTGCCTTTTATGGCACGCTGCTGGCGGGTGCCGTGGCGGTGCCGACCAATCCGTTGTACACCGAACGCGAGACGCAGCACCAGCTCGCCGATTCAGGGGCGCGCGCGCTGGTGGTGCTGGATATGTATTATCCGATTGCCCGCGCTGTCCGCGAGCAGACGGAGCTGAAACAAATTATTATCACAAAGGTTTCCGACTTTCTCCCGCCCGCACTGCGCCTGCTCTTTCCACTGAGCCAGCGCAAAGCAAAGCTGCCAGAGCCGCGCCTGACGCCGCAAGAGCTGCGCGACGATCCGATGCTCTCGGATATGGCAGAGCTGCTGAAACCGCGTTCCACCAGAGGCGGCGTGGAGGTCTTCCGCCTGCCAGAGCCGCCGCGCGGCGGCGATCTGGCGGTGCTCCAGTACACCGGCGGCACAACCGGTCTGGCCAAGGGCGCGATGCTGACCCACCGCAACCTGCTCGCCAATGCACTGCAAACACGCCACTGGACTCCGCGAGCACGCGATGGCCAGGAAATCGGCCTGTGCGTGGCTCCTTTCTTCCACTCATATGGCCTGACCGTCGGTATGAATCTCTCAATCTATGCCGCAGCGACCATGGTGCTCCTGCCCAAGTTTTCCGCCAGAGAGGTGGTCAAAACCATCGGGCGCTACCGTCCGACCATGTTCCCCGGCATCCCGACGATGTATGTGGCAATTATGCGCGAGGCGAAAGGTAAGGCCGAATTGCTCAATTCCGTGAAATACTGTATCAGCGGCGCGGCCCCCTTGCCCGCCAAAGTGCAGGAAGATTTCGAGCGCCTGAGCGGCGGCAAGGTTGTCGAAGGCTACGGCATGAGCGAGGCCGCGCCGGTGACGCACTGTAATCCGCTCAACGAGAACTGTGTCAATGGCAGCGTAGGTCTGCCACTATCTAATATCGACGCCATGATCATGGACGGTGAGACGGGCAAGCAACTGCCGCCTGGCGAAATCGGCGAGATCATGGTCAAAGGCCCGAATGTCATGCCCGGCTACTGGCAACGCGAAAAGGAGACCGAGGCCATTTTCCACGATGGCTGGATGCATACCGGTGACCTGGGCTACATGGACGAAAAAGGCTACTTCTTTATCGCCGACCGCAGCAAAGACCTGATCGTCGCCAGCGGCTTCAATGTCTACCCGCGCGAGGTCGAAGAGGTGCTCTACAGCCACGAAGCCGTTCAAGAGGCCGCGGTGGTAGGCGTTCCCGACACCTATCGCGGCGAAAACGTCACGGCAGTCATCGTGCTCAAAACGGGCTATACCCCCTCGGATGAAGTGCGCGCCAGCATTCTTGCGCTGTGCAAACGCGAACTGACCGGGTACAAAGTGCCCAGAGTTCTTGAGTTCCGCGACACCCTACCCAAATCTCTGATCGGAAAAATCCTGCGCCGTGAAGTGCGTGAAATGTTAAAACCGGAGGCAAGCTCCTGATTTCCGGTGGGAGCAGATCTGGACGGTTAAGCCGTCCAGATCTGCTCCCACCGGAAATCAGGAGCTTGCCTCCGGTTCGTTATTGTGAAAGCATACATAAAGGAGCCAGTAGACATTATGTCAACGAGCATAAAACCGACCGAAGCCGGGACCGCATTTCTGACCACGCCGGTCAGCGAGAGCGCAGAGCGCATTTTTACACTGGAGCAGCAGGATGAGGAGCAGGCCTGGATCGCTGAATCAGCCGCGACCTTTATCCAGCGCGAAGTCCTGCCCAACGTCGAGGCCATCGACCGCCAGGAGCCGGGCCTGATGCCCAGCCTGGTCAAGAAGGCTGGCGAACAGGGGCTGCTGAGCATTGACGTGCCTGAGGAGTATGGCGGCGCTGAACTGGGTCTGCTCACCAGCGCGCTGGTAGCCTCGCGCTTCAACGAGGCATCGTTTAGCGTGGCCTTTGGCGCGCACACAACCATCGGCACGCTGCCAATCGTCTTTTACGGCAACGAGGAGCAGAAAGCCAGATATCTACCCAAACTGGCCTCCGGCGAGTGGATCGCGGCCTACGCGCTGACCGAACCGGGCGTTGGCTCCGACGCCATGGGCCTGAGCACCACGGCCACGCTATCCGAGGATGGCAAGTACTACATCCTCAACGGCACCAAACAGTGGATCTCGAACGCGGGTTTTGCTGATGTGATGGTCGCATTCGCACGCATCGGCGGCAACAAGCCCTCGGCCTTTATCGTTGAAAGCGCCTGGGAAGGCATTTCCACCGGGGCCGAAGAGAACAAAATGGGCATCAAAGGCTCCTCCACGCGCCAGGTAATCTTCCAGGACGCGAAGGTGCCGGTCGAGAACCTGCTCGGAGAAATCCACAAGGGCTACAAAATCGCTTTCAATATCCTGAACATCGGACGTCTGAAACTCGGCGCGGGCGCGGTCGGCGGCTCGCGTTCCGCCCTGGCGCTCTCCGCGGCATATGTCAACGAGCGCAAAGCTTTTGGCAAATTCCTGCACGAGTTCGGCATGATTAAAAAGAAACTTGCCCGCGTGGCCGCCGAGACCTACGCGGCTGAGAGCGCGGTCTTCCGCACCGCCGCCAATGTCGAGAATGCCCGCCGCAGCGCGAACAGCACGGAAGAGGCCTTCAAAGCTATCGAAGAGTACACCGTCGAGGCCTCCCTGGCCAAGGTCCACGGCAGCGAAGTGCTGGCCCTGGCTGTGGATGAAGGCGTACAGATCTTCGGCGGCTACGGCTTTATGCACGAGTACCCGATTGAGAAGGCCTATCGCGACGCCCGTATCCAGCGCATCTTCGAGGGCACGAACGAGATCAACCGCCTGGTAGCCTCCGGCACCCTCTTCAAACGCGCCATGACCGGCAAGCTGGACCTGATGCAGCGCTATCCCGAAATCGAAGCCCGCGTGAAAGCCGGACAGGCCGTCGATTTCGCCGGTGAGACCATTCCCGCCGAGCTGCGCGAAGCGGTCAACGCGCTTGAACGCGCCAAGGATGCTACGTCCTACGCCGCGACCAAGGCTGCGCTAAAATATATGCAGGATCTGGAAAACCAGGAAGAGTTTATCGAGTACCTGGCTAACCTGTTGATCGAGATCTACGGCATCGACAGCGCCCTGGCCCGCGCGACCCAGGCCGTGCGCCGCGGCGACGCCAATAGCGCGGTTCACGTTCAGCTCGCGCAGCTCGCCGCCTGGCTGGCCTTCTCGCGCATCCGCCTCAATCTCGACCAGTTGATCATGACCAACACCGAGGCCGAAAAAGTCGAAAAAGAGTTGGCTCGCGTCCGTGCCTATGTCGGCGACTACAATCTCAACGGCGTCACCCTCCAGCGCGAACTGTCCACCCTGATCGTCGAAAAACAGGGCTATCCGCTGTAAATTCATAGGCGGATGTCCGCCATGTCTTCTTCAAGGGGTGCAGGGTTCTCCCTGCCGGGGTCTGGGCGTCCCCCATAGGCGTTAACTTAGCGCTTTTCAGCGGGAGTGCAGAGGGCGGCGAGCCCTCTGCCAGGGTCCGGGGTGTCCCCGGAAAAACCTCTTTCCTCTCTTTTTACTCGCCGCCGTAGGCGGCGAGTGGAGGGAAGAAAAAGTTGGGGCACAGCCCCAAACCCCAGGTTAAGGGCTGCCGCCCTTAACAATCCCGCCGCAGTGGCCCAATCGAAAAAGGGAAGGCGGGGACACTCCGCACCCCAATTAAGGGCGCAGCCCTTAACAATCCCGCTTCAAAGTACCTATCAAAGGAGAAAAATATCATGGCAGAAGCCGTTATTGTCAGCGCGGTACGCACACCTATCGGGCGCGCGAACAAGGGAGCGCTCAAAGATATGCGCGCCGATGATCTGGCCGCGGTGGCTGTGAAGGCCGCGGTTGAGCGCGTGCCACAGTTGGACCGCTCGTTGATCGAAGATCTGATCCTGGGCTGTGCTTTCCCCGAAGGCGAACAAGGCTTTAACCTGGCCCGCCTGGTCGGCGCACTGGCCGGACTGCCGGAGACCGCGGGCGGCGTGACTGTCAACCGCTTCTGCGCTTCCAGCCTGCAAGCCTTTAATATGGCTGCTCAGAATATTATGCTCGGCCTGGGCGATGTCTTTGTCGCGGGCGGCATTGAGAGCATGTCGCGCGTGCCCATGGGCGGCTTTAATCCCAGCATGAATCCCCGCCTGGTACCCACGCGCGAGGGTGAGAAACTGAGTTCACCCTATCCGCCCTGCGAACTGGAATATGGCCTTTCCAGTTATATTCCCATGGGCATGACCGCCGAGAACCTGGCCCGCGAGCACAGGATCAGCCGCGAGGAGCAGGACGCCTTTGCCCTGCGCAGTCACCAGCGTGCGCTTGCCGCCATCGACGCGGGGGTGTTCAAACGCGAGATTGTACCGGTAACATTGCCCGATGGCCGTGTGATGGATACCGACGAGGGACCGCGCCGCGATACATCGCTGGAGCGCCTGGCCAGCCTGGAACCAGCTTTTATCAAAGGCGGCACCGTTACCGCTGGCAACGCCAGCCCACTCAACGACGGCGCTTCCGCCGTGGTGTTGATGTCGGCTGAGAAGGCAAAAGAGCAGGGCATTACCCCGCTGGCACGCGTGATTACCATGGCTGTCTCCGGCGTGCGCCCCGATATCATGGGTATTGGACCCGTGCCCGCAGTGAAAAAAGCCCTCCAACGCGCGAATCTCCAGTTGAGCGATATCGAGATTATCGAGCTCAACGAGGCCTTCGCGGCCCAATCGCTGGCCGTGGTCAAGTCGCTGGGCATCGACCAGGAGAAGTTGAATCCGCACGGAGGCGCAATCGCGCTCGGTCATCCGCTGGGCTGCTCCGGCGCGCGCCTGATTGCGACACTGCTCAACGATCTACAGACCGCGAACAAGACGCTGGGTCTGGCCACCCTCTGCGTCGGCGGCGGCCAGGGCGTCGCGACGATTATCG
The DNA here is from genome assembly GCA_036384215.1 of Ktedonobacteraceae bacterium. Classification (GTDB taxonomy): domain Bacteria; phylum Chloroflexota; class Ktedonobacteria; order Ktedonobacterales; family Ktedonobacteraceae; genus Paraktedonobacter. Next base: position 259 of record DASVMX010000369.1, on the reverse strand, counting down.
AGAGGATTGGGTAGCCATGACGTATCAGATTCGCAAAGCAGCGGTGCTGGGCGCGGGCGTGATGGGAGCGGCCATCGCAGCCCACCTGGCCAACGTCGGCATCCCCTGCCTGCTGCTGGATATCGTGCCGGACAACGCGGGCAGCGACCGCAGCAAAATCGCGCGCACCGGCCTGGAAAAAGCTTTGAAGGCAAAGCCTGCTGCGTTCTACACGCCTAAAGCCGCCGCGCTGGTCACAGTCGGTAATATCGAGGACAAC
>DASVMX010000368.1:0-10858 GCA_036384215.1 Ktedonobacteraceae bacterium | reverse complement strand
CATGTAAACGTGGGCACGATTGGACACATCGACCACGGCAAGACGACGCTGACCGCGGCCATCACCAAGGTGCTGGCGAGTCTGTCGCAGGAAAACAAGTACATCGCCTTCGACCAGATCGACAAGGCGCCCGAAGAGCGTGAGCGCGGGATCACCATCGCGATTGCTCACGTGGAGTACGAGACGAAAGATCGCCACTACGCGCACGTGGACTGTCCCGGACACGCCGACTACATCAAGAACATGATCACCGGGGCGGCCCAGATGGATGGGGCGATCCTGGTGGTCAGCGCGCCGGATGGCCCGATGCCGCAGACCCGCGAGCACATCCTGCTGGCCCGGCAGGTGGAAGTGCCAGCGATGGTGGTCTTCCTCAACAAAGTCGATATGATGGAAGACGAGGAACTCCTCGAACTGGTTGAACTCGAAGTCCGCGAACTCCTCTCGAAGTACAATTTCCCCGGCGATGATATCCCCGTGGTGCGTGGTTCGGCCCTCAAAGCGCTGGAGAGCAAAGGCAATCTCTCCCGCGAGGATGCCGATGCCAAATGCATCTGGGATCTGATGGACCAGGTGGATGCCTACATCCCGACCCCGGAGCGGCCGACGGACAAGCCGTTTATGATGGCGGTGGAGGATGTGTTCGGCATTAAGGGCCGTGGGACCGTGGGCACGGGTCGTATTGACCGTGGGATCGTCAAAGTGGGGGAGAACGTCGAGATCGTCGGCATGCACGACACGACCCGCACCGTGGTGGTGACGGGAGTGGAAATGTTCCAGAAGACGCTGGACCAGGGGCAGGCGGGCGATAACGTGGGTCTGCTGCTGCGAGGAGTAGAGCGCACGGACATCGAGCGAGGTCAGGTGCTGGCCAAGCCGGGATCGATCAAGCCGCACAAGACGTTCAAGGCGCAGGTGTACGTGCTCTCCAAGGAAGAGGGAGGGCGTCACACGCCGTTCTTTAACGGGTATCGTCCGCAGTTCTACATCCGCACGACGGACGTGACGGGAGCGATCAAGCTGCCGGAGGGAGTGGAGATGGTCATGCCGGGCGACAACATCGAGATGACGGTGGAGTTGCTGCAGCCGGTGGCCATGGAAATCGGGTCGAAATTCGCCATTCGCGAAGGCGGGCGCACCGTTGGCGCGGGCGTCTGCACCAGAATCGACTAAGGAATTTACTGGAGCAGGGGCGCAAGCAATTGCGCCCCTGCTCCAGGAGTAGAGCCCCGCAGGCTGATGCTGAAAGCGGGCGGGAGTGCAGAGGGCGGCAGCCCTCTGCCAGGGGCCGGGGTTTCCTTTCCAAGTGGGCAATGAAAGCTGCGATCTAGCAGCTTGCCCACTCGGAATAAGGAACCAGTCCCCGGAAACTTTTTCTTTGTTGTGCGCAGCCGCAGGCGGCGTAGCGAGAGAAAAGAGTTTTTCTAGGGACACCCCAGACCCCGCAAGGGGGCGTAGCCCCCTTGACCCCCAGCTTGTGGGATTCTACTCACACAGGAGAAGAAAATGGCTACAGGAGCAAAACAGCGAATTCGCATTCGCTTGAAAGCATATGATCATCGCATTCTCGATCAGTCAGCGATGCAGATCGTAGACGCGGCCCAGCAGACCGGCGCGCGCGTCTCCGGTCCGGTGCCTCTGCCCACAGAAATCGACAAGTTTACCGTGATGCGTTCTCCTTTCATCGATAAGGACTCACGCGAGCAATTCGAGATCCGCACGCACAAGCGCCTGATCGACATTCTCGATCCGACGAGCAAAACGGTTGAGTCATTGACACGATTGAATCTGCCCGCAGGTGTGGACATCGAGATCAAGCTGTAGGAAACGCCCATCTTGCTGAGGTTAGCAAAGAGCTAACAGGCAATGTGGAGAGGCGCAACTAGAGCAGAGAGAGAGGAAAGGAAATGCTCAGTGGATTGTTGGGCAGAAAGGTCGGAATGACTCAGGTATTTGGTCCTAACGGGACCGTGATACCGGTGACAGTGATCGAGGCTGGCCCATGCGTCGTGACACAGATCAAGACCGTTGCCCAGGATGGTTATGAAGCCGTCCAGATCGGTTTTGAAGACGCGCACCTGAAGAGTGTGACGCGCCCCGAACTGGGGCACCTGGGGCACAAGCTGCCCTTGCTGAAAGCGCAGCGCAAACGCCTGCAAGAGCATCAGCAGCAACAGAAAAAGTCCTCTGACGAGGCAGGCGAAGAGAAGCTGGACAAGCAGGTGGTCAAACTGCAAAGAGTGCAGGAGAACCGCCAGCGTCGTCCTGGCCCCGAACTCGGCCCCTTCAAAGTCTTGCGCGAAGTAGGGGTGCAAAGCGGAGCTTCGCTCGAAGGTCTGGAACTGGGAAAAACGTTTGACGCAAGCCTGTTTACCGCTGGTGAGTCCGTCGACATCGTCGGGACCAGCAAAGGTAAGGGTTTCCAGGGCGGTGTCAAGCGCCATGGATTTAGCGGTGGCCCGAAGACTCACGGTCAGTCGGACCGCACACGCGCCCCTGGTTCTATCGGCTCTGGCACCACGCCAGGCCGCGTGCTCAAAGGCACGCGCATGGCTGGTCACATGGGCCATGAGCGTGTGACGTTGAAGAAACTGCAAGTGGTTCAAGCTGATCCTGAGCGAAATCTGCTGCTGGTCAAGGGCTCTGTCCCTGGCGCCAATGGTGGGTTGCTCATGATTAAGAAGCATGTATGAGGTAACCTGAAATGCCCTCGACTACAGTGTATAACATGGCCGGAGAGGCCGTAAAAGAGCTCGAACTGAGTGAGCAGGTGTTTGGAGTTACCCCAAACGAAGCGGTGCTTCACCAGGTTGTCGTCGCACAACTGGTTAATCGCCGCCAGGGCAATGCTTCAACCAAGACCCGCAGCGAAGTTTCGGGCGGTGGCAAAAAGCCATATAAACAGAAAGGCACCGGGCGCGCGCGCCAGGGTAGCACGCGTGCTCCCCAGTTTCGACATGGCGGCGTGGTCTGGGGTCCGAAACCGCACCCGTATCATCACGACGTGCCCAAGAAGGTGCGCCGCCTGGCCATCAAATCGGCTCTGTCCGACAAGGTAGCCAACGCGCAATTGATCGTTCTGGATAAGCTGTCTCTGGGTGGGCCGCGCACGAAAGATATGCTGGAGATTCTGGAGAACCTGCCGGTCAATGGCAAGCAGGTGCTGATGATGCTCCCGCAGCGCGACGAAAATGTCGTGCTTTCGACGCGCAACATCCCATCGGCCAAAGTGCAGCATGTCTCCTCGATCAACGTCATCGAGCTGCTCAAGCACGACTACCTGGTCATGCCGGTGCATACTGTGCGCTGGATTGAACTGGTTTTCGGCGAAGGTCTGAGTTCCGAAGAGGCCAGCCAGCGTATCGCTGACGAACTGGCGGCGGAGTCCGAAGACGCTTCTGAAGAGCAAGAAGCCGATGAAACCGACGAAACCGAGGAAGACGAGAGCAGCTCCGAGGCTGGCGAGTCCTCCGAGGACGAGAAGGAGTAGGAACCGTGGAAATCACAGAAGTGCTGCGCCATGGTATCGTGACCGAAAAAACGGTCAACCTGCAGAGCCAGAACAAATACACGTTTAAAGTGGCCCTGGAAGCCAACAAAATAGATGTGCGCCGCGCGGTCGAGACGCTTTTCAAAGTGAAGGTCGTCTCCGTGAATATCATGCGCATGCCTGGGAAAGAGCGAATGCTCAGGCGCCGGGGATCTGCTCCCCGCCCTCTGGGTGCTCAGGAGTGGAAAAAGGCGATTGTCACGCTCGCAGCGGGTGAGTCAATCGACGCATTGAAGGCATAAGGATTTAGTATCCTTGTTCCGATTTTGCAAACGACTTGATCGTCGTTTCTTTCGCAAAATCGGGTAGGAGTGAGTGTGAGAGATGCCAATTAGACAGTATCGACCAACATCTCCTGGCCGCCGCGGCATGTCAGTCTCGACTTTCGAGGAGATTACCAAGACGCGACCAGAGAAATCTCTGGTGGTGAAGCTGGAGAAGCACGCCGGGCGCAATAACCAGGGAAAGATCACGACGCGCCATCGTGGGGGCGGCGCCAAGCGCGCGTATCGCCTGATCGATTTCAAGCGCAACAAGCTGGGCGTTCCCGCGCGGGTCGCGGCCATCGAGTACGATCCCAACCGTTCGGCGCGCATTGCCCTGCTGCACTATCTTGACGGGGAGAAGCGCTACATCATCGCGCCGCTCGGCCTCAAGGTTGGCGACCAGGTCTCGGCTGGCCCGGACGCGGATATCAAGCCGGGCAATTCGTTGCCATTGAAGAATATTCCTTCTGGTACGGTGATTCACAACATCGAACTGACCAAAGGACGTGGGGGCCAGATGGTGCGCGGAGCTGGTGCTGGTGCGCAGTTGATGGCCAAGGATGGCGACTACGCCCTGATCCGCCTGCCCTCAGGCGAGCAGCGCCAGGTACACATCCTCTGCACGGCCACGGTTGGCCAGGTCGGAAATATCGACCATGAGAACCAGAGCATCGGTAAAGCCGGTCGTTCTCGTCACCTGGGCCGTCGTCCCTCCGTGCGCGGTTCTGTCATGAACCCGCGCGACCATCCTCATGGTGGTGGTGAGGGCCGCGCGCCAATCGGTGGGCAGCCGCAGACCCCGTGGGGCAAACCCGCGCTGGGCTACAAGACGCGCAACAACAAGAGAACGGATCGCTTTATTGTCCGGCGCCGTAACGCTGGCAGGAGGAAGTAGGTATGTCGCGCTCAAGGAAAAAAGGGCCATACATTCACGAGTCGCTGAGGAAGAAAGTGCTGGCGGTGATCCGCAGCGGCGACCGCCGGGTGATTAAGACCTGGTCGCGCGCCTCAACCATCTTCCCTCAGATGGTAGGAATGACGATTGGCGTTCATAACGGCAAGACGCATGTGCCCATCTATATTACCGAGAACATGGTGGGTCATAAACTGGGTGAGTTTGCTCCTACCCGTCGCTTTCATGGCCATGCCGGTGGGAAAAGTGAACGGACCACTGGGGTCCGCTGAGGTTAGAAATGCAAGTTCGAGCAATTGCCAAAGACATTGGTATTCCCCCGCGTAAAATGCGCCTGGTCACGAATGCCGTCAAAGGGCTGACTGTGAATGAAGCTCTCGCGTATTTGCAGTTTATGCCTAACGCGGGCGCGCAGCCGGTGAGCAAAGTTGTGGCCTCGGCGGCGGCGAACGCGGAGAATAACTATAATCTGAATCCAGATGATCTTTTCATCTTAAATATTGTCGCGGATGACTCTTTCCGGGTCAAGCGCATCAAAGCGCGTCCGCACGGTCGTGCAGCGCGTATTCTGCGACGGTTCTGTCATGTGACGGTGGTCGTCTCGGATGACCGGTCCGACATAGGGCGCTAGTCTTCTGATCCACACGAGCGAACGCGATGCTTTGAGCGGTGTTTGCTCGCGCGGGGTAAGAAGGAGAAGGAGAATACCTTGGGACATAAAGTACATCCCACTGGCTTCAGGCTCGGCGTCGTGAAGGGCTGGCAGTCTCGCTGGTACGCGGAGCGTGATTATAAAGATTTGTTCGCGGAAGATTTCAAGCTGCGCAATCTCATTAACAAGAAACTCGCCGATGGGGCGATCTCGCGGATTGAGATTGAGCGCGCTGCCGCGAACCAGGTGGCGGTGACCATTCACACCGCGAAGCCTGGTATTGTGATTGGCCGTAATGGCCAGAAGGTTGACGAACTGCGCGCGCAGTTGGAGGCCGCGACGAAGAAGCGTGTGCGCTTGAACATCGTCGAGATCCGCCAGCCCGAGCTGGACGCCTACCTGGTGGGCCGCAGCATCGCGGAGCAGTTGGAGAAGCGTGTCTCGTTCCGCCGCGCCATGAAGCAGGCGGTACAGAAGTCGATGCGCGCGAACGCCAAGGGCATTCGCATTGTCGTTGGCGGTCGTCTCGGCGGCGCGGAAATCGCGCGTTCCGAGAAAGAGGTCGAGGGCAAGATTCCGCTGCACACGCTGCGCGCCGACATTGATTATGGTCTGGCCGAGGCCCACACGACCTTCGGGGTGATCGGTATTCGCGTCTGGATCTACAAGGGCGACATCCTGCCAGAGAGGCGCCGTGAACTGGGCGCTGCTCTCGAGGAGGCCTACGTGCCCCAGCAGCGCGAGGAGCGCGGCGAGCGCCGTGGCCCGCGTGGAGATCGTGGCGAGCGCCGCGGTGGTGATCGTGGCCCGCGTGGGGATCGTCCACAGGGAGATCGTGGACCGCGTCCGCCGCGTCCCCAGGGAGATCGTCCCCAGGGAGACCGTCCGCAGGGAGATCGTGGACCGCGGCCGCCGCGTGGGGAGCGTCCACAGGGAGACCGTGGACCGCGTCCGCCGAGAGGGGAGCGTCCCGCTCAGAGTCCTGAGGCCCAGAGCCCCGCGACAACCAGCGAGAACGTAACCACGCCGCCGCCACCAACGCCAGCCACACCCGAAACCGGGACTGCTGAGAGCGAGTAGAGGAGAGAAGAAGCCATGTTACTGGCACCGTCACGTTTTAAATACCGCAAACAGCATCGCGGTCGTATGAAGGGAAACGCCACGCGTGGCAACACCCTTTCCTTTGGTGAATTCGGGCTGCAGGCGCTGGAAGCCTGCTGGCTGGAGTCCCGCCAGATCGAGTCCGCGCGTATCGCGCTCACCCGTTTCATGAAGCGCGGTGGTAAAGTCTGGATTCGCGTTTTCCCGGACAAGCCGATTACCGCCAAGCCAGCCGAAACCCGCATGGGTAGCGGTAAAGGCGCGGTCGATCACTATGTCGCAGTTATCAAGCCCGGACGCATCATTTTCGAGATCGGCGGCGTTTCCGAGGAAATCGCCAAAGAAGCAGTGCGCCTGGCCGGCCATAAACTGCCTGTTAAGACCCGCTTTTTAGTGCGGGGGGAGGCTGAGAGCGTTGAAAGTTAACGAACGCCGCAAGCAGATCCAGGCCTTTAACGAGGGCGAGGCTCAGCGCGAGCTAAAGGAACTGCGCTTGAAACAGTTTAATCTCCGCCTGCAGCAGCAGCGCGGCGAAATCAAGGATAATAGCGTCTTCACCAAGACGAGTATTGACATCGCTCGTGTACTGCACCGGCTGGGCCAGTTGGAGCGGGAGGGTCAGGAATAATGACACAGCAAGCTCAGGCGGAGAAGCCCGGGACCCGCGTGCAGATCAAAGAGGGCACCGTCATCAGTAATAAGATGGACAAGACGATTGTTGTACAGGTCGTCTCGTTGAAAAAACATCGCATTTACAAGCGCACGTACAAGCAGACGAAACATTTTTACGCGCATGACGAAGATAACGTCTGTCAGATTGGCGACGTGGTCCGCATTCAGGAGAGCCGCCCGCTCAGCAAGCTGAAGCGCTGGCGCCTGGTAGAGATCACGAAGCGCGGCAGTGGCATTGTTCCCGTCGAGGAAGTGCTGGCCGAAGCTGATCCAGACCTGGCCGCCGAGTCTGCGGAAGAATAAGGGAGGATTACCGTGATTCAGCCACAGACACGTCTGAAAGTTGCCGACAACACCGGCGCCAAAGAGATCATGTGCATTCGCGTAATGAGTGGATCGCGCAAGCGCTACGCCGAGGTCGGTGATATCATCAAAGCCTCGGTCAAACAGGCCGCGCCGAATGGCCAGGTCAAGAAGGGTGAAGTGGTCAATGCCGTGGTCGTGCGTGTTGCGAAAGAGTACGCACGCCCCGATGGCTCGCATATTCGTTTCGACGAGAATGCCGCCGTGATCATCGCCGCTGGTAACAACCCGCGCGGCACCCGTATCTTTGGCCCGGTCGCGCGCGAACTGCGTGAGCGCAACTTCATGAAGATCATTTCGCTGGCACCAGAAGTGCTCTAGCAGCAGAACGTTTTTCGTTGATGTTTGGCACTCGCGAGTGCGCCAAAGACAAACGATAAACGGTTGAGGAAAGAAATGGCAATTAGAAAGCAAGAGAAAAAGCCTCTGCATCTTGCCAAGATGAATATCAAGAAGGGTGACACCGTTTTGATACTCACCGGCAAAGATAAAGGGGAAAAGGGAACGGTTTCACGGGCTCTGCCACAGGTCAACAAGGTTGTGGTCGAGGGTCTGAACATGGTGAAAAAACATGTGAAACCGCAGGGCCAGACTCGCCAGGGCGGCGTGATCGACAAAGCCATGCCCATTCATGTCTCCAATACGATGCTCATTTGCTCTGAATGCGGCAAGCCCACCAGGGTTGCCCACGAGCGCCGGGTGATCAACGACAAAGAGCGCGCGGTCCGTCTGTGCAAGAAGTGTGGCAAAGTCATTGAGGAACGCTCGGCGAATAAGGAGTAAATAAATGGCATCGCGAATGAAAGAAAAGTACCTGAAAGAGGTCGTGCCGGGCTTGCAGAAGGAGTTTAATTACTCGAACCCGATGCAGGTGCCGACCGTTCACAAAGTGGTCGTCAACATCGGTATGGGCGAGGCCATCCAGAACGCCAAAGCGATGGATGCCGCTGTCGCCGACCTGGGCACGATCACTGGCCAGCGCCCGGTGATTACCCGCGCGAAGCGCTCGGTCGCGGCTTTCAAGCTGCGCGAAGGCATGCAGATTGGCTGCATGGTCACCCTGCGGGGAGACCGCATGTTCCACTTCCTCGATAAGCTGATGAACGTTGCCCTGCCGCGTATCCGCGACTTCCAGGGTATTTCGTCGGAGGCTTTCGACGGTCGCGGCAACTACACGCTGGGCCTGCGCGAGCAACTGGTATTCCCCGAGATCGACTACGACAAAGTCGACAAGGTGCGCGGTATGGAAATCAGCATTGTTACGACAGCTCGCACCGATGAAGAGGGGCGGCAGTTGCTCAAGTTGATGGGCATGCCCTTTAAGAAATAGCAGGAGACTGGTATGGCAAAAACGTCAATGATCGTTAAGTCGCAGCGCAAGCCCAAGTACAAAGTGCAGCATCACAACCGCTGCCAGGTCTGTGGCCGGCCACGCGCGTATATTCGGAAATTTGGTCTCTGCCGCATCTGCTTCCGTGAGCGGGCGTTGCGCGGGGAATTGCCCGGCGTGACGAAGTCGAGCTGGTAATCGGAGGGTGTTGTTTCATGAACATGACTGATCCCATCGCGGATATGCTAACTCGCATTCGTAATGCGGTGACCGCGCGGCATGCGCGGGTGAGTATCCCGGCCTCAAAAATGAAGCTGGCCATCGCGCGCGTGCTCAAAGAAGAGGGCTATATCAAGGACATCGAGATCCTCAAGGATACCCCTCAGGGCACGCTTCGCCTGACGCTGCGCTATGTGGAGAAGAAATCGGTGCTGACGCAGCTCAAGCGTGTCAGCAAGCCTGGCCTGCGCGTGTACACCAGGCGGGGAAGCATTCCTCGCGTGCGCGGCGGGCAGGGTATCTCTATTCTTTCGACGCCCCAGGGGTTGATGACGGGCCGCAAAGCCTATCAAGAAGGCCTGGGTGGCGAGGTCGTCTGTTACGTCTGGTAAACAGTGTGTGCTCTGGCAAATTGGCAGAATGGATGTACAAATAGGAGTGCAGAGGCGGTAGCCCTTTGCAGGGGTGCGGGCTACCTTACCGAGAGGGCAAAAGAAGTTGCGATCAAGCAACTTGCCCGTTCGGAATAAGGAGCCAGTCCCGCTTCTCGACTTCTTCTCTTGCCGCCGCAGGCGGCGTACTGGTCAAATGCCATTTGACAGAGTGATAGGAGAAAAAAATGTCTCGTATTGGACGTGCTCCGATCCCTGTGCCGCCAAAGGTACAGGTGACCTGGACCGATGGAAATTTTGTGACGGTCAAAGGCCCCAAGGGCGAGCTGTCGCATCAGGTTGATCCTGAGCTGACGCTGGCGCTGGATAACGGAAATTTGACGGTAACGCGCCCATCGGATAGCAAAGAACATAAATCAAAGCATGGCCTGTACCGTAGCCTGGTCAATAACATGGTGGTCGGGGTTACGACTGGCTATACCAAACAACTGGAGATCCACGGCGTTGGCTATCGCGCGAACAAAGTGGGCGAGAACCTGGTGATCCTGGTGGGCTATTCCCACCCGGTTGAGGTCCAGCCGCCTGCTGGCGTGACGCTGAGCGTGGATGGCGTTGACCAGGCGACCAAGGCCACGAGGATCAGCGTGAGTGGCATCGATAAGCACCTCGTTGGTCAGACCGCGGCCAGCATCCGCCAGTTGCGCAAGCCTGAGCCATACAAGGGCAAGGGCATTCGTTACACTGGAGAGGCGATCCGCCGCAAGGCCGGTAAGGCCGGGAAAGTCGGTGGTAAGAAGAAATGATCAAGCAATTCAACGCAAATAAAGCTCGTCAAAAGCGGCATATGCGCCTGCGCAACCGTGTTGCGGGCTCTGAGGGGCGTCCACGCCTGAGCGTCTTTCGCAGCGGCAACCAGATCTACGCGCAGGTTATCGACGATCTCAGCGGGCATACCCTGGCCGCGGCCTCTTCGCTGGACGCCACTTTGAAGGATTTCAAGCCGGCTGTCCAGGCGGCCCCCGCCGCGCGAGCGGAGGAAGTCGTGGAGGTTGAAGAGGTCGAAGTTGTGACCGAGGCTGCTCCTGCGAAGAAGGAGAAGGGTGCCAAAGCCGAGAAGGCTCCCAAAGGCGCCAAGCCCGGCACCGGCAAAAAGACCGTCCTGGCCCAGGCCGTCAAAGGGGAGAAAAAGACCCCGGTCGAGGCTCTGGTGGCGATCTCGAGCAACCACAAAGTCGCGCTGGCCCACGAGGTCGGCAAACTGGTGGCACAGCGCGCCAAAGAAAAAGGCATTGAACAGGTCGTCTTTGATCGCGGTGGCTATCCCTATCATGGGCGTGTGGCCGCGCTCGCCGAAGGCGCTCGTGAAGTGGGCTTGAAATTTTAGCCCCCCGGAGGAGAAA